>JBBSTU010000022.1:0-29716 GCA_038235595.1 Actinomycetales bacterium | reverse complement strand
GGTCTCGAGTTGCAGCGCGGCGCCGGTGTCGACGTTGACGGCGAGGCGTTGCCAGGTCGAGCCTGCCGCCAGCATGATTCGGCGGGCTTGATCAGCTGGTACCCAGCCGTAGCCGGGGATCTCGCACGGGGTGTCGGTGAGTCCGACTGCGGTGGTGAACGGCACGACGATCCACACCGTGGCGGCGGGTGGATGGCCGACGCGGCCGGACCCCTCCGGTGCGGGACGGCGGGGGTCTCGGACCCGGGAGTGGGTTTCGCAGTGGCCACTCGACCGGCTGTCGCCTGGGCGGTCAGCGTGCGTCTGGTCGCTGCTCGACTGGTCATCGACGGAGCCGGGCTCGGTGGCGCACAGGTCACCATGAGGGTCGGGGTCGGGGTGGCCGTTCCCGTCGGCTCCGGCCACGACAGGCTGCGGCCAACCGAACGCCAGCAGGTCGGTGGCGACCTCGGCGCGCAGCGTCTCGAGATCGCGCTCGTCGCCACCCTGTCGGGCGGCCCGCGCGGCCGCGTTCACGCGTTCCATCGCGGCAACGACCTTCTCGGCGTCGTTGGTGATGGTCATCGTGCCGAGCCCGTCTTCGTCGATCCTGGCGTGGACTCCGCGGCGGCGCTTGCGCGCTGCCCGGCGCCGTTGCGCCGCCTCACGGTCGGCCGCGATCACGCACCGGTTCAGGCGCTGGCGGAACAGCGCTGCTGACGGCGGCGCATCGTCTTTCGGGCGCAGCACCGCCTCTGCCACTCCCAAGGCTGCCTCGTCGGGCAAGCCTTGCGTCTCGGTGTGGATGGTGCACGCTCGGTAGAGGCTGACCGACCCGGCCCGCAGCCGAGCCCGCAGGTCGGTGGCCGCGGTGCCACGGGCGGAGCCCAGCCGAACCCGAGCGAACACGTCACGTTCCCCGAGGCCGGTCGCGGTGCAGACCTCCATGACGGTGAGCCGCTCGGGGTCGACCCAACCCGGGGGCGTGCTTCGGCCCAACGCGGCGAACCGCGCGGACTCGGCGGCGTCGATGTCGTTGTGCAGACGCCCCAGCGACTCGACTCCGATGGCATCGAGCGCGGCCTTGCAGTGCTCTACCGCCTCGAACCGGCGCAGCTCATCACTCGCCTCGGCTTCGAGGTCGGAGACGGTCGGCGCTCCATCGACAGCCAGCGCCGGGGCCAGGTCGTCGGCGGCCGCCTCGAGCAGCTCGGCCACCAGCATCGGAAGCTGGCGGGTCAGCACGTGTTGGGCCACCTGCCGTCGCAGGGCCCGTTCAAACAGGGGAAGGTCCCTCTGGTTCAACGGGGCTCGGCTGGCGTCACGGGCCTGATACAACGTGCTCAGCCGATCGAGGTCGACCACCGCGTCATCGTGCCCGCCACTGCGAACCGCTGGGGCCGTGGTTGCCAGCGGTTCGACCTGCGCCGGGGAGGCATGCTGTCGGGAGGTCTCGATCATCGCCTGCGCCTCCCGTCGCTGCTACTTCACCTGTCCCCATAATTAGAACAGGTGTTCGATGCTCGCGTCAAGAGATCCATTCACCCAATCTGCTTGGCTGGCAGCGAAATTGGCCAAGAGGCCGTCAGTCGTGATGCCATTCGGTGACGTCGTCAGACTCCGGCGGAGCCGTGCCGAGGTCGTCGCCGTCGGTCGTGATGCCCAGGCCCAACACGGTGCGGTTGGCGTAGGCGAAGTAGGCTGCCACCTGGTTGATCTCGAGGATCTCGCCGTCATCGAAGCCGGCGGTGCGGAGGGCCTCGACGTCGACCTCTCTGATCGATCGCGGCGACTTGGTCAGACGCCTGGTGTAGTCCAGGGCTGCGAGCTCCCGCCCCTCGAAAGCGTCATCTGGCCGATCTGCGGTGATGGCCGCGACGATGGCGGCGTGACGGGCGTCGTCGTCGAGCAGCTTGCGCAGGCCGGCTGAGTGGTGATCGACACAGTAAGCACATTCGTTCAGGTGGCTCACCTGCACGCCGATGGTCTCCAGGAACGACACGGGCAGCCGGTTCTGCGAATGATGCAGTACCGACTTGTACAGCCCGAGGTGCCCGGTCAGCGTGTGCGGGCGCAGGCTGTGGGCCAGCAGGATGTTGTCGATCTTGCCGTGTGGGCCGGCAATGCGGTCGTAGGTCTCGCGCAGGCGAGGGGTGGCGGACTCGCGGCCGATGGTGGTGATCCAGGTCATGGCCGAAGCCTAGGCCCAAGCCCAGGCGTGACCAGGCCGAGCCGCGAAACCTACTGGTCCGCCAAGGCCCTCACCTGGGCCTTCGCCTGGTCGAGCATCTGCGCGTACGAACCCGACCGGTCGGGCGCCGAGTCGATGATCGCGGTCAGGCCGGCCATGACCGTGGCGGCGTGGTCGTCACCCAATCGGTTCACCATCTCGGGCAGCTCCTGTCCCTCCTCCATCGACAGGTGCTTGGTCATCGCCTCCTCGAAGAGCCCGAACTGCGTTCGATAGATGGGAGACTCAGGGTCCATGTCCTCGAGCCGCTTGATCTGCTGAGCCAGGCCCGCTTCCTCCGCGGCCCGGCCCAGGCCAAGACCGCTGCCGACGACCGCGGGGACCACCGGGTGGATGAGCGTCGACTCGACGGCGACATGACCGGCGAAGTGGCTGAGAAAGGCGCGCATCGCAACAGCGTGGTCAGGAGCAGCCGCCACCCGAGCGTGGTGCAGCAGCGTGCCCAGGTGGGCATGCTGGGCGACGATGGCCTCGTGCACATCCTCGGAGGTGATGGCCTGCGGCTCGGAGCGCGTGCCTGCCGATCGTGGAAGGGCCGCGGTCACCGCCGCCCCCTTGAGCGGGTCCGTGACGCCCACAGCCCGGGCACCCTCGTCGGGGAGTGCACCTGACCCCCCGGTCAGGCCCGGGTGCACCGTGGAGACCTTGCGCACGGCAGACAGGTGACCGCCCAGATAGCCGGCCGCGCCGGCCGTGCCGGCTCCGACGAGAGCCAGCACCGTGCCGAGCCGGTGCCGTTCGCCCCGTCTCGCGGCCCACGAGCCCGCGTAGAGCCCGATGGCGGCCACGTTGAGAGCAGCGTGGGCCACCCCGACCCGTTGCGCGGGTCGGTCGGAGCGGTGCCACTCGGCCCAGCCGGAAGCCGCGGTGGGGGCCACCGTGAGCAGTCCGACCCCGAGCAGCCGCCGGGCGGCCGGGCGAGCGGTCGGGCCGCCGACGAGGTCGAGCACGCTGGTGGCCGTCCACAGGCCCAGCGGCACATCGGTGAGCGAGGGATGCAACGCGTGCCCCAGCCAGGCCCCGCGCAGCACGTCGCCCAACCCTGGTGCGCCGAGCGGGGCGGTGACCTCGCCCAGGGCGTCGACGGCAGGGTCGAGCCGTTCGTCGTTCTCGAGCGCCACGGCGATCCGCGCGGGCAAGGGCAGCTGGGGGGCACTCGATGTGTGAGACGTCATAGCCCAGTCATACCCACCGCGAGGGCAGACCGCCAGACCTTAGCCCCGTCCGGTTCGCCCGCTGAGGCGGGCCCACGCCCCCCGGGCGATCTCTCCCAGATTCGGGTCTTACGGTGGGGGGATGGAATTTAGATACCTCGGCAACAGCGGGCTCAAGATCTCTGAGATCACCTACGGCAACTGGCTGACCCACGGCTCACAGGTCGAGAACGACGTCGCCACCAAGTGCGTGCAGGCGGCGCTCGACGCCGGCATCAGCACCTTCGACACCGCTGACGTCTACGCAAACGGGAAGGCCGAGACCGTTCTCGGCGACGCCCTCAAGGGCGAACGGCGCGAGAGCCTCGAGATCTTCACCAAGGTCTACTGGCCGACGGGGCCCGGTGGCAAGAACGACACCGGGCTGTCGCGCAAGCACATCATGGAGGGGATCAACGGGTCGCTGCAGCGGCTGCAGACCGACTACGTCGACCTCTACCAGGCACACCGCTACGACACAGAGACGCCGCTCGAGGAGACGATGCAGGCCTTCGCCGACGTGGTGCGCCAGGGCAAGGCGCTCTACATCGGCGTGAGTGAGTGGACCGCCGAGCAGATCCGCGAGGGCGTGAAGCTCTCGAAGCAGCTGGGTTTCCAGCTCATCTCGAGCCAGCCGCAGTACTCCATGCTGTGGCGGGTCATCGAAGACGACGTCGTGCCGACGTCGAAGGAGCTCGGGGTGAGCCAGATCGTGTGGAGTCCCATGGCCCAGGGCGTGCTCTCGGGCAAGTATCTCCCCGGCGAGGCGCCGCCGGAGGGCTCGCGGGCCGCCGACGAGAAGGGCGGCGCCGACATGATCAAGCGGTTCATGAACGACGACGTGCTGGGCCGGGTGCAGAAGCTGAAGCCCATCGCAGAAGAGGCGAGCCTGACCATGCCGCAGCTCGCGATCGCCTGGGTGCTGCAGAACGACAACGTGGCTGCCGCTCTGGTGGGGGCCTCGAAGCCCGAGCAGGTCGCCGACAACGTGAAGGCGGCCGGCGTGAAGCTGGAGGCCGGCCTGATGGCGAAGATCGACGAGGCCCTGGGCAACATCGTCGAGAGCGACCCGGCCAAGACCGAGGCGACCGCACCCCAGAAGCGCGTCGCCTGACCCCTTCCCCTCGTGTAGTCGGATGCCGCTCAGCGGGCGATCGCTCGCCGCCTGAGCGGCATCCGGCGTTCTCTGGGTTGTTCGGTCGAGGCGATCCGACCGGGTCGCTCCGTCGACGCAGAGGCAGCAAGGGTGCCCGGCGATGCGAACGAAGCTCGTCGGGATGTCGGGTTTTGGGATGTCGGGCGGAGTGGCTGCTCCCAGGAGGCGGCCTGAACGAGAACTCGACGACGAGCTGATGAAGTCGGATGACTCAATCGGTGGGTGGTCAGTACGGCTTACGGTGTCGAGAACCCACCGAAGGGGCCCCTCGTGACGACAACGCAAGATCGACCGACCGTGATGGTGATCGGCGGCGGGTTCGCCGGCTTCTACGCGATGCGCCGACTCCAGAAGGTGCTTGGCGGCACGGCCGAGCTCGTGCTGGTGACGGCGAGCGACTACCTGCTCTACGCACCGTTGCTGCCCGAGGTTGCGAACGGGGTGCTCGAGCCGCGCGACATCGCCGTGCCCTACCGGCAGACGCTGCGCGGGGTACGGGTCCTCGTCGGTCGGGTCCGTGAGCTCGACCTCACCGCCCATACGATCGGACTCGACTGCCCTGAGGAGGGTCAGGTCGACCTCGGCTGGGACCGGCTCGTCATCGCCCCGGGATCGGTGACGCGCCAGTTCGACATCCCGGGCCTGCACGAGCATGCCCACGGCATGAAGACGCTGCGCGAGGCCACCTACCTGCGTGACCACATCATCGCCCAGCTCGACCACGCCGACGCGCTCCCGGAAGGCCCGGAGAACGACGACGAACGCCGGAGGCGCCTGACGATCGTCGCTGTCGGCGCCGGCTACACGGGCACCGAGCTGGTGGCCCAGCTGCAGTTCTGGGTCTCGCGGGTCACCGGGCGCTGGGGCCGCCTCGATCCGTCACAGGTGCGCTGGGTGCTCGTCGACGTCGCCCCCCAGGTGCTGCCCGAGCTCGGCTCGCGACTCGGTGCGCACGCCCTCGGTCGACTCCGCCGGCGGGGGATCGAGGTTCGGCTCGGGGTGAGTCTCAGCGAGGTCGACGACGAGGGCGTTACCCTCACCGACGGCACCCGGATCGCGACGAACACCGTGGTGTGGAGCGCCGGCATCGCGCCGAGCCCGCTCATGGCGGGTCTCGGTCTGCCTACCCAGCGCGGTCGTCTCGAGGTAGGCCCCGACCTCGCCGTTCGGGGCGCGCCTGACGTCTGGGCCCTGGGCGATGCGGCAGCGGTGCCCGACCTCGCGATGGGCGAGCGAAGCGGGGATGTCGGCGGGCGCCCGCTCACCCCGCCGACGGCCCAGCACGCGCAACGACAGGGTCCCGTGGCCGCCGCCAACGTGGCTGCCTCCCTCGGCATCGGCGCCAGCCGTACCTACCGGCACCGCGACCTCGGTCTGGTGGCCGACCTGGGCGGATGGGACGCGGTGGCCAAACCGCTGGGGGTGCCGCTCACCGGGCCGGTCGCCAAGGCGGTCGCTCGGGGTTACCACCTGTTGGCGCTGCCCTCCCTTTCGGCTCGCGTTCGCGTCGCCACGAACTGGCTCTACGCGAGCGTGCTGCCCACTCGTGTCGCTCGGCTCGACCTCGTGCGCCGCGACGACGCCCTCATCGCCCGCGCGCAGGGCATCGAGGATGCCGGTGGGCCGCCGGCCTGAGAGAGCTGGCAGGCGCTTGCCTGGTGGGGCATGATCGGGGCTCTGCGCCCTACGGAGGAGATCCCATGGAGAACGTGCCCGGCATCAACCTGAACGAACTGGCCGCCCAGCACCTGCGTGCCGCGGCGGAGGCCTCGAGCGGGCGAAGCGCCCAGACGTTGTACGGCGGGGCCGCCCACACGCTGCGTCAGACCCTCATCGCGCTGGCTGCGGGGCAGCAGCTGCACGAGCACGAGAACCCGGGCGAGGCGACCCTGCAGGTGCTCCAGGGAGCGGTGCGGCTGGTGGCCGGAGACAGCGAGTGGCAGGGCACCTCTGGTGACCTGATGATGATCCCCGACGCGTCGCACCGCCTCGAGGCGAGCGAGCCGTCCGTCGTGCTGTTGACGGTAGCGAAGCTCGGCTGACGGCGCCAAGGTAGTCAGCATGGACGTCATCGAGTACACCCCCACCCGCAACGACTACGCCTACACGTTCGGCGGCGTCGCCCCAGTCATGCGCGTCAAGCCGGGTACGGCCCTGCGGCTGTGGTCCGACGACGCGTTCGGGGGAGCCCTGCGCAGCGTCGACGACCTGTCGAGCGCCAAGGTCGACCTGCGTTTCGTCAACCCGCAGACCGGGCCGTTCTTCGTCGAGGGGGCCGAACCGGGTGACACCCTCGTGCTGCACCTCGTGGCGCTCGAGCCGGCCCGCGACTGGGCTGCGTCGGCCGCGATCCCCTTCTTCGGCGGAATGACGGGCACCGACCGCACCGTCACGCTGCAGGAGGCGTTGCCCGACACGACCTGGATCTACGACCTCGACCGCGACCGTCGAACCGTGAGCTTCGTGGCCCGGCACAGCGACCACCGCATCGAGCTGCCACTCGAGCCGATGCTCGGCACCGTCGGGGTCGCTCCGGCCGGGGGAGAGGTGCGCTCGTCGCTGGTGCCCGAACGTTTCGGCGGCAACATGGACACCCCGCAGATGCGCGCGGGCTCCACCGTCTACCTCGGCGTCAACGTCGAGGGGGCGATGTTCTCCGTCGGCGACGGCCACTACCGTCAGGGTGAGGGAGAGGCCTGCGGCACCGCGGTCGAGGGGGCCATGACCACGACGCTCATCGTCGACCTCATCAAGGGTCAGGCCCCTGGCTGGCCTCGCATCGAAGACGATTCCCACGTCATGGCGATCGGCTCGAGCCGCCCGATGGAGGACTCGTGGCGGATCGCCAACTCCGAGCTCGTGCACTGGGTGAGCGCTCTGCACGGCCTGCACACGATGGATGCGTACCAGCTGCTGTCGCAGATCACGCAGGCCCCCATCGCCAACGTCGTCGACGCGAACTACAGCGTCGTGGTCAAGGCGGCCAAGGCACTACTCCCCGACGGGGCGGCGTTCGACGGCATCCACGCCGACCTCCGCGCCCGCGCCCACGACCTCGGCGCCGTCTGATCGGTTCGATCCTGACCATCGCGACGCGGACGAGGCTCACCGGCATCCGCTCACATCACCTGCACGAGAGGAACTTTCATGGATCTGCAGCTCAAGGGTAAGCGCGTTCTCGTCACCGGCGGCACCCGTGGCATCGGTCGCGCCATCGTCGAGGCCTTCCTCGCCGAGGGAGCCGTCGTGGGCTTCTGCGCCCGCCAGGCCGAGGAGGTCGCCGCCGTCGAGCTGACTCTCAGCGAGCGCGGTTCGGCCGGTTCCGTCACCGGCTCAGTGGTCGACGTCGCTGACGCCGAGGCGCTCGCCGCCTGGGTCGAACAGTCGGCGCAGGCCCGTGGGGGCATCGACGTTGTCGTGGCCAGCGTCAGTGCCCTCGCGATCCCGGAGTCCGAAGAGAACTGGCAGCTGAGCCTCAACGTCGACGTCATGCACACGGTGCGCCTGGTGAACGCAGCCATGCCGTACCTCGAGCAGAGCGAGGCCGCGTCGATCATCGCGATCTCGAGCGTGTCGGGTCGCGAGTCCGACTTCGCGTCAGGGCCGTACGGCACCGCGAAGACCGCCATTATCGGCTACATCCACGGGTTGGCGATGCAGCTGGCCCACAAGGGGATTCGGGCCAACACCGTGTCGCCGGGCAACACCTACTTCGAGGGCGGGGTCTGGTCGAGCATCGAAGCCGGAGACCCCGACCTCTACGCCACGGCAGTGGGTCTCAACCCGACCGGTCACATGGGCACACCGGCGGAGGTCGCCGCTCCGGTCGTCTTCCTCGCCAGCCCGGTCGCCAGCCGGGTCAGCGGCACCAACCTCGTCGTCGACGGCGCCCTCACCCGCGGCATCCAGTTCTGAGCACGGGGATCGTCATGCGCATCGCCGTCACCGGAGGCACGGGCAAGCTCGGACGTCACGTCGTCGACAGGCTGGTCTCGAGCGGACACGAGGTGGTCAACCTCGACAGGGAGGGAGCCCGTGGCGACGGGTTCATGCGGGTCGACCTGACCGACTACGGCCAGGTCGTCGATGCGTTGAGCGGGGCTCGCGACGGCGACCAGCCGGCGGTGGTCGACGCGCTCGTGCACCTGGCGGCCATTCCGGCGCCGGGGCTCGCCCCCGACATCGAGACCTTCCGCAACAACATCATCACGACGTTCAGCGTGTTCCACGCCGCGATCCGGGTCGGCGTGCGCACCATCGTCTACGCGTCGTCCGAGACCGTGCTCGGGCTGCCGTTCGACACCCCGCCCCCCTACGTGCCGGTCGACGAGGAGTACCCGGCTCGCCCTGAGTCCGTCTACAGCCTCGTCAAGCATCTCGAGGAGACGATGGCGGTCGAGCTGTGCCGCTGGCACCCCGACCTCACGATCACGGCCCTGCGCTTCTCCAACGTCATGGACCAGGGCGACTACGCCGAGTTCCCGTTCGACGCCGACCCTAGGGCGCGCAAGTGGAACCTCTGGGGCTACATCGACGGTCGTGACGGGGCGCAAGCCGTCGAGAAGGCGCTGATGCGCGGGGCCACCGGCTTCGACCGGTTCATCATCGCCTCACCCGACACGGTGATGACGACCCCCAACGCAGAGCTGCTCGACGCGGTGTTTCCCGGGGTCCCTCGCCGTGGGGACATCGGCGACCACACCACCTTGCTGTCCATCGACAAGGCACGGCGGGTGCTGGGTTACGAACCGCAGTTCTCGTGGCGTGACAAGGACGTCGTTCGCGCCTGAAGACGCGGCTGGGGATAACTCGCTCGCCGCGGCTTCTATCGGCGCCACCATGACGTGCATGACCTTCGAGAACCTGCCCGACAACATCGACGACCTGCACCTCACCGACCGGCACCACGCAGCCGATGTCGTCGACCTCTTCGTGACCGACTCGGCCCGGGCCGACGGGTGTCTCGGCATCCTGGTGTGCGACGAGCACGGACGCCTGGTGCAGCCGATCGTGCTGTCCGACGTTCCCCACGATGCCGACGCCACCACCGTGGCGGCGTTCTTCCTCCACCTGCTGCCCCGCGTGGCGGAGCAGCGGGGTTCGCTTGTCGTCGGCCGCGGTCGGCCACGCGGCGGGGTCCCGAACGACCTCGACCGGGCCTGGCACCAGCAGACGATCGACTCGTGTGCTGCCCACGACGTGCCGTTGCTCGGCTTCTACCTCGCCACGCGCGACGGTGTCTTCCCCCTGCCCGAACCCTTGGCGGCCGCCTCCTGAGAAGGCTCACTCTGCGGCTCGAGTCAGGTGGGGCGGCGGTTGAGGTGGGGGACCGGCTGGTCGGGAACCTCGACCCCGAGTGCGTGGCACAGGGGAGCCCAACCGTCAGCCACGCGCCACTCGACACGTCGACCCGGTGGGCAGACTCGACGCACGTCGGCGACGTGGGCTTCGTAGCGAGCGAGGGTGTGGTCACGGTCGAACACCCTGGACCAACCGCCGAAGTGTGCGTCGCACAGCCGGTCGAGAAGCGCGGTGACAGCAGGCGGGCCGACCTCTAGACCAGGTGCGGTCCAGGCGTGGATCGAACCCAGCACACTCTCGTACCACGAGGGCCCGTCACGAAGGGTCAGTAGCACCTTGGCGTCGGGCCAGAGTCGGGCGAAGGTCTGCCACTCCCAGCAACCGGGCCAGTCGACTGGGCGTGCCGACCCCAGCCGCTCGTCACGCTTTCACCTCGACCGGGAACCGGACTTCGTCGGGGGCCCGTTCGCGGACGAGCACCGGTGCGAGGCGGTCGGGGTGGGCTGACCTGCCGCGGAGACCTTCGATGTCGAGGCCGTCGACATCGACGGCCTCGACGGCGTGACCGAAGTTGTCGGGGTTGGCCGACCACACCACCTCACAGTTTCGCAGGGTCACGTCGCTGGCCGTGTCGATGTAGATGCCGGCGGTGGGGTGGGCGTAGATCTCCGGTCCGTTCGTGGTGGGGCGACGGTCGTACTCGCCGCCGGGCCAGCGACTCCAGCGGCCGATCTCGATGCGTACCCCCTCCAGCAGCACCCCCTCGATGAGGCCCGCGGCATCGGCAGCGATGTACGCGCCGTTCTCGGAACGGGCCAGGATGTTGCGGAACCGAACGTTCCGCAGTCGCCCCATCGTGTCGTGCCAGGCGCCCACGTTCACGTAGATCGGCTCGCCGTGCCCCCACCAGCCGCGGTCGAAGTGGCGGGTCTCGACGACACAGTCGGTGAAGAGGATGTTCGAGAAGCTGCCCTGCTGACCGAGGTTGACCGCGAGCCCCCGGTGCGAGCTGCGGATGACGCAGTTCGACACCACCACGTCACGGATGTCACTCGTCGCGTCGACGCCGACGACCACGGCGCTCGAGGTCGACTCGATGGTGCAGTTCGTGATGACGATGTCACTCGTGATCCCGAGCTCAGGGAACTCCTCGCACGTCTTGAGCGAGATGCCGTCGTCGCCGCTGCTGATCTCGCAGTCGCTGATGCGTACGCGGCGGCATCGGTCGAGGTCGATGCCGTCGGCGTTGGGGAACCTCAGGTCGGTGTCGATGGTGATGCCGTGGATCAGCACGTTCTCGCAGCCGGTGAGTCGAACACACCAGAGGGCGGCATCCTGGAGCCGGATGTCGCGCATCGTCACGTGGGTGCAGTCGATGAGGAACACCGTGAACGGCCGTTGGTTGGGGCAGCGGTAGATGGTGCCGAGGTCTTCTTCGATGAAGTGGCGACCCGCGCCGTCGATCGTGCCGGCACCGGTGATGGCGATGTCGGTCGCGCCCCGCGCGGTGATCAGCATCAGCGCAAGGTCGTTCTCGGGGTCGACCACGCCGGCCGACAGCGCTCCCACCTCCATGCGAGAG
This sequence comes from Actinomycetales bacterium, assembly GCA_038235595.1. Taxonomy (GTDB): domain Bacteria; phylum Actinomycetota; class Actinomycetes; order Actinomycetales; family Dermatophilaceae; genus DSM-29435. Next base: position 18,254 of record JBBSTU010000022.1, on the reverse strand, counting down.
GTGTACGCCGCCGGGTCGGCGCTGCCGGCCAGCACGGCCCCGCGCTCGACGTGCAGCTCGACGTGCGAGCGCATCTCGATAGAGCCGGTGCAGAAGGTCGACCCCGACGGGACCAGCACCGTGCCCCCGCCGCCTAGCGAACACGCGTTGATGGCGGCCTGGATCGCCGGGGCGTCGTTGGTGACGCCGTCACCGATGGCGCCGTAGGCGGCGATGTCGTGAGTGGCCATGGTCGGATGCCGTCTCGTCAGGCGCGCTGAAGGCGCTGTCTGGCGAGCCGTCGCGACCCGCGGTTGTCGACGGCCGCTCCTACGGCCATGTGCGGGGCGAGCTCGCTCTGCAGCACGAGAGCGGCAGCGCCGATGGCGGCCGCATCGACGGCGTTGGGTGAGAGCACGACCTCCACGCGGTGGCAGTCTCGAGCGAAGAAGGTGGCGTCGAGGTGAGCCTGGATGACGGGCAGGTAGAGCGCTCCGGCACTGGTGAACGACGGGCCGGTCAACACGATCAGGTCAACGTCGATCATGTTGGCCAGGGACTGCGCGGCAGCGGCGACCGCGCGAGCCGACCTCGTCAGGAGCTCATGTGCGACAGGCTCACCCGCCTGGGAGAGTCGCGCCAGCGCAGCGAAGTCCTCGACGACGCTGAGCCCCGGCAGGGGCAGGCCCCGTGACCGGGCGGCAGTGACCAGGGCTGTCGGCGCCGCTATGGTCTCGACGCAGCCGCGTGCTCCGCACCAGCAGGTGAGGCCGTCGAGGTCGATGCAGATGTGGCCGATCTCGCCGGTGTTCCCACTCGCTCCCCGGTACACGATGCCGTCGACCATGAAGCCCGCGCCGATTCCGGTTCCCATGTACAGGGCGGCGAAGGTGCGGCTCGCTCCCGCGGTGCCCGACCAGTACTCGCCCACGATGGCAGCCGAGGCGTCGTTCTCGACGAGCACCGACAGGCCGGTGCTCGCCTCGAGGGACTCGGCCAGCGGGAAGTCGCGCCACGACTGCATGGCCGGGGGAGTGAGCGCCATCCCGTTCGACCCCGTGATCGGCCCGGGCGAGACCACACCCAGTCCGAGCAACAGCGCCGGGTCGACCCCGACGTGTGTCACGAGGTTCATCATCTCGGTGCCGATGCGCTCGACGACCGCTGCCGGGGTGTCGGCGCCCGCGCCCCGGCGGCGCAACCGGCCCACCACGGCGCCACCGAGGTTCGCCACGACGTAGCTGATGCCGGAGTGGTCGAGGCTCACCCCCAGGGCGAAGCGGGAGTCGGGCACGAGCGACAGCAGCACCGCGGGCTTGCCGCCGGTCGACGCCGCCCGGCCCACCTCGACCACCAGACCGTCGTCGATGAGGCTGCGCACAGCGGTCGACACGGTCGCGGCGTTCGAGCCCATCCGGTGGACGAGCTCGACCCGGCTGACCTGACCCGCCCGGCGGATCGCGTCGATGAGCTGGCCGCGGTTGAGGGCGTAGGCACCGACGCCGGTGTGGGTGCTCATGGCTGCTTTGCCGTCCTGAGGGAGTGGGGTTGCGGTTCGGTCACAAGGACGAACGAGGTCTGGTTCGACCCTTGACATACTTTATTCATTTAACTAAGAATGTGGCAAGGCCTGGATCGCCAGTCAGGGGAGCACCGGCCGTCATCGTCCGACACGAGTGTGTCGGCTCTCGAGAGGAACAAAGATGTTTCGAGTTCGACGAGGGCGCGTCGTCGCCCTCACCACGGCCGTCGCGCTGATCGGCCTGACCGCCGCCTGCGGTTCCGGAGACTCGGGTGACGCTGGCTCCGGTGCAGGGGGAGACCAGGGCAAGCCCTCCGGCGACATCCTGGTGCTGACCAACCGCACCGACATCGTGGGCACGACGCTGAAGGGCTACGCCACGAAGTTCCACGCCAAGTACCCCGCCGTCAACGTGAAGTTCGAGGCTTTGACCGACTACGAGGGTGAGGTCAAGACCCGCATGAGCACCAAGCAGTACGGCGATGTGCTGCTCATCCCGGCCGGGGTGGCCAAGGCCGACTACGCCGACTTCTTCGAGCCGCTGGGCAAGCCCGACGAGCTGACCAAGAAGTACCGCTACGTCGACTCGTCCACCGTCGACGGAGAGACCTACGGGCTCGCGACCTTCGGCAACGCGACGGGCATCGTCTACAACAAGAAGGTCTTCAAGGAGGCCGGCATCACCGCCCTGCCCAAGACGCCCGACGAGTTCCTGGCCGACCTGCAGGCGATCAAGACCAAGACCCAGGCCACCCCCTACTACACGAACTACAAGGACGGCTGGCCGCTCAGCTGGCCGCAGGGGGCCATGGGCTCGGTCTCGGGCGACAAGGACGCCCTGGTGAAGATGGCCGACAACAAGGCGCCGTGGACAGCGGGGCAGGAGAAGGACACCCTCGACTCGCTGCTCTTCGACGCGGTGCAGAAGGGCCTCACCGAGAAGGACCCGACGACGACCAACTGGGAGAACAGCAAGAACCTGATCGCGACCGGCAAGATCGGCGTGCTGCCGCTCGGCTCGTGGGCCATCGCCCAGATGAAGGAAGCGGCCACCAAGGCCGGCACCAGCCCGGATGACATCGGGTTCATGCCGATGCCGTTCCAGGTTGACGGCGCGTACCAGTCCCCGGTCGGTCCCGACTTCAACCAGGCCATCAACATCAACTCCGAGCACAAGGCGGCAGCCCGGGCCTGGATCGACTGGATGGTCACCGACTCCGGCTACAGCGACGTGGTCGGCGGCCTGCCGACCCTGCGGACCGGCAAGACGCCCGCCGACCTCAAGGACTTCGAGGCCAGCGGCGTGAAGTTCGTCGAGATGGTTCCTTCGGCCAAGCTCGACGCTGTCGACAAGCAGTCCGAGATCGGCCTGACCCAGCCCGACTACTACCGCGACCTCGTCGACGCCGCCCGTGGCGCCTCGGGCAAGACCAAGGCGCAGATCTTCGACGACCTGAACTCCAAGTGGGCGGCCGCGATCCCCAAGGTGGGCTGAACCGCCCCTCCAGCAGTCAGGGCAGTGTGCCAGCGAACCGCTGGCACACTGCCCGCCACCCGCATGCTCTGAACCATCGGCTGTGACGCTCAACGAGGAGTAGTCCTATGACAGATGTGCCCGCCCCCACCCGCGAGTCCCAGACCGTGGTGGCCAAGTTTCTCGACAGTCTGCGCGCTCCCGCATCCGGGAAGAAGTCGTTCCGACAACGCCTGATCCCCTGGCTGTTCCTGCTCGTGCCGCTCGTGCTGTTGATCACCTTCACCTACGTGCCGGTGGCCAACATGTTCTGGTACTCGTTGACCAGCTGGAACGGCATCAGCAAGACCAAGAAGGTGGTCGGGCTCGACAACTACACCGAGTTCTTCACCCGCCCCGACCTCTACCGGGTCTTCTTCGTCAGCCTCTACTACCTCGCGGCCTCGATCCTGCAGATCGCGCTCGCCCTCTACTTCGCGACGTTGCTCAGCTTCAACACGAAGTTCAAGAACCTCTTCAAGGGGATCATCTTCTTCCCCTACCTGATCAACGGGGTCGCGATCTCCTTCGTGTTCCTGTTCTTCTTCCAGCCCGGCGGCACGCTCGACACCGTGCTGGGCTTCCTCGGCATGGACAAGGGCTCGGCGCCGCAGTGGCTGGGCAACCCCGACATCGTCAACTTCTCGTTGGCCGGCACCTCGGTCTGGCGCTACATGGGTCTCAACTTCGTGCTCTTCCTCGGTGCCATCCAGTCGATCCCGGGCGGCATCTACGAGGCGGCCGAGCTCGACGGCGCCTCCCGCTGGCAGCAGTTCCGCTACCTCATCGCCCCCAGCATCAAACCCATCATCAGCCTGTCGTTCATCCTCGCGGTCTCCGGCAGCCTCGCTGTCTTCGAGATCCCGTTCATCATGCTCGACGGCGCCAACGGCTCGACCACGTTCGTCATCCAGACGGTCAAGCTGGCCTTCGAGAACAACAAGGTGGGCCTCGCCTCGGCCATGGCCGTCATCCTGCTTCTCATCGTGCTGCTCGTCACGTGGGTCCAACGAATACTCGTCCCCGAAGAGGAGGTGGACCTGTCATGAGAGCAGTCACCCCACGGTCGGCCCTGGCCAGCACCGGAAAGTACACCAGCCTCGTGGTCTGGAGCCTCATCGCTCTGGTCCCCCTGGTGGTCATCGGACTCACCTCGCTCAAGACACCGAAGGACTACGCCACCAGCGGGCCCCTCGAGCTGCCGAAGTCGCTGACCTTCAGCAACTTCACCCGCGCCTTCACCGACGCGAAGATGGGCGAGGCCTTCCTCAACACCACCTTCATCCTGGTCATCTCGGTGGGCGGCACGATCATCATCGGCACCATGACGGCCTACGCCCTCGACCGGTTCCAGTTCCGGTTCAAGAAGCTCGTGGTCGCTCTGTTCCTCGTCGCGACTCTGGTGCCGGGTGTCACGACTCAGGTCGCCACCTTCCAGGTCGTCAACACCCTCGGCCTCTACAACACCCGGTGGGCGCCGATCGCCCTGTTCCTCGGCACCGACATCGTGTCGATCTACATCTTCGTTCAGTTCATGCGCTCGATCCCGATCTCGCTCGACGAGGCCGCCAAGCTCGACGGGGCCAACCACTTCCGCATCTACCGCAGCATCATCTTCCCGCTGCTGAAGCCGGCCATCGCCACGGTGGTCATCATCAAGGGCATCGCCGTCTACAACGAGTTCTACATTCCCTTCCTCTACATGCCCTCGCAGGACCTCGGCGTGATCTCGACGTCGCTGTTCCGTTTCAAGGGACCGCTCGGCACGCAGTGGGAGGTGCTCTCGGCCGGGGCCGTCATCGTCATCATCCCGACCCTGGTTCTCTTCCTGCTGCTCCAGCGCTGGATCTACAACGGCATCTCCGCCGGAGCCACCAAGTGACCCCGCCCATCCCGCCCACTGGAGAGATCTTGATGCACGCCACCGACCTGCACGACGGATGGAGCCTGGAGGCGACCGGTGGCCCCGTGCCCGAGGCAGTCTCAGGCCGCTCGGTGCCGGCCACGGTGCCCGGCACGACCCACACCGACCTGCTCGCGGCCGATCTCATCCCCGACCCGTACCTCGGTCTGAACGAGACGGCGGTGGCGTGGATGCACCGAGCAGGGTGGCGCTACGAACGCGAGCTGGTCGTAGCCCCAGCGGAACCCGGTGAGCGGGTCGACCTCGTGTTCGAGGGCCTCGACACGGTGGCGACCGTCTCGCTCGGGGGGCAGGTGCTCGGACACACCGCCAACCAGCACCGCACGTTCCGCTTCGACGTGCGCGGGTCGGCGGCGAGCGGCGACGGAGGCCGGATGCCGTTGACCGTCGACTTCGCGTCGGCGTTGGAGAGCGCCGAGGTGGAGGTCGCACGCATCGGCGCCCGTCCAGCGGCCTACGACTACCCGCTGGGTATGGTGCGCAAGATGGCGTGCAGCTTCGGCTGGGACTGGGGCCCCGACCTACAGACCGCCGGCATCTGGAAGCCGGTTCGGCTCGAGCGCTGGCGTACCGCCCGCCTCGCGTCGGTTCGCCCGCTGGTCACCGTCACCGACGCCCTCGACGCCGCCCAGGTGCAGGTGCACGTCGACGTCGAACGTTCTGGGCTGGGCGCCTCGAACGAGCCCATCGTCGTTCGCGCCCGTCTGACCACACCGAAGGGGGAGGTCAGCGAGGTGGTGGCCACCGCCCCCGCGGGCAGCAGCTCAGCCGTGGTCGTCATCGACGTACCGGAGCCGCAGCTGTGGTGGCCGGTCGGCTACGGCGAACCGACCCTGCACGACCTCGAGGTCGAGATCGGCACCGAGGCCGCGGGCAGCGCCGTACTCGACCAGTGGCAGCGCCGAATCGGCCTACGGTCGGTGCGGGTCGACACGAGCGACGACGAGGTGGGCACGGCCTTCGTGCTCGTCGTCAATGGCACGCCCCTCTTCGTCAAGGGCGCCAACTGGATTCCCGACGACCACCTGCTCACCCGAATCACCCGCGAGCAGCTGTCGCGGCGCATCGGTCAGGCCCTGGGGGCGAACCTCAACCTGCTGCGAGTCTGGGGTGGCGGCATCTACGAGTCGGAGCAGTTCTACGAGCTGTGCGACGAGACGGGGATCATGGTGTGGCAGGACTTCCTGCTCGCCTGCGCTGCCTATCCCGAGGAGGAGCCGCACCGCAGCGAGTTCGAGGCCGAGGCTCGCGAACACGTCGCGCGGCTCACCGCCCACCCCAGCCTCGTGTTGTGGAACGGCGGTAACGAGAACCTCTGGGGCTTCATGGAGTGGGGCTGGCAGGACGAGCTGCAGGGTCGCACGTGGGGCCACCACTACTACACGGAGCTGTTCCCGGCGATCGTGGCCGAGCTGGCGCCCACCACGCCGTACGCAGAAGGCAGCCCGTACTCACCGCGCACTGCCCTCGACGCCATGAGCCCCAACGATCCCGACCACGGCACCCACCACCAGTGGGAGGTCTGGAACCGCATCGACTACACGGAGTACCGCAGCGAGATCCCGCGGTTCTGCAGCGAGTTCGGCTTCCAGGGGCCTCCGACATGGCAGACCATGGAGCGGGCCATGACCGGGGCCGACGGGCTGGTGGCCACCAAGAACGACCCAGTCTGGCTGCTGCACCAGAAGGCCGACGACGGCAACGGCAAGCTCGACCGTGGCCTGGCCCCCCACCTCGGTGTGCCCGACGACTTCGCCGACTGGCACTGGGCCACTCAGCTGAACCAGGCCCGTGCGGTGGCCCACGCCCTGACCCACTACCGCTCGTGGTGGCCACGCACGGCCGGCGCCATCGTCTGGCAGCTCAACGACTGCTGGCCCGTCACGTCATGGGCCGCCGTCGACGGGGACGAGATCGTCAAACCGCTGTGGTGGGCATTGCGTTCGAGCTTCGCCGACCGCCTCTTGACGGTGCAGACCCGGCCCGACGCCGCGACGGGTGAGCCCGTCCCGATGCTGGCTGCCGTCAACGACACCAGCTCGCCGTGGAGCGGGGAGGTGCGGCTGCGGCGGGAGAGCCTGGGCGGAGCGTTGCTGGCCGAGACGAGCCTGGTGCTCGACGTGCCCCCACGGTCGGTACAGCTTCTGGGTCTCGCGGCCGAGCTGCACACTCCCGACGTCCGGTCGGCGGAGGTGCTCGTGGCTGAGGCGCCGCTCGGTGCGGGTGCGACGTCGGGCTCGGCCACCCTCGTTCGCGAGGTGCACTGCTGGGCGCCCGACATCGAGCTGTCACTGCATCCTGATGCCGCCACCGTCGACGTCGAGGCCGTCAGCGACGGGTACCGTGTGACGGTCGTCGCGGCTCGCGGGCTGGTCAAGGACCTCACCCTGTTCGTCGACCGTCTCGACCCCGACGCCACGGTCGACCAGGCACTCGTGACCCTTCCGGCCGGGGCGAGCACCACGATCCACGTGCGCAGCTCGGTCTCCGGGCTCGAAGCGGCCCTGGCCACCGCACCGGTGCTGCGCACGGCCAACGACCTCGCCCGAGCTCGGGCTGGAACCGAGCGGCCCGCGATGGTGTGAGCACGACGGCGCCGACGCCCTAGGCTGGGCTGGTGCAACACTCTGATGCCGTCGGCCTCGTGCTGGCGAGGCCGGCGCGAATGCTGGGGATCGAGCCGTTCTTCGCTGAGCTCATCGCCGGCATCGAGGAGGGGCTGTCGATCGAGGGGCGATCGCTGCTGCTTCATGTCGTGCCCGAAGCGGAGCGGGAGCTGGCCGCGTACCGCCGCTGGGCCACCGGGTCGATGGTCGAGGCCGTCGTCGTCGTGAACCTGCACGCCGGCGACGACCGGCTCGCCCTGCTGGCCGAGCTCGGCATCCCGGCCATCGTCATCGGCGGACCACGCGCCGGGCTCACCGTCTCGAACGTGTGGGTCGATGACGACCGAGCCATGACGGATGCCGTCAACTACCTCGCGCTGCTGGGCCACGAGCGCCTGGCGAGGGTCAGCGGGCCGGTTAGCCTGCACCACAGTGACGTTCGCGACTCTGCCTTTCGCCGAGTCTGTGAGGAGCACGGGCTCCACGCGACGACCGTCGAGGGCGACTACTCCGAGGAGGCCGGCCGGCGATGCACGAGGTCGCTGCTGGGTCGGTCAGGCCCACCGACGGCCATCGTCTACGACAACGACGTGATGGCCCTCGCTGGGATGGGCGTGGCGACCGAGCTCGGGCTGACGGTACCGGCCGACCTCTCCCTGGTGGCGTGGGACGACTCCCCGATGTGTCGCCTGTCAAACCCGCCGCTGTCCGCCGTGACTCTCGATGTGCACGCCCTGGGCAACCAGGCCGCTGACGCCGTGCTCAACACGTTGGCGGGCGGCCCGGTGAAGTCCTACCTTGTGCCGCAGCAGCGACTGAGCACCCGGGGGACCACGGCGGCTCCGCCCGACGCGTCCCCGACGGGCGACGGGCTCGACTGAGATCGCGCGCTCCAGCAGGGAAGAGCGCTGCCGAACCGATAGGCTCACCGCAGTCGACAAGAGGGACTCCTGGCATGGTGAGCACGAGCAACGGAACGACCCCCTTCGACGTGCGCCGAGCCGGGGTGCTTCTTCATCCCACGTCGTTACCTCCCTCGCCCGGATCATCGGGCCGGGGAACCTTGGGCGAACAGGCCTACCGGTTCGTTGACTTCATGGCGGCCGCTGGTCTCACGGTCTGGCAGGTCCTCCCGCTCGTGCCCGTGCATGAGGAGGAGCTCTCTCCCTACAACGCCCTGTCGGCGATGGCAGGGAACCCCGCCCTGATCGACCGTGCGCGCCAGGCTGAGTCGGGGCTCGCCGACGCCGGCTCGCTGACGCAGACGCAACGGGCGGCCTACGACGCATGGTGCAACGACCACTCGAGCTGGCTCGAGGCCTACGCCGAGTACTCCGTGCTTCGTGACCTGTTCGACCGACGTGACTGGCAGGAGTGGGAACCCGGTCTGCGCGACCGCGACCCGGCTCGTCTCGAGGAGGTGCTGCGACCGCACGCGGCTCGTCTGGGGGAGCTCCGTTTCGAGCAGTGGGTCTTCGCGTCGCAGTGGGATGACCTGCGAGCGTACGCCGCGAAGTCCGGCATCCTCTTCTTCGGTGACCTCCCGATCTTCGTGGCGTCGTTCAGCTCGGATGTATGGGCCAACCGAGAGATGTTCGAGCTCGACCCCGAGGGCCGGCCGATCACGGTGACCGGGGTGCCGCCCGACTACTTCGCCGTCGACGGACAGCGGTGGAACAACCCCCACTATGCCTGGGACCGAATGGCTGCTGACGACTTCGCCTGGTGGCGGGCCCGGATCGCTCGGCAACGTGAGCTGTTCGACCTCGTGCGCATCGACCACTTCCGCGGTTTCGAGGCGGCCTGGCACGTACCTCTGGAGGCGAAGACGGCGCGCGAGGGCCATTGGGTGCCGGGGCCCGGCGGCGCCGTGCTCCGGGCGCTCGTCGAGACAGCCGGCGAGGGAACCCTCGTGGCCGAGGACCTCGGAGTGATCACTCCCGAGGTGACCGCCCTGCGCGACCGGTTCCGGCTGCCCGGCATGAAGGTTCTCCAGTTCGCCTACAACGACGACCCGAACAACCCCTATCTGCCGAAGTTCCACGGTGAGCTGAGCGTGGTCTACACGGGCACCCACGACAACGACACGACCATGGGCTGGTGGGCGGGAGCCGACGCGACCACTCGCAAGATGGTTCAGGGCGCTGTACCCGATCCGGCCGAGCCGATGCCCTGGGCGCTCATTCGGCTCGCGCTGAGCTCGACTGCGCGGCTGGTCGTCGTGCCCGCCCAGGACCTGCTCGAGCTCGGCACCGAGAGCCGGATGAACGTTCCGGGCGTCGCCGACGGCAACTGGGGCTGGCAGGCCGAACCAGGATCGTTCGACCAGGCCCTCTCGCGGCGGGTGCACCAGATGGTCGCGGCGTGCGACCGGTTGGCCGCCGCCGGCCTCAGGAGCGGGTGCTGAGCTCGCGCGCGATGGCGTCGGCGGCGTGGTGCAACGGGGCGATGGCTCGGTCGATGGCGTCGTCGCCCATACGAGTGAGCGGCCCTGACATCGAGATGGCCAGACGAGAGTCGCCGGGCACTGCGACCGCGACGCACCGCACCCCCAGCTCCTGCTCCTGGTTGTCGAGGGCGTAGCCGCGTTCGCGCACCTGGACGAGCTCGTCGATGAAGGTGTCGGGGGTGACCAGGCTGTGCTCGGTGCGCCCGGCCATTCCGGTGCGTCCGAGCAGAGCCCGCACACCCGCCTCCGGGTCATTGGCCAGAATGGCCTTGCCCACTGCAGTGGTGTGCGGGTCGACCCGTCGGCCGACCTCGGTGAACATTCGCATCGAGTGCTGTGAGGGCATGACCTGACCGATGTAGACGATCTGGTCACCGTCGAGCATGGCCAGGTTGACCGACTCCCCGAGGGCCCCGACGACGTCGGTCAGGTGCGGCCGCGCCCAGGTGGCAAGGCGCCGTGAGGTGGTTTCGCCGAGACGGATGAGCCGCGGCCCCAGCGAGTACTGCCGCGAGGGCTCCTGGCGCACGTACCCGAGGTCGACGAGGGTGCGCACGAGGCGGTGGATCGTCGGCAGGGGGAGGCCGGTGTCGGTGGCCAGCTGCGAGAGCGAGATCACGCCCCCGGCATCCGCGATGGTCTCGAGGATGGCGAACGCCCGGTCGAGCGACTGCACCCCACCGCTCCCGGCGGCCTTGGGAGCCTTGGGGGCCGCTGCCGCCACCGCGGTCGCGGAGGTCTCGGCGGTCAGTGGTGCAGGCATGACGCTCCCTTGCTCATTTTCACAGGCAGACTACATGAATGAAATAGTATTTCCGTACCATGAAATCATAACTCAGATCCTGCGGTAGCTCTCTGGTGCGAGCCCGCGCCGGCCAATGATCTCAAGCACTTTCCAACCGGTCGCCCCCGACCCAGACCCCGACGACATCGGTGTCGCAGGCCATGGCGAAGACCTTGGCCAGAGCATCCTGCGCGGAGGCCGCGTGGCGCAGGCCCACATCGAGCGGGTCTCCTGCCCGGGGGCGAACCCAGACTGCGTCGAAGGCCTTACCGACGCTCAGGTCGCCCACCAGCTCGCCCTGGCCCAGAGCCAAGGCCCCTGCGCGGGTGGCCAGATACAGCAGGTCGGGCGCTGACAGAGGCAGGCCGCGATCGCCTTGCAGCTGCTGCACGAAGTAGGCCTGCAGCCCCTCCTTGAAGAGGCCGAAACCGGTGCCGGCCCCGACGTCAGACCCGAGGGCTACGCGAACGCCGTGGTCGACGTGCCGGCGCAGGTCGAACAGCCCGCTACCGAGCGCGCAGTTGCTGGTGGGGCAGTGGGCGACGCAGGCCCCGCGGGCGCCCAGCATCGACAGCTCCGCATCGGTGGCGTGCACGTTGTGGGCGATCACGCTCTGCGGCCCGAGCAGGCCGTGCTGATCGTAGGTGTCGATGTAGTCGCGAGCCTCGGGAAAGAGGCGCGCCACCTCTGCGACCTCGGCCGGGTTCTCGTTGGCGTGGGTGGTGAACCAGGCCCCGGGCATCTCGTTCAGCACGGCCGCGCAGGCATCGAGCACCGCTGCGCTGGCCGAGAGCGAGAAGCGAGGGGTCACGGCGTAGCGCAGCCGCCCCCGGCCGTGCCAGCGCTTCGCCAGCGCCAGTGACTCCTCGTAGGCGCCCTCAGCGGTGGTGAGCAACGGGACCGGAAGCGCCCGGTCGCTCACGACCAGGCCTGCGGTCACGCGCAGCCCGACCCGCTCCGCCTCGTCGAAGAGGCTCTCGACGGCAGGAGCGAAGTGGGCCCCGAAGACCAGTGCTGTGGTCGTGCCGGCCGAGACGAGACCCCGCACGAAGTCGGTGGCCGCGCCGTCGGCGTAGCCGGGGTCTTCGAGGCGAGCCTCCTCGGGCAACGCCGACTTCTCCAGCCAGTCGAGCAGCGGCATCCCGAGGGCGCCGATGGAGCGCACCTGGGGGTAGTGAACGTGAGTGTCGACGAGACCAGGAAGCACGAGCCCTTCACTCAGGTCGACGACGTGCTCGTCGGGATGCCGGGCGCCGACGTCGACGAACCGACCGCGCTCGACGATGGTGCCGTCGGTGACGAGCAGCCCGGCATCCGTGTCGGCGCGCAGCAGGATACCGCCCGGGGCTTCGCCGTCGGGGGTGTCGAGGAACGTGCCGCGAAAGAGCGTCACCGCCGTGTGTCCTGCATCGCCGGCGCCGGTGAGAAGCTGCGCACGAGGTCGGCCGCCACGCTGACCGCGATGGTGGCGGGGTTCTTGCCGAGCACGTCCGGCAACCCGATCGGAGTGGTGATGCGCGCGAGCATCTCGGGCGAATGTCCCTCTGCAGTCAGGGCCTTGCGGAAGCGAGACCATTTCGCCGATGATCCGATGAGGCCGATCGGGCCCAGCCGGGGGCTGCGTAGAGCCATGTCGCACAGGGCGGCGTCCTCGGCGTGGTCGTGCGTCATGATCAGCACCTGGCACCCGTCGGGCAGCCGGCTCAGCGCCATCTCCGGCACCGGCGCATGGTGAACGTGGATACGCGCGATGGCATCACCCAGGGGGGTGAGGCGCTGCGGTTCGAGGTGGGCAGCACGGGAGTCGACCAGGTGCAGCTCGAGATCGTGCCGAGCCAGGATGCGGGCCAGCTCGAGACCGACGTGGCCGACCCCGAAGATGGCGACGGCCGGAACGACCGGGAGCGGCTCGAGCAGCAGGTCGACCTCGCCACCGCAGCACTGCCGGCCGTGAACGGCCTCGGCTTTGTCGGTGAGCCGCACGTGCACCGACTCGGGGGTGACCGCGCCCCCGGCGATCATCGTGCGGGCCGCTTCGATCGCCGTGGCCTCGAGGTTGCCGCCGCCGACGGTGTCCCACTCGTCGTCGGCGCCGACGACCATCTTGGCCCCGGCCTCGCGTGGCGCGTGGCCCCTCACCGAGGTGATGGTCACCAGCACGCCCGCCCGCCGTTCGGTCCGCAGCCGCTCAACCGCCCGCAGCCAGTTCACGGCCTGACCCCAGCGGGTTCGGCCGCCTGGCGGCCCACGACCCGCTCCGACTCGGGGTGCCGCGCGGGGCCGTGCGTCTGCACGGGTACCACGCCGTGGTCGCCGGTGCTGCTGGCGGTGACGTGGCCGTCGTCGGGCTGCCCGGAGGCGGCCGCCCGAGCCTCCTCGACGGCCCAGAAGACCGCCTCGGGTGTAGCCGGGGAGGCGAGGTCGATGCTCGTGCCCTGAGGGCCGAAGGCGGCGGCGGCCTGCCTCAGCGCCTCGCGCACCGAGAAGGCGAGCATCAGCGGCGGCTCACCGACGGCCTTGCCGCCGTAGACGGCGCCGTCCTCGTGGGCCTGCTCGAGCAGGGTCACGTTGAACTCCTCGGGCATCTCCGAGAACGACGGCAGCTTGTACGTGCTCGCGGCCTGGGTGGCGAGGCGGCCCCGGGTGGGGGAGTCGCTGTTGTCCCACCGGAGGTCTTCGAGCGTCAGCCACCCTGCGCCCTGGACGAACCCGCCCTCGATCTGGCCGATGTCGATGAGGGGCGAGAGGCTGTCTCCGACGTCGTGAACGATGTCGACGCGGCGGGTGCGGTTGGCGCCGGTGAAGCCGTCGACCTCGACCTCGGTGGCGGCGACCCCGTAGGCGAAGTACTTGAACGGGCTGCCGTGCATCGTGGCGGAGTTCCAGTGCAGACCCTCGGTGCGGTAGAACCCTGCGGCCCACAGCTGGACGCGTTGGAAGTAGGCCTGGTGCACCAGCTCGTCCCACGGGATCAGCTCGCCGGTGCCGCCGATGGCGGAGATGATGCCGCCACGGTCTGCGCCGAAGCGCACGTCTGACGGATGCACTCCGAGCCGCCCGGCCGCCACGTTGCGCAGTCGGTCGGTGATCTGCTCGCAGGCGTTCTTGACGGCTCCGCCGTTGAGGTCGGCGCCCGAGCTGGCCGCTGTGGCAGACGTGTTCGGCACCTTGTCGGTGCGGGTGGGGGCCAGCCGCACCCGGCGGAGTGGCACGCCGAGGCTGGTGGCAGCGACCTGCAGCATCTTGGTGTGCAGGCCTTGACCCATCTCGGTTCCGCCGTGGTTGATCAGCACCGAGCCGTCCTTGTAGACGTGCACGAGGGCGCCGGCCTGGTTGAAGGCGGTGAGGTTGAACGAGATGCCGAACTTGACCGGGGTGATGGCGATCGCCCGTTTGGTGTCGGGGTGCTCGGCGTTGAAGGCCTCGATCTCGGCCCTTCGGCGGTCGAGGTCAGCGGTTCGGGTCACGGCGTCCCAAGCGGCAGCGAGGCGCTCAGAATGGCGCACCGGCTGGCCGTAGGGCGTCGTCTGGCCGGGCCCGTAGAAGTTGCGTCTGCGCAGCGAAGCCGGGTCGAGACCGAGAAGGGGGGCGCACCGTCCGAGGATGTCCTCGATGACGAGCATGCCTTGCGGCCCCCCGAAGCCCCGGAACGCGGTCTGCGACGTCTTGTTGGTGCGGGCGATGCGACCGTTCACGCGGGCGTTGGGGATCCAGTAGGCGTTGTCGATGTGGCACAGCGCCCGGGCGAGCACGGGCTCCGACAGGTCGAGGCTCCAGCCGCCGTCGGCGGTGAGGGTGGCGTCGAGGGCCTGCAGGCGACCGTCGGCGTCGAAGGCGACCCGCCATTGGGAGTGGAACCCGTGGCGCTTGCCGGTCATCGTCATGTCTTGGGTTCGGCTCAGACGCAACCGAACCGGGCGACCGGTGAGGCGACTGCCGATGGCGGCGATGGCGGCCAGGCCGTGCGGCTGCATCTCCTTGCCGCCGAAGCCGCCGCCCATGCGCAGGCACTGCACGGTCACCTCGTGGCTCGCCAGGCCCAGCACGTGGGCGACGATCTCCTGGGTCTCGCTCGGGTGCTGGGTGCTGCTCTGCACGAACACCTGCCCGTTCTCGTCGACGAGGGCGAGGGCGCAGTGGGTCTCGAGATAGAAGTGCTCCTGACCGGCGAACTCGAACTCGCCGCTGAACACGTGGGCCGCGGCGTCGAAGGCCGCCTCGATGTCCCCCCTCTCGACGCGGGGCTGGGCCCCCTGGAACGACTCGGCGGCGATGGCGTCCTTCACGTCAATGATGGCCGGCAGGGGTTCGACGTCGACCTCGACGGCGGCCGCTCCGAGGCGGGCCGCCTCGAGGGTCTCGCCGAGCACCCAGGCCACAGAGTGGCCGAAGTACATGACCTCGCTCGGGAAGAGCGGCTCGTCGTGCTTGACGCCGGCGTCGTTGACGCCGGGCACGTCGGCGGCCGTGAGCACCCGCACCACGCCGGGCACGGCGAGGGCCGGCTGGGTGCGCAGGGCTGTCACGCGGGCGTGAGCATGCGGCACCTGCACCGGGTGGGCGTGCAGCACGTCGCGGGTGCGCATCACCAGGTCGTCGGTGTAGAGCGCCGTGCCGGTCACGTGCAAGGCCGCTGACTCGTGCGGGATCTCCTGCCCCACAACGGGGTTGGCTGGGCGTTCTGACAGGTGGCTCATGCCGATGCCTCCTCGGTCGTGGTGTTGTGTCCGTGCTGGGCGTGCAGCTTCAGCAGGGCCGTGCCGAGCATCGTGCTGCGGTAGGCGGCGCTGGCGCGGTGGTCGTCCATCGGGGTGCCCTCGCGGCGCATGATGGCGGCGGCCGCTCGCACGACCTCACGGGTGAAGGGCTGCCCCTCGAGTGCAGCTTCGGTTTCTCGGGCCCGGACCGGTGTTGCGGCCACCCCGCCGAGACCGATGCGCGCCTTGGTGACCACACCGTCGTCGATGGTGAGGGCGAAGCCGACGGCCACGCTGCTGATGTCGTCGAAGCGACGCTTGGCGATCTTGTGAAAGCCGGTGACGGTGCTGAGCGGTAGCGGCACGCGCACGGCGCGGATGATCTCGTCGGCCGCCTTCACGGTGGCGCGGTAGCCGGTGAAGTAGTCGGCCAGCGGCACCTCTCGGTCTCCTGCAGGGGAGGCGAGCACGACCACCGCCTCGAGGGCGAGCAGCGCTGGCGGTGTGTCGCCGATGGGGGAGCCGGTGCCGAGGTTGCCGCCGATGGTGGCTCCGTTGCGGATCAGCCGAGACGCGAACTGCGGGAAGACCCCGGCCAGCAAGGGGATCCGCCCATCGAGGCGAGACTCGAGCTCGGAGAGCGTGAGGGCGGCGCCCAGCTCGATCGAGGAGTCGCCGATCTCGAAGGTGCGCAGCTCGGGCACGCGGTCGATACCGATGACGAAGGGGGCCCGCACCCCGCGGATGTTGACCTCGACGCCCCAGTCGGTCGAGCCGGCGACGAGCGTGGCCTCGGGGTGCTCGGCACGGAGTGTGAACACATCGGAGAGGTCTGCGGCGCGTGCGTAGGTTCCGGTTGCGGCCTCGAACCGGGTCGGCACGGCAGCCGGAGCCGGCCGGTGTCGACGGTCGGCGAAGGCGTCATCGTCCGATGGGGTGCCCAGGGCGTAGGCGGCGTCGCGGATGGGGCGGTAGCCCGTGCAGCGGCAGAGGTTGCCCGACAGTGCGTGGAGGTCGAAGCCGTTGGCGCCGTGGTCGTGGTCGAGCGAGTCGTGCTGCGGTGCGTTCGGGTCGAGGTCGGCCGCGGCGCTCTCGCCTCCGACGGGCATGGTGGTGATGGTGGTGGTGGTGCTGCCCGGCACGTAGTCACCGACGGTGGTGTCTGCGCCGCAGCGGCCCGGGCGGTAGTACTCGGCGGCCATGCTGCAGACGAAGCCAGGGGTGCAGTAGCCACACTGCGACCCGCCCCGCACTGCCATCTCGTACTGCACGGGGTGCATCTGCGAGGTGGTGCCGAGGCCCTCTGCCGTGACGACCTCCTGACCGTCGAGGGAGGCGGCGGGAATGAGGCAGGCGTTGATGGCCGTCCACTGACTGCCGGCCTCGTCGTGATCGCCGGCGGGGCGGGCCACCAGCACCGAGCAGGCGCCGCACTCGCCCTCGGCGCACCCCTCTTTGGCGCCGGTGAGTCCCTGCTCGCGCAGCCAGTCCAGGGCCGAGGTCTGGGCAGAGACCCCGTCGAAGTTGCAGGGTCGGCCGTTGACGATGGCACCCGCTCTGTCGGTGGGTGCGGTCGTGGACGCCATGTTCACTCCTTGTCGGGTGCAACGATGCACCGGTTCAACCGATCAACGCGATCAGTCGCATGGTTAGAGTGAAACCGATCTGCTGGTTATCCATGCTGAACAGCGACCGGGGGTTCGCCTAACCATACGACTCGCTTATCAGCGAGGCAACGGTTTCGGAATAGTGATTTCGTATTGTGGAGGTTAGGAACGGGCGAGCAGGGTGGTGCTGGCGCGCTGGAGGTCGATGCCCAGGCGCTCCTCGTCCACGGTAGCGAGCCGGTCGCGCTCCACCACCGGTCGGCCTCCCACGAGCAGCAGCTCCAAGGGAGGGCGGTCGCCGAGCACGAGGCCGGCGACGCGGTCGACGATGTCGCCGTGGGCCAGACCATCGACCCGCCACAGGGCGATGTCAGCGAGCTTGCCCGGTTCGAGCGAGCCGATCTGGTCGTCCCACCCGAGCACCTTGGCCCCGCCAATGGTGGCCATCTCGAGCGCATCGCGCACGCCGAGCGCGAGGGGGCCGCCCACGGCACGAGCGAACAACAACGCGTGCCTGGCCTCCTCGAGCATGGAGGACGACTCGTTCGAGGCCGGCCCGTCGACCCCGAGGCCCACCGGCACCCCCGCGTCTCGCAGCGCCCTGGTGCGGGCGATCCCGGCACCGAGACGAGCGTTCGACGACGGGCAGTGCGCCACGCCGCTGCCGCTGCTGGCCAGCGTGGCGATGCCCGCGTCGTCGAAGTGGATGCCGTGCGCGAACCACACGTCGTCACCGACCCAGCCCACCGACTCCATGTACTCGACGGGCGTCATCTCGAAGTGCTCGCGGCAGAACACTGCCTCGTCGGTCGTCTCGGCCAGGTGCGTGTGCAGTCGGACTCTGCTGCCGCGGGCGAGCAGAGCCGACTCACGCAGCAGGTCTCCGGTCACCGAGAACGGCGAGCACGGCGCCACCCCGACCCGGAGCACCGAGTCCGGCGAGGGGTCGTGATGCCGGTCGATCGCGTCGACGGTCGCCGCCAGGATGTCATCGAGGCTCTCGACGACATCGTCGGGCGGCAGGCCACCGCGGGAACGACCGAGGTCCATCGAGCCGCGCGTGACCAGGAAGCGGGTGCCGACCTCGGAGGCCGCCGCGATCTCGGCGCCGAGCAGGTCGCCGCCCCGATGGGGGAAGACGTAGTGATGGTCCATCGAGGTCGTGCACCCGGT
>JBBSTU010000021.1:0-30501 GCA_038235595.1 Actinomycetales bacterium | reverse complement strand
GGTCATGGCCCAGGCGGGCGCCTCACGCGGAGCCATGACTCAGGTGGCCGTGCTCGCCCGGGCCCACCACGGCTCGGTGAGCAAAGACCACCGCGCCGCGATCGAGGACGACCTCAAGGCTGGTCGGCTGCCAGCCGTCGTCGCCACGAGCAGCCTCGAGCTCGGCATCGACATGGGCGCCGTCGACCTCGTGATCCAGGTCGAGAGCCCGCCGAGCGTGGCCAGCGGGCTGCAGCGGGTCGGGCGCGCGGGGCACCAGGTGGGCGCGGTGAGCCAGGGGGTGATGTTCCCGAAGTTCCGCGGCGACCTCGTGCAGACCGCCGTGGTCGTCGAGCGGATGCGGGCCGGCGCGATCGAGAGCCTGCGCATCCCGGCCAACCCGGTCGACGTGCTCGCCCAGCACATCGTGGCCATGTGCGCCATGGACGAGTGGACCGTCCCCGACCTCGAGGCGCTCGTGCGCCGGTCGGCCAGCTTCGCGGGCCTGCCGCACTCGGTGCTCGAGGCCACCCTCGACATGCTGGCCGGGCGCTACCCGAGCGACGAGTTCGCCGAGCTGCGGCCCCGCATCGTCTGGGACCGGGTCACCGACACCCTCACCGGTCGCCGCGGGGCTCAGCGGCTGGCCGTGACGAGTGGCGGCACCATCCCCGACCGCGGGCTCTACGCTGTCTTCCTCGCCTCGGGTGAAGGCCCCGGCCGTCGGGTCGGCGAGCTCGACGAGGAGATGGTCTACGAGTCGCGGGTGGGCGACGTGTTCACCCTCGGCACCTCCACCTGGCGCATCGAAGACATCACTCACGACCGGGTGCTGGTCACTCCCGCGCCGGGGCAGGCGGGCAAGCTGCCGTTCTGGAAGGGCGACCAGCAGGGCCGGCCCGCCGAGCTCGGTCGCGCCCTGGGCGCGTTCGTGCGCGAGATCGTCGGGCTCACGCCCGAGCGGGCCCGCGAGCGGGTGACCGCGGCCGGGCTGGACAAGTGGGCGGCCGACAACCTGCTCGGCTACCTGCACGAGCAGAAGGAGGCCACCCGGCACGTGCCCGACGACCGCACCATCGTTGTCGAGCGGTTTCGTGACGAGATCGGCGACTGGCGAGTGGCGGTGCTCTCCCCGTTCGGCGGGCAGGTTCACGCGCCGTGGGCCCTGTGCGTGGCGGCCCGGATGCGCGAGCGCTTCGGGGTCGACGTGCAGGCCATGCACGGCGACGACGGCATCGTCTTCCGACTCCCCGACCTCGAGTTCGACGAGGCGTCGGGTGATGGTGGTGCGATCGGTCAGCAGCTGATCGAGCTGATCAGCATGGAGCCCGACGAGGTGAGCGAGCTGGTCACCACCGAGATCGGCGGATCGGCCCTGTTCGCAGCCCGGTTCAGAGAATGTGCAGCGCGCGCCCTGCTGCTTCCGCGGCGCCGGCCCGATCGTCGTCAGCCGCTCTGGCAGCAGCGTCAGCGGGCGGCGGCCCTGCTCGAGGTCGCCAGCCAGTACCCGACCTTCCCGATCGTGCTCGAAGCGGTGCGCGAGTGCGTGCAAGACGTCTTCGACGTGCCCGGCCTCGTCGAGCTCATGACCCAGGTGCGTTCGCGGGCGGTCACGCTCGTCGACGTCGAGTCACGCCAGCCGTCGCCGTTCGCCAAGTCGCTGGTGTTCGGTTACGTCGCCCAGTACCTCTACGAGGGCGACTCGCCGCTGGCCGAACGTCGCGCGGCTGCACTCGCTCTCGACCCTTCGCTGCTGGCCGAGCTGCTCGGCCAGGGCGAGGTGCTCGCGCTGCGCGACCTGCTTGACCCCGAGGCGGTGGCGCGCACCGAGGCCGAGCTGCAACGACTCACCCCCGAAAGGGGAGCCCGCGATGGCGATGACCTCTCTGATCTCGTGCGCGTGCTCGGGCCGCTGTCGATGGGCGACATCGTGGCGCGGGCCGCCGAGGGGTTCGCGCCGTCAGCCGTGAAGGCCGCCCTGGTCGAGCTGGAGGCGGCCCGACGGATCATCGCGGTGCGGGTCGGTGGAGAGCAGCGCTGGGCGGCCATCGAGGATGCTGCTCGCCTGCGTGACGCCCTCGGCACCGCCCTGCCGGTCGGGGTGCCGATGGCGTTCCTCGAGTCGGTGCCTGACCCTCTCGGTGACCTCGTCGCGCGGTTCGCCCGCACCCACGGGCCCTTTGCGGTGGGCACGGTCGCGTCGTGGTGGGGCCTCGGGCCGGCCGTCGTGCACGACGCGCTGCGCCGGCTCGTGTCGGCGGGCCGGGTGGTCGAGGGCGAGCTGCTGCCCACCGAGAACGGCGGTGGCCACGGCCCCGAGTTCTGCGACGCCGAGGTGCTGCGGCTGCTACGCCGACGGTCGCTCGCCGCGCTACGCCATGAGGTGGAGCCCGTCGACCAGGCCGACCTCGCCCGGTTCCTGCCGCAGTGGCAGGGCGTCGGCGGAGGCCAACGCGGGCGCGACGGGTTGTTGCGCGCCGTCGAGCAGCTCACTGGGGCAGTGGTGCCGGCGAGCGCCCTAGAGACCCTGGTGCTACCCGCTCGGGTTGCCGACTACCGTCCGTCGCTGCTCGACGAGGTGATGAGCGCGGGCGAGGTGGTCTGGCGCGGCCACGGCTCGCTGCCCGGCGACGACGGCTGGGTGAGCCTGCACCTCGCCGACGCCGCCCACCTCACGCTGACCCCACCCGAGCCGCTCGATCTCACCGACGCCGAGGATGCCGTGCTCGACGCTCTCGCCGGTGGTGGCGCGTGGTTCTTCCGCGCCCTCGCCGGCCGGGTCGACCTGGGCGATACCGACGTGCTCGAGGCGCTGTGGTCGCTGGTGTGGTCGGGGCGCATCACGAACGACACAGCGGCGCCCCTGCGCGCGCTGCTCTCTGGTGGCCGCACCGCCCACAAACGCACCGTCACCGCACCGCGGTCGACCCGGTACTCCGGGCGTCGGGGGTCGTTGGGGCGGTTCGGTTCGCTGCGCGGTGCGCTCGCCGGCACCACCCCTGAGCAGGTCGGGGCGGCCGAGTCGAAGGCCCAGGCCGCCAGTCTGCATGCCGGTCGGGCGGCGAGCTCGGGTCCGGCATCCGGGGTCGGGAGGTGGGCGCTGCTGCCCGTGGCCGAGAGTGACCCGACCGTGCGGGCCGTCACCACCGCCGAGCTGCTGCTCGACCGCTACGGCGTGCTCACCCGGGGGTCGGTGATGTCGGAGGACGTGCCCGGCGGTTTCGCCGCCGTCTACCGGGTGCTGGCCGCCGCTGAGGAGGCGGGCAAGGTTCGCCGCGGCTACTTCGTCGAAGGCCTCGGCGCATCACAGTTCGCCCCCACCGGCGCGGTTGACCGGCTGCGCTCCCTGACCCGACTGCCCGGCGCCGTCTCGCAGAACGAGGATGCCGGTACCCAGCGGCATCCAGGGCGAGGCGACGACTGGGCCGGCTCAGGTGCCGGGCACGGTGACGGCCGACCGGAGCCGTCGCGCCTGCCTGCGCTGGTGCTCGCCGCGAGCGACCCCGCCAACCCGTACGGGGCCGCGCTCGGCTGGCCCGAGCGGCCCGTGACCGATGCCACCGATCCCGGCGAGGGACCCGACGGCCGGGCCGGATCGAGCGGTCCCGGGGCGGCCGGACGCACAGCCCCATCGGGCGCGGGGGGTTCCGGCGCGGCCGGCGGAGCGGCATCCGAGGACGCACTTGTGGCCAGACCGTCGCGCCGCAAGGGTCACCAGCCGGGCCGCAAGGCCGGAGCGCTGGTCGTTCTCGTCGACGGCGAGCTCGTGCTCTACGTCGAACGAGGGGGCAAGACGATGCTCTGCTGGTCTGACGACGTCGAGCAGCTGCAGGCCGCAGCCGACGCGCTTGCGCTGTCGGTGCGCGAAGGCGCGCTCGGTCGCCTCACCGTCGAGAAGGCCGACGGCGCGTCGCTGCTCGGCTCCGACCATCCGCTGGTGCTGGCCCTGTCACAGGCGGGCTTCCACATGACCCCCCGCGGTCTGCGCCTGCGGCGGTGAGCACGCTCAACCGCATCCCGCAACGATCATCCCGGGAGTGGCCCGGTTTCTGCCGGCTTCAGTTATTCTGTGCACCGGTCGTGGAACGCGTGCCGCCAGAAGTCACAGCTCAGGGGTCACGATGGCGCGTCGTAGGTCAATGCTCGGGTCGCTGGTGGCCGTTGTCGTCCTCTGGGGCCTGGGGGGCGGGATCAGCCCGGCGGTCGCCCTCGATGTGCCTCCTTCCGTGACCGCGGGGACACGACTGCCGGCCTACCCCATGCCCACCGCCTCCAGCCCCGGTTTCGCGTCCGGCCCCGACTACCTTCTCGTCTCGAACCCTTACGTCGACGACTACACGCCGGGGACATACACCATCCGGCGGGTCGCCGACGGTTCGTCGGTTCGTACGATTCCCAGCGACCCGACCCCGCGCGTGAGCGGGAGCTCCCTCCTGATGAACCTGCCCGGGAAGACGCTCACCTACGAGGTCCGAGACATTGCTACTGACGCGGTCACCTGGACGGTGTCAGCCCCCGAGTCGCAACGTCATGTCGAGACGCAAGCTACCTGGATGCTGACCCAGTCAGCTTCCGACAACACCTTCCTGCTGCAGCGAGCCGGCCGAAGCTCGCTCACGATCACGGGTATCGACGGGTTCAACGCCCACGTGGTGGCCAGCGACGCTCGCACGATCCTGCTGGTAGGTGGCCTCAGTCCGTGGCTGATCGACGTCGAGTCGGGAAGGGCCACCCGGCTGGGCACCTTTCGAGGCCACACCGTGACCGGCTTTCTCACCCCGACCCGGGTGTACTGGACGGAGGAGAACCTCGCGATCGTGCACTGGAGCGATCGTCAGGGCCGGTCAGCGGCGGACGTCACCGTCACGGGCCTGCCCGCCCACAACGTGACGTGGTTCGGGCTGGGCGACGAAGCGGCGTACAGCGTCACTGGGGCCAGTGCCGATGACCTCACCGTCTTTCCGGTCGAGACAGCGACCGGAACCGCCGGACCCGCCCTCGCGGAGCACGTAGTTTTCGTCGAGGAACAGGGCGGTGGGACGTTGCGGATGATCACACCCACGGGGCCCTACGGGCAGATAAAGCAGACCAAGGCCGTCGGTGACCCCCTCACCGTTCTCTACGACCTCCCCCTCAGACCCCGCCGGGCCGCGGGCGCCGCCCTGGTGGGCAACCGCGCCTGGACCGGATTCGGTGGGCCCGACGCAGACCAGGGCCTCGCCGCGTCCATCGGTCTGCGCGACGGCCAGCCCTGGTCAGACGACCTGGTTCCGGGCCAACCGACCGAAGGCGGTTTCGTGACGGCCGCAGGTGACGTGCTCGTCACCAAGATCCACCTCGGGGGAGTGCGCTGGGACTCGGCCGGTTACGTCGTCAGCTGGCCCGGAGGCCGTCGTCAGCTGCCCGGCACCTACGGCGACCCTGCTCTTTCACGTGGTGGCCTCACCGTTTCGTACGTCGGCCTCGACGGTGGCGTCAAGCTCGAAGACGCCCGAACGGGCCGCCTGCTGCGCACCTTCGCCCAGGGCGAGCCGTGGTCGGTAGACCGTGACGTCCTCTGGGTCGGACCGGACCGCTACGGTCGGATCACCGCCACCAACGTGCTCACCGAGGCGCCGCTGCGCACTGTCCAGACCTCGCGCAACGACTGTGGTTCCGCTCTTCTCACGGTTGTGGAGCGGTTCGCCCTCGTCCAGTGTGGCATCGAGGCGAGTGTCCTCGACCTCGACGGCGTGATGCGCGACCGGCCTTTCGCCGGAAGCTTCCACGACGGCATCCTGGGTAAGGGTTTCATCGGTCGACTGGTCGTTCGCGATGTCGACCAAGCCGAACCGTATATCGTCCTGGCCGTCACCGACCTCGGCCCGGGTGGCCAGACGAAGGAGTACGGGCCGGTTCACGGCAGAAGCAGCCCCCCGGCCCCGGTGGCGGTGGCCGACGACACGGGGCTGCCACGAATGGCCTTCCTCGACGCCGGATATCAGCTGAGCACCGTGGACATCACCGGTCTCACCACCGCCCCGACCTCGGACACGTCAGCGCTACCTGGCAGCCTCAGCGACCGGTACCAGGTCGTGAGCCCTGCGCGAGCGGTCGACACCCGTTCCGGCCTGGGGCTTCCCACGGGCCGACCCACAGGTGTGGTCAAGGCCGGGACCTGGCTGACGGTGCCTCTGACCGGCCGTCTCGGCTTGCCGATGACCGGGGTCGACGCGGTCGTGCTCAACGTCACCGCGGTGACTCCCGCGGCAGCCGGCTACCTCAGCCTCGGCACCGACCCGACCGGACGGCCCTCCACCTCGAACCTGAACTACCGGGCGGGTCTCAGTGTGGCGAACCAGGTGGTGGCTCCGGTCGCCATCGACGGAAGCGTATCGGTCTACTCCTCGGCGAGCTCGCACGTGCTCATTGACGTTGCGGGATACCTCCCTCGTGGCAACAACTACGTCAGCACGGACTCCACCCGGGTCTACGACTCCCGCAGCCGGCTCCGGATTCCGGCGGGGGGGCGGCTCGACATACCCGTGACCGGCCGCGGCGGAGTACCCGGCGACGGGGTCGAGACGGTAGGCCTGAACGTCACGGCTCTCGCTCCTGCAGGGTCGGGGTATCTGATCGTCTGGCCAACGGGAGCAAACCGACCTGGCGCGTCGACGCTCAACTACGCCCGCTCCCAGACGGTGGCCGGCTACAGCCTGATGAAGGTCGGTACGGGTGGGCGGGTCAGCATCTACGCCTCCGCTGAGACCGACGTGCTGGTTGACGTAGGTGGCTGGCTGCCGCCAGGGTCCGACCTGAACACGCGCACGCCCGTGCGGTTGCTCGACACGAGGGCCGCGGGGATCGCGGCCCGCCCCAGCGCTGGATCTACCACCGTCGTCCAGGTGACCGGCAGGGCCGGCGTGCCGGTATTCGGTGTCAAGGCGGTCGTCGTCAACCTCACGGCCGTGCGGGCAGCCGGGTCCGGCTACGTCACGGTGTTTCCCGGTTCGGGAGCGCTTCCCAACATCTCAACTCTCAATGTGGCGGCAGGCCAGACCGTCGCCAACAGCGCCATCGTGCCGGTGGACGCACAGGGGAAGGTGCGCATCTTCACCTCGACCAGCAGCGATCTGATTCTCGATGTGCAGGGTTGGGTGCTCTCGCCCCCCTAGGACCGACCCTGTTCGAACCGCACCCGTCGGCCCGGTGAGCATCGGCTACCGGGTCGGGCAAGCAGAGACCTGACGGCGACCGGCTGGCTGCGCTGACACGGGAGGGAGGAGAGTCGAGATGCCCGAGGGTGACACGGTGTGGCGCACCGCCGCACGCCTGCACCAGGCGCTGGCCGGAAAACAGACCGTCGAGAGCGACCTGCGCTGGCCCGAGATCTCAACCGTCGACCTCCGCGGCCGCCGCACCCTCGAGGTGGTCAGCCGTGGCAAGCACCTCCTGCACCGGTTCGAAGGTGGGCTGACGTTGCACTCGCACCTGCGGATGGAGGGCCAGTGGCGTATCGAGGCCACGCCCGGCCTGCCCCGACACTGGCGCACCAGCTCGCAGCTGCGCGCCCTTGTCGCCGCAGACGACTGGACCGCGCTCGGCCTGCGCCTCGGAATGCTCGACCTCGTGCCGACCGCCCGCGAGGATGACCTGGTCGGCCATCTCGGGCCGGATGTGCTCGGCCCCGACTGGGACGCCGGGCGGGCCGTCGACAACCTGGCCCGCGCGGCGGTACCGGTCGGGCAGGCACTGCTCGACCAGCGCAACCTCGCCGGAGTCGGCACGATGTGGTGCGCCGAGACGCTCTTCCTCGAGAAGGTGAACCCGTGGCTCACGGCATCCGAGCTGGGCCTCCCGCGGCTCGAGCGGATCGTCGCGCGCGCCCACCGGCTGATCGACAACGGCAAGAACCACGCGGTGCAGTCGAGCACCGGCTCCTACCGCCTCGGCGAAGCCCATTACGCGCACGCCCGAAGTGGGCGACCCTGTCGCCGCTGCGGAGCGACCGTGCGGGTCGCCCCGATCGGTCGGCCACCCCAGGAACGCACGATGTTCTACTGTCCCGGGTGCCAGGGCGGGCTCGGGCCCACCGATGACGGCAACCGCCAGCGACCCCTGGGCTCGGAGGGCAGCACCAAGCGATCGCCCCGGCCGCGCTGAGACCACCTTATGTGTTCAGTGTGAACTTCTTGCGGAAACCCGGCCGACAGTGCCCCGCGGGGCCTAGTCTGCGATGGTCGATGACAGCGCAGCGAAGGAGCACGCCATGGGATCACGCCTCAACCCTTACCTCAGCTTTCGTGACAACGCCCGAGAGGCCATGGAGTTCTACCAAGGGGTCTTCGGCGGCGACCTGGCGATCAGCACGTTCGGCGAGTTCGGACCCACCGACGGGGTGGCGGCCGACGGCGTCATGCACGCGCAGCTCGATACCCCGAGCGGTTACACGCTGATGGCGTCTGACACCCCGGAGGCGATGGGTGATGTCACCGCCGGCAACACCATCGCGGTCAGCCTGAGCGGCGACGACGTCGACGAGCTGAGCGGCTACTTCGCCAAGCTGTCCGACGGCGGAACCGTGACGATGCCGCTGGCGAAACAGATGTGGGGAGACCACTTCGGGATGGTCACCGACCGGTTCGGCAACTCCTGGATGGTCAACATCGCGGGACCGGAAGACGCCGAAGCGCCCCCCGCCGGCGCCTGAGCGAGCTCCGGATGCTGCTCTCAGCCGAGGGCGGCCACCGCGGCAACATAGTCGGGCTCCTGGCCGATGCTCGGCACGAGCTCGGTGTAGGTCACCTTGCCCGCCTCGTCGAGCACCACGACGGCGCGGGCCAACAGGCCCCGCATGCCGGTGTCGGTGAGGGTGAGGCCGTAGTCGTCGCCGAACGACGAGCGGAAGCCCGAGGCGACGGTGACGTTCTCGATGCCCTCGGCGCCGCAGAAGCGGCTCATGGCGAAGGGCAGGTCGTTCGAGATGCAGAAGACCGTCGCGTTGTCGAGATTGGCGGCCAGCTCGTTGAACTTGCGCACGCTCGCCGAGCAGACCCCGGTGTCGACGCTCGGGAAGATGTTGAGCACCACCCGCGTGCCTCCGGTGGGCAGGGTGACGTCGCCGAGGTCGACGCCGGTCAACGTGAAGTCAGGAGCCTGGTCGCCGACGGCGGGAAGGTCGCCGACGGTGTGGGCGGGAGTGTCTCCGAGTGCAGTGGTAGCCATGCTTCATTTCTAGCATCCGGATGCGGCGCGCGTCGGAGCGGTCCGCGACGCACCACCTCCGCGCCACGGGGTGAACGCGGGAGCGGTCGCGGGGCACCATTGCGTAGGTTTGGCCCATGACCGAGTCACCCATCAGCGCCGATGACGAAGCCCGCATCGTGGCCGTCGCCATGGACCTGGCCCGCGAGGGCAACACTTCCGAGCTGTGTGCCTTTCTCGAGCACTCCTTCCCGGTCGATGCCCGCGATGCGCAGGGCAACACCCTGCTCATGCTCGCGGCCTACCACGGTCACTCAGACACCGTCGAGGCGCTGATCTCGCACGGGGCCGACGTCGACCTGGCCAACGACCGCAACCAGTCTCCGGTCGCCGGCGCCATCTTCAAGGGCGAGGAGCAGGTCGTGCGAGCCCTGGTGGCGGCCGGCGCCGACCTCGACTCCGGGAGCCCCAACGCTCGCGAGACCGCCGCGATGTTCGGCCGTGCCGGCCTGCTCGCGCCGCCGGTTGACGACCCCGACAGCGAACAGGCCTGAGCCGGTGGCAGGCCCGGTGAAGACCTCAGGTGCGGGCCGTCGGTTCGTGATCAACGTCGTCGGCGTCATCGGCCTGGTGTTCGGGGCGCTGGCGGTGCTGCGCTACCTGCTCGACAGCGACATCCTTGCGTTCAGCGATGCCCCCTACCGTTGGCTCGCGCTCGAGGGTGGGGCTCGGTTCATCCCCCCGGTGATGGTGCTCGTGGTGTGCATCGCGCTCGCCTACTGGTTGGAGCGCGGCGCCGACGACGACTGAGCCGGTAAAGAACCAGGGCGGCGCGCTCGAGGCCCCACCCGCCGCCCGGCTGGTGGCCCTGCCGGTCGACTGCCCGCACGCGGAGCCGGGTTGCCGTGATCTGATAGTGGTATGCCGGTCGGGCCGCAGGGCGGATCACACAGAAATCGGCCGGCCCGTCGTGTGATGGCCCGGTCGTTCGTCGTTGTCGGGCTCGCCGCCGCCGTTCTGGCGATGCCGATCGCATCGGCCGTGGCCCCGGCGTCGGCCTACGCGGCTACCGCGGTCGACTTCCAGGCCGCGAGCTCGGCCATCGTGAGCCGACCCGGAGCGGCGCTCGGTGTGCCGGCGCTGCGCCCGCAGGCAGACCAGTCGGCCCCGGTGGCGGCGAAGCTCCCGGTGCGCGCCGAGCCCGACGGAGCAGCGGTCCAGCTCGACATCTCCTTCTACGGACAGTCCGACGGCACTCGGCATCCGCTCGTGCTGCTGGCCCACGGCTTCGGTGGCAGCAAGGACTCCGTCGCCGGCCAGGCCGCCGACCTGCAGGCGCGCGGCTACGTGGTGGCCACGTGGAGCGCTCGCGGGCACGGCAAGTCGGGTGGCCGCATCCATCTCGATGACCCCGACTACGAGGTGAACGACGCGAAGGCGCTCGTCGACCTCGCCGCCAAGCGACCCGACGTCGAGCTCGACGGCGCCGGAGACCCGCGGTTCGGGGTCATGGGCGGCTCGTACGGCGGCGCCCTCGGGCTGATGCTGGCCGGCGCCGACCCCCGCGTGGATGCCGTCGTGTCGGCGATCACGTGGAACGACCTGGCCCAGGCGTTCTTCCCCCAGTCGGCGCTCGCTGCCGCTCCGACGACGGCCGCCGGGCGCGACCCGATCGCCGTCGCCGGCCCGTTCAAGCAGGTCTGGGCCAGCACCTTCTTCCTCTCGGCCCGAGGGGGCGGCAGCGCCGGAGCTGTCGATGGCGGCTCCGGGGCGGCGCCGGGTTCGCCCGCGGGTCAGACCCCCGGCGCCACCACCGCTGAGGCCACGGCCGCGCCGGGAGCAGTGGCTGGGTCGGGTGCGTCCCGTGCCCCGGCCGCCGGGCCGGCGACGGCCACCGACTCGTGCGGCCGGTTCGACACGGCGCTGTGCCGGCTCTTCCTGAAGGCCTCCGACTCCGGAGTGGCCAGCCCCGAGCTGCTGACGCTGCTGCGGGCCCACAGCCCCAAGCCCAGCCTGGCCCGGGTGAAGGCGCCGACAATGCTGATCCAGGGCATCGGCGACTCGCTCTTCGGTCTTGACCAGGCCGACGCGACCGCCGCCGCCCTCGACGCCGGCAGTACCCCCTATGCCGTGCGCTGGAGCGACGGCGGCCACGACGCCCCGAGCACCCACGAGGCTGAAGAGACCGAGGCCTCCTACGCCTGGCTCGACCACTACGTCCGCGACAAGGCCCCACGCGACTCGGCCCTGCCCACTGCCAAGTTCACCTACCCGATCGCCGCCACCCGGGCGGGCCAGCCGTCCACGCTGCACACCCTGCCGGCCTACCCCGGCCTGTCGGGCACCAGTCTGGCGACCCAGGGAGTCGCGTTCGCGCAGACGCAGGGAGCGCTGGTTCACCCGCCCGGCGGTTTGCCGGCCTCGATCATCGCGGTGCCGGGTCTCGCCGCGCTCGGCATCAGCCTCTCGACCTACCAGGTGGCCGCGCTGCCGGGGCAGTCGACCGCCTTCGACACCGAGCCGCTGACCGAGGCCCGCACCGTGGTCGGGTCACCCACCATGACGATGACGGTCACCTCCGACACCGCCGACGTCACGCTCTTCGGGTCGGTGTGGCGGGTCACCGGTTCGTCCATCACCCTGGCCAACCCGCTCGTGGCGCCGCTTCGGCTGAAGGTGACCCCCGGGCAGCCGACGCCGGTGACCCTGTCGCTGCCCGGCGCCACCTACGACCTGCCGTCGGGCAGCCGGCTTCGGGTGCTGCTCACGAGCACCGAGTCGACGTTCTCGAACGCGCGCGAACCGAGCCAGATCGCCGTGCAGGCCGGTGGCAGCCTCACGCTGCCCGTGTCGCAGCTCGACGGAGCCGCCCCGGGCACCACCGTCTCGGTGGTCGACACCGAGGTCGTGCTCGCGCTGTCTGCTCTGGGCGCCCTGCTGCTGCTCGCCCTCGGGGGTTTCCTCGTGCGACGACGGCGTCGCCGGCTGCTGCCCTCACGCCCCGACCTCGCTGACATCCCGCTCGTGATCGAGGGGCTGGTCAAGACCTACTCCGACGGTCACCGTGCCGTCGACGACGTGTCGTGGCGAGCCGAGAAGGGCCAGGTGGTGGGCCTGCTCGGGCCCAACGGGGCCGGCAAGACCACGACCATGCGCATGGTCATGGGGCTGATCTCCTCCGACGCCGGTTCGGTGCACGTGCTGGGCGAGCCGGTGTCGGCCGGCTCCGCGGTGCTCGCTCGGGTCGGTGCGCTCATCGAGGGGCCGGGGTTCTTGCCGCACCTCACCGGCCGCGCCAACCTCGAGGCCTACTGGGCCGCGACGGGGCGGGCTCCCGAGGAGGCGCACTTCGACGAGGCCCTCGACGTGGCCGCCCTCGGCGGCGCCGTCGACCGGCCGATGAAGAGCTACAGCCACGGCATGAAGCAACGGCTCGGTATCGCCCAGGCCATGCTCGGGCTGCCCGAGCTGCTCATCCTCGACGAGCCCACCAACGGGCTCGACCCGCCCCAGATCGCCGCGATGCGCCCGATCCTGCGGCGCTACGCCGAGACCGGTCGCACGGTCGTCGTCTCGAGCCACATGTTGGCCGAGGTCGAGATGACGTGCACCCACGTCGTGGTCATGCACGCCGGCCGGGTCGTCACGCAGGGCCTGGTGGCCGACCTCGTCGACTCCGACGACACGACGATCCTCGACCTGCCCGAAGACGCGGATGCCGCGCTGGTGCGAACCGGGGTGCACGCGCTCGAGCGGCACGACGGCATCCACGAGGTGCGGGTCGACACGGCATCCCGGCTCGTCGTCGTGGGCGAGCTGTCGCGGGTCGCCGTCGTACAGGCCGCGGTCTCGGCCGGGCTGCCCGTTGTGGGGGTCAGCAGCCGTCGTCACCTCGAGGAGGTCTTCCTCGGCGTGATCTCCTCGGCGTCCGGGACCCCCGGCGGCGAACCCGACGACGAGGGCACCTCGCTCGTAGAGAGACTGAGGCAGGTGAGAGCCCGATGACCGACCAGCCGACGAGCGGTTCGAGCGACGGCGCAGCCGACCCGAACCCAGACTCCCGGCCCTTCGCTGACCACCGCCCCGGCGAAGCGCTGCTCGAGGTGATCGAGTCTGCCCCGGCCCTCACCGGCACGGCCAGCGAACCCGTCGCGCAGATGCGTGAACCGCTCTCGTGGCGGGCCGAGCTGCGGCGGCAGTGGGGTCGGCGTCGCACCCTCTGGGCCTTCGGTCTCCTGCTCGCCCTTCCGCTCATCCTCGTCGCCTCGTTCGCGTTCGGTGACCGCAACGGCAACCCCAACCGCAGCAGCCCCAGCAGCCGCATCTTCGACCTCGCCCAGAGCGGGGCCGCGAACTTCAGCCTCGTGCTCGTGTTCCTCGCGTCCGAGCTGCTGCTCATCCTGCTGGCCGCCCTCTTCTGCGGGGATGCCGTGCCGGCGGAGGCGTCGTGGTCGTCGTTGCGCTACCTGCTCATCGCCCCCGTGCGACGGGCCCGGCTGCTGACGAGCAAGCTGTTCATCGGCGTCGCCTCGACCCTGTTCGCGACGTTCCTGCTGCCGGCGTGGGGCCTGCTCGTCGGGGGCATCGCCTACGGCTGGGACCCGCTCACCAACCCGCTCGGCGACAACCTCTCCTGGGGCCAGTTCCTGCCCCGGCTCGCGCTGGCGATGGCCTACATCTTCGTCACGCTGCTGCCGATCGCGGCCATCGCCTTCTGGCTGGGGGTGCGATCAGACGCGCCGCTGGCTGCGGTCGGGGGGGCGGTGCTCGTCTCGATCGTCTTCAACATCCTCGACCAGCTCGACGCCCTCGAGCCCTACCGCAACGCCTTCCCGGGCCACTACGGGCGATCCTGGCAGGACGCGCTGGCCGTGAGCCCCGACTACAGCAACATGCTGCACGGGTCGCTGTGGGCCCTGGTGTGGACGGTCGCGTTCACGATGCTGGCCTACCGGCGCTTCCGCAGGGTCGACATCCTCAGCTGAGCGGCATCCGACAGTCCCGCCCACGGCCACCGCGGCGGCAATGCGGTCCCCGGCCGCTTCGGGCGCCACGTAGACCTCGACGTGGAACCGCTGACGCGCGGTCTCGTGATCGTCGGCGTCAGGGCAGCCCACACCGGGGCGATGGTGCCGCAGTGGGCCGTGTCGAGGCCGAGCTCGATGACGCTGACCGAGGCCGGTAGACGGCGTCGGGACTGACCAGCTTGAGGTCGACGTACCCGGCGCCGATCGACACACTCGGGTGATGCCTGAGCACGTCGCCCGCCTCGCCCACCGCGACGACGAACCGTGCGCCGGCGCCGAAGTCGTCGACCAGCAAGCGGGCGTGCAGGCCCTGGGCCAGCTGGCGCCAGTCGGTCAGCTTGGCCTCGGCGATCTCGTCGCCCTTCAGCATGTCCATGCCCGGGGGCCCTATCTGTGATGGCGCCGCAGCGCTCGAGCATCTAGTGCTCGCCTGCGTTTGAGGCCTCACTCGCAGCCAGCAATCATGTGCTTCTGGCGATGGGCTGGCCGTCGCGACTACTCTCTCCGGGCGAGCTGGTGGCCGTGACGCCCCGCCCAGCCCAGGGCCAGCGCCATGACCGCCAGACCGGTCATCACCGCCCCGAGGAACAGGGGTCCGTCTGAGGCGTCGCGCCCTGCGAGCGGACCGATCCCACCGCCGATGACGAACTGCGTGGCGCCCAGCAGCGCCGACGCCGCCCCGGCACTGTGCGGGTGGGCCTGCATCGCGTTGGCGCTGATGGAGGGGATGCAGAGTCTGAACGCCGTACCCACGAGAAAGAAGCCTGGTAGCAGCAGGAGGAGCCCGGCGCCGGTGAGCCCGCTCAGCCAGACGGCGACCGCGCCCACGGTCAAGAGCAGCAGGCCCCACGCGAGGCCCACGTACGCCGCGCAGCGGGTGCCGACGATCAGCCCGACGGCGTTGGTACCGAAGACCACGCTGAGCAGCTGTGCGGAGAAGCCCTAGTGGTTCTGCAGCACGAACGGTGCCGCCGAGACGTACGCGAACAGCGTTGCGAACGCGAACGCCCCGCACAGCACCCGGCCCACGAAGCGGAGGTCGCCGAGCAGGAAGAGGTAGCTGTGCAACGCGTCGGCCAGGCCGCCGGCCCGGCGTCGGGTGGGGGGCAGCGACTCGGTACCGCTCGCCAGACGGGAAGGAGGATGAGCGCCACGCCACCCGCAGAGACGCCCAGGTCCCGCGCCACCTGGGGCAGAGCGGGCAGGTAGCGGTCGATCGACAGCGTACTGAACGACGACATCACACCGAGCGCGACCACCAATGCCACCCCGGGGGTGCGCCCAGGGTCAGGCGGCTTCGTCACGACGGCAACCCTCCTGAGGGTGAAGACGCCGCCTGGCCGGCGGTCGAGCCGACCACCAGGGCGGCTGGAGCACCCTACCGAGAACACAAGCGGGCGCCGGGTGCGAACGGGCACCCGGCGCCCGTACCGGGGCGACGTCAGCCGACGGCTGTCAGCCGCGGCTCTGGGGAACGCTGATGGTGAACGTTCCCCGCGCTACGGCATCCCAGCCCTGGGTGTAGTAGTCGAGGTAGGCGTTGAGGTACGGCGAGCGGCTGCCCTGCGTGACCACGTCGTGTCTCGTGTTCTGCAGGTCGAGGGCAAGCGAGGCGCCCTTGACCGTGATCGTCTGGTTCGAGGGAGTGTCGGCCCACGAGAACGAGGTGTTCGTGCCGACCCCGACCACGAGCTGGTGACCTCTCCGTAGCGTCCAGTCGGTCGACTTGAGGTCGAACCGGGTCTTCGCGCCGGTGACGAGCGACATCTGCTCGTCGAACATGGTGGCCTGCCCGTCGGGGGCGACGTCCCAGAGTCGAACGAGCACGTTGCCGGTGCCGCGGGTCTGTAGCGAGACCCTCGGTGTGCCCGTGAGGCGGGTCTCGTGGCGCAGCGGCGTCGACCAGGTGTAGAACGCGTCGGCATCGGCCGTGCTGCTCGGCTTGGAGCTGCGTGCCGCGACCCCAGTCGGCGACGGAAGATCCGGGGCGTTCTCCATGTCCCAGACCCCACCCGAGCCGGCGGCCCGTCGGGCTGACCGGTTGCTCGTGCTGCCGCCGTCGTCGACGTAGCTGCCCGACTCCAGGGCGACGGTCGTGGACTGTCGCACGACCGGCCAGGTCGGCTGGGCCCGCCAGTGGCCGAAGCTGTTCTCGATGGCGAAGGCCGGGTCGTTCACCTTCGGCTTGATGCCCAAGAGGTACTGGTCGTAGTAGCGCATCACCTCGTCGAACCAGCCGGCCCGGCCCATGAGGAGGCGACCGTTGCCGTCGGTGTCGTTGCCGCGCACGTGCTCCCACTGCCCGACCCATCCGCGCTCCGTGCCCTGGTGGTTGTCGAGGTAGGTCTGCATGTCTTCGGGCTTGGTGTTGTTCTCGATGAAGCCCTGGGTCACGAAGAGCGGCACGGTCGACTTCTTCGCCTTGGCCGCGAGGTCGCGGGCCCGCCAGTACGCCGAGCTGTGGTCGTTGTTCTGGGTGTCCTTGAGGTTGTTGGCGTAGCACTCGGGGTGGGTCTTCTCGTAGGCGGCCGCGGCCCGGTAGCGGCCGGAGTCGTCGGGCAGGCCCTGGATGGCGGCGATGGAGTTGTAGGCCTGCGGAGTGCCGATGTAGTTGGGCCGTCGCACGCCGTTGCTGAAGAGGTAGTTGTACATGTCCCAGACCGGCTCCTGGGCCACGACCGCCTTGAGACCGGGAGGGGCCTGGTTGGTGCCGACGAGCCCCGTCGAGGCGTCGTAGGACTTGCCGTACATGCCCACCTTGCCGCTCGACCACGACTGCCGGGTCGACCAGTTGATGGCGGCCCGGACGTCGGCCTGCTCACCCGGGCCGACCCAGTCGAGACAGCCGGTCGAACCGCCGAAGCCGCGCAGGTCGACCATCACGACGGTGTAGCCGCGCGCCATCAGGTCAGCGCCCTCGATGAGGTCGTTGAACCGCTCCGAGGGGCCGGTGCCCGTGAAGCCATCGTCGCCGGTCTGGCCCCGGTGGGCGAAGTAGGGCCCGACCGAGAGGATGACCGGGGTCTTGGTCGTCGGCGCGAGGTTGGCCGGTCGCAGCACGTCGGCGTGCAGCACGACGTCGCTTCCGTCGGAGGAGGGGAAGTACTCCTCGGTCCAGAGGGCTCCCTCCGGCACGCGGGGGTTGTCATCGTGGCTGACGGGGTGGCTGACGGGGTGGCTGACGGGGTGGCTGACTGGCTGGCCAAGGGTCGGGACGGTGGCCGCGTTGGCCACCAGCGGCGTCGACAGCATGGTGGCGGCGACACAGGTCGCGGTGGCGGCGGCGAAGATGGTTACGGCTCGGGTGCGAGGCATGGGTGTCACTCTCGGTTGGCAGCGCTGACTCCACGCACGCTAAACCGGCATAAAAGCCTCGGCAACCGGAAAATCTCGCACACCCCCTCGTTCCTGCCCGCGACCGGCCGAGAAGCCCTGCGAGCGAGCCGGAAGTCGGGAGTAGCCAGCCGGGATGCCGCAGGGCCGGCCACGCGGGTGCGTGACCGGCCCTGCGGGGTGAAACCTCGATCAGTGGGTCTTGGCGAAACCTTCGCTGTCCGACCGCTCGACCGGCGCACTGTTGGTGGGGGCGTTGTCGTTGGCGGTACCCTTCGCGACCTCCTGAGGAGTGTCAGCGTTCAG
This sequence comes from Actinomycetales bacterium, assembly GCA_038235595.1. Taxonomy (GTDB): domain Bacteria; phylum Actinomycetota; class Actinomycetes; order Actinomycetales; family Dermatophilaceae; genus DSM-29435. The sequence continues at coordinate 12,673 of JBBSTU010000021.1, read as the reverse complement.
GGCGTCGATGGCCGCCCGCACTCCGGCGCCGTAGGCCGGGTCGGCCTGCGTGCAGTTGTGGATGTGCCGCTCGATGGTCTCCCTCGAGGCGCCCGTGATGCCACGAGCCGTGTTCTCGAACAGCACCTGCTGCTGCTCGGGCGTCATCTTCTCGCGGAAGAGGATGCCGACCTGGCTGAAGTAGTCCTGGTCGTCGTCACGGTGGTTGAACCGGTCAGCGGTCGAGTCGATGGCCCACGACGGCTCCTTGTACTGCGGCTGGCTGGAGTAGCGGCCGTAGGAGTTCGGGGTGATCGACGGGGTGCCGCCGGCCGAGATGCGCCCGGGGCCGTCGCGGTGCGGGTCGTTCGGGTGCTCGACGCCACGGGGGGCGTTGACCGGGATCTGGTGGTGGTTGACCCCGAGGCGGTAGCGCTGGGCGTCACCATAGGAGAAGAGCCGGCCCTGCAGCATCCGGTCGGGCGAGAAGCTGATGCCCGGCACGATGTTCGTCGGCGAGAAGGCAGCCTGCTCGACGTCGAGGAAGTAGTTCTCGGGGTTGCGGTTGAGCTCCCACTCGCCGACCTCGATGAGCGGGTAGTCGGCCTTGGGCCACACCTTGGTCAGGTCGAAGGGGTGGTACGGCACCGTGGCGGCGTCAGCCTCGGGCATGACCTGCACGAAGAGCTTCCACTTCGGGAAGTCGCCGGCCTCGATCGCGTCGAAGAGGTCGCGCTGGTGGCTCTCGCGGTCGCTGCCGATGAGCTCGGTCGACTCGGCGTCGGTGAGGTTCTTGATGCCCTGCTGGGTGCGGTGGTGGAACTTGACCCAGAACCGCTCGCCCTCGGCGTTGTAGAACGAGTACGTGTGCGAGCCGAAGCCGTGCATGTTGCGGTACGACGCGGGGATGCCGCGGTCGGACATGACGATGGTGACCTGGTGCAGCGCCTCGGGCAGGTTGGTCCAGAAGTCCCAGTTGTTCTCGGCGTTGCGCAGGTTGGTGCGCGGGTCACGCTTGACGGCGTGGTTGAGGTCGGGGAACTGGAGCGGGTCGCGGAAGAAGAAGACCGGCGTGTTGTTGCCGACGATGTCCCAGTTGCCCTCCTCGGTGTAGAACTTCACAGCGAAGCCGCGGATGTCGCGCTCGGCGTCGGCCGCGCCCCGCTCACCGGCGACGGTGGAGAAGCGAGCGAACATCTCGGTCTGCTTGCCGACCTCGGAGAAGACCTTGGCGCAGGAGTACTTCGTGATGTCGTTGGTGACGGTGAAGGTGCCGTGGGCGCCGGAGCCCTTGGCGTGCATACGCCGCTCGGGGATGACCTCACGGTCGAAGTGGGCGAGCTTCTCGAGGAACCAGACGTCCTGGAGCAGCAACGGCCCGCGGGGGCCGGCGGTCACGGAGTTCTCGCCGTCCCAGACGGGGGCTCCGGCGACCGTGGTCAGCGGCTTGGTGTTTCCCGCATCCTGGCGGGGTCCTTCAACAGACATCAGCTTGTCTCCTAGTTGGGTCGGGCAGTCGTGCAGTGGAAGAAGCTCAGTTCAAGGGTGATGCGGTGCGGGCGGCACACGCTCGGCACCGGCCCCAGTAGATGACCTCGGCCTCGTCGATCTCGAAGCCGTGGTCGGCGGTGGGGTGGAGGCAGGGGCGCTCGCCGACGGCGCAGTCGACGTCGACGATGTCGCCACAACCGCGGCACACGAGGTGGTGGTGGTTGTCATCGACTCGCAGCTCGAACCGCGCCGGCGAACCGGCGGGCTCGATGCGGCGCACCAGGCCCGCTTCGGTGAGCGCGGCAAGCACGTCGTAGACGGCTTGGGTCGAGACCGTGCCGAGCTGGGCGCGGGCGCCCCGTGAGATCGCGTCGGCATCGGCGTGCGGGCTCTGACGCAGGTGCTAGAGCACGGCGAGCCGCGGCCGCGTGACCCTCATCCTGGCGCTACGCAGCAGGGTTTCGGGTTCGAACGTCATGGATCCACTGAACCACTTGATCTGGAATCAGTCAAGAAAACGGTCAGGCCACGAGTCGGCGGTCGAGGGTGGTCGCTCAGAGCTCGTGAGCCCGCGGGATGACCTCTGCTCCGAACAGCTCGATCTGCTTGGCGTCCGAGCTGTCGCTCAGGCCCGTCTGCACGTGGGTGATACCGAGGGCCGACAGCTCGCTGAGGTGCGCGAGCGTCTCGTCGACCTTCTCGCCGTTCTCGCCGAGGTCGAGCCGGCCCATGACGGTCTTCTCGATCTCGTCGTAGTCGCGGCCCAGGGCATCACAGTGCCCCCGCAGCACGTCGAGCTTGTGGCCGATCTCGGGGCTGTCGAACAGGTTGCAGGCCTGTGCGTACTGGGCGACCATGCGCAGCGTCTTCTTCTCGCCGCTGCCGCCGATGAGGATCGGCGGGTGGGGCCGCTGAACCGACTGAGGCGAGTTGAGGGTGCTGGCGAGACGGTAGTGCTTGCCGTCGTAGGGCGCCACGCTGTCGCTCCACATCTGCAGGCAGATCTGCAGGGTCTCCTCGAGCCGCTCGAACCGCTCCGCGGTCGGCGGGAAGGTGAGCCCCAGCCCCAGTGACTCCTCCTCGTTCCACGCCGCGCCGATACCGAGCCAGGCCCGCCCCTTCGACAGCACGTCGAGGGTGGTGACCTCCTTGGCCAACAGCCCCGGCTCGCGGTAGACCGCTGCTGTGACCCAGGCGAGCAGGTCGATGCGCTCGGTCACGGCGGCGAGGTAGCCCAGGGTCGTATAGGCCTCGAGCATCTCGTGCTCCTGCGGACCGACACCGCGAATCTGCCACACGTGGTCCATCACCGACAGCTTGGTGAAACCGACGTCCTCGGCGGCCTGGGCCGTGCGCCGGAGGTCGTCGACGAAAGTGGCCGAACCACCCGGCCAGGTGAAGTTCGCGAGGTGCAGTCCGAGGTCCATGAGCCGACGCTACGCCTGCTGCTCGGCTGGCGTCAGCCTGCCGGATGCCGTCACCGGGGGCTGCGCCGACCACGGAAAGACGATCCACTGGTCGGTCTTGCGCCACACGAAGTCGGGAGCCACCTCAGAGGCCGACTTGCAGTAGAGCACCGCGCTGCGGCATTCGGCGCCGTGCTCACGCAGCAGGTCGAGCACTAGGGCGAGGGTGCGGCCGGAGTCCGCCACGTCGTCGACCACGAGCAGCCGGCGGTTCCTGATGCTCTCGGTGTCGAGCAGCGGGGCGAGCAGCACCGGGTCGGGCAGGGTCTCGTGCACGTCGGTGTAGAACTCGACGTTGATGGCGTCGGTCAGCTTCACCCCCAGGGCGTAGGACAGGGCGCCACCGGGCAGCAGGCCGCCTCGGGCGACGGCGATGAGGATCTCGGGCTCGAACCCCGAGTCGACGACAGAGGTCGCGAGCTCGCGGCAGGCCGACCCGAACGTCTCCCACGTGAGCACCTCCTTGTCGGTGAGCTCCGAGGAGTCTGCGTGGTACGCGGTCGTCATGAATGCAGGCTAGGGCCATCCGGTCCCCGTCGGTGCCGTGGGCCGATCGAGCAAGCCCTCGTCGAGTGGTGAGCTCCGGGCCGCCAGGTGGTCTCACCCAACGTGCACAACACCTCACCCAAGGGTGGCGCTCAGCTCGTCGAGCATGGGCCCGACCGCGCTGAGCCAGATCGACAGGTGCCCTTCTCCGTCGAGCAGATGGTTGGCGCTGCCGGGGTGCCGGTTCGGTTGCTCAGACAAGCGCCGGGCCAGCCACTGGCCGTGCGCGAACGGCACCATGAGGTCATCGGATCCCTGCCAGACGAAGGTCGGCACGGTGATCTCGGAGAGGTCGAACCCCCACGGGGCGCTGAAGGCGAGGTCGTCGTCGAGCCAGCCGTCGACGCCGACTCGCAGGCCCTCGGCAAAGCCCGCGACGAGGTCGGCACCGAACTCGTCGGTGATGACCGCCTGGTCTACCGGCGGCAGCAGGGAGCGCATCTGCTCGATGATGGCGGCCGGAGTGGCGTTCCGCATTCCGGGGGCCTGCTCCTCGAGCAAGGCCCGCAACGAGGCCTCGCCCTCGGCCGCGGCCCCGAACTCCTCGAGGTTGTCAGCCCCCATGCCGTCGAGAAGGTCGAGGTCGGGCTGGTCGAAGGGAGCGACGCCGGCGATGCACAGCACCCCGGCGACCCGGGTCGGAAGACGGGCCGCGGTCGCCAGAGCGTGCGGGCCGCCACCTGACCAGCCCGCGACGACGCAGCGCTCCACGGCCAGGTAGTCGAGCACCGACACCACGTCGTCGACCACGTCGACCACCCGGCGGCCGGAGCGGCGCGAGGATCCGCCGTAGCCGGGCCGTGACCAGGTGAGCAGGCGCAGTCCACGATCGCGGGCAGCACGCTGCATCGACCGCAGGGGCAGCCCCGAGCTGGGGGTGCCGTGGTGGAAGAGAAGAACCGGGCCGTCGTCGGAGCCGGGCAACGACACGTCGAGCGCTCGACCGTCGGGCAAGGTGATGGAGGTCAGTGCGGTGTCGGCCATGAGGCCATGATCGTCCTCCGTCGGCACCTGCGCACTGCCGGATCGGGCCTGCGCCGCTACTGCGCTGGGCGTAGGGAAGACTGGGCCTGGTGAGCACCGCACCGAAGCCTCTGCGACCGTCGACGCGCTCGCAGGTGGCGCCGTTCCAGGTGATGGACGTGCTCGACCGGGTCGCGGTGCTGCGGGCGTCAGGGCGAGACGTCATCTCACTCTGCGCGGGCGAGCCCGCAGGTGGCGCGCCCTCGCTCGTCTCACAGGCTGCCGCCGCCCTCCACGGCTCGGGCCGCGCCCTGACGTACACGTCGGCGCTCGGCATCCGGGAGCTGCGGGCCGAGCTCGCCGCGCACTACGGCCGCTGGTACGACCTCGATCTCGACCCGGCCCGGGTCGCGGTCACGACCGGCTCGTCGGGAGCCTTCGTGCTCGCCTTCCTCGCAGCGTTCTCGGTCGGCGACCGGGTCGCGCTCGCCCGGCCGGGCTACCCCGCCTACCGAAACATCCTGCACGCGCTGGGGTGCGAGGTCGTCGCGATCGACTGCGGGCCAGAGGTGCGCTTCCAACCCACACCCGAGCTGCTCGATGCCGCCCACGCCGAGTCGCCGCTCTCCGGTCTCATCCTCGCCTCACCGGCGAACCCCACTGGCACCATGGTCGACCGAGCCGAGCTCGCCGCGATCTGCCAGTGGTGTGCCGACCACGGGGTGCGGCTCGTGAGCGACGAGATCTACCACGGCGTCACCTATCCCGAGCCGGGCGCCGCTGACCCGCGCGGAGTGTGCGCCCGCGAGCTCGACGACTCGGCGATCGTCATCTCCTCGTTCAGCAAGTACTGGGGGATGACCGGCTGGCGCCTGGGCTGGATGCTGCTCCCCGACGACCTGGCCCGGCCCGTCGACGCTCTCGCCGGAAACGTTGCGCTGTGCCCGCCGGCCCCGGCGCAGTACGCGGCGGTGGCGGCCTTCGCCGAGGAGTCCTACCGCGAGTGCGACGCGGCCGTTGCCGAGTTCGCCCGAACGCGAGAGCTGTTGCTTGACAGTTCGACCCGGTTGGGTTGGGGCGCAGCCGCCCCCGCCGACGGTGCCTTCTACTACTGGGCCGACCTCGGGCCGCAGCGCAGCCGCTGGGGCAGCTCGACGGCCTACGCCAGCGCGCTGCTCGAGGAGGCCGGCGTGGCGATCACCCCCGGCGGCGACTTCGACGACCGGTCGGGGGCGCGCTCGGTGCGGCTCAGCTTTGCCGCCGGTCGGCATGCGGTCGACGATGCCGTCGACCGCATCGCCGCCTTCCACGCCCGCAGCTGAGCGGCATCCAGCCACGAGGCAGTGCAGCGACGCCGATGTCAACGTAGATTGACGTGGTGGCGGACGATGATCAGAGACAGTCGGTGCTTCCCGGGCGCGAAGGCGGCAGGCGAGCCCCGGTTCGCCGCCTCTGGCCCTACCTGAGTCCGCACGCCGGCGTGCTCGGCGTCGTCGCCCTCATCTCGCTCGCCGGCGCAGGGGTGACGCTCGCCCAGCCGGCCCTCGTCTCCAAGGTGGTCAGTGCCGTGGGTGAGGCTCGCCCGTTGACCGGGCTGGTGGTGCTGCTCGTCGCGCTGGTGATCGTCGGCGCCCTGGTGTCAGGGGTTCAGCAGTACCTCCTGCAGCGCACAGCCGAAGCGGTCGTGCGGGCCACCCGTCACGAGCTCGTCGGTCGGTTGCTGCGGCTGCCCATCGCCCAGTACGACACCCGCCGCATCGGTGATCTCGTCTCGCGGGTCGGGTCTGACACCACCCTGCTCCGCTCCGTCGTCACCTCCGGTCTGGTCGAGGGCCTGGCGGGGGCAGTGGTTTTCGTCGGGGCGATCGTCGCCATGGCCCTCATCGACCCCTTGCTGCTCGGGCTGACTCTTCTCGTGGTGCTGCTCGCCACCCTCGTGGTCGTTACCTTGGGTGGGCGCATCCAGAAGCTCGCGCTCGTCGCGCAGACCCAGGTGGGGGTGCTGGCAGCGGGAGTCGCCCGGGCGCTGCCCGCGATCCGTACCATCCGCGCCGCCAGGGCGACCGAGCGCGAGGTCGCAGCCCTTCGCTCGCTCGCCGACGACACCTACGACACGGGCGTTCGCCTGGCCCGGGTCATGGCGCTCATCGAGCCGGTCATCGGCGTGGCCCTGCAGGGGGCCTTCATCCTCGTGCTGGCGGTCGGCGGCTATCGGGTCGCCAGCGGGTCGTTGACCGTGGCCGACCTCATCGCGTTCATCCTCTACCTCTTCCTCATGGTGAGGCCGCTCGGTTCGGTGTTCTCGGCCTACACCTCCGTGCAGAACGCGCTCGGCGCCGTCATCCGCATCCGTGAGATCACCGACCTGCCCGAGGAGGATGCCGGCCCCGGCCCCGCCTCGGTGTCCGACCGTCAACCATCGTGGATGCCGCTCGCGCAAGCCGTTCCGCTGGTCGAGTTCGACCGGGTGAGCTTCGGCTACGGGTCGATGCCGGTGCTCGAAGACGTCAGCTTTGCGGTGCCGGCGGGCACCCGCACCGCCGTCGTCGGCCCGTCGGGGGCCGGCAAGACCACCCTGTTGTCGCTCCTCGCCCGGTTCTACGACCCGAGCTCCGGGGTGATCCGACTGGCGGGGGTCGACGTGGCCGACCTGGGCCGCGAGCAGGTGCGCAGCTGGCTCGGCTACGTCGAGCAGGATGCCCCGGTGCTGGCCGGCACGATTCGCGAGAACCTGGTGCTGGGCGCACCCGACGCCTCCGACGAGCAGTGCGAGCACGTGCTCGAGCAGGTCCGGCTGACCGGCATTCTGCACCGTGACCCGCTCGGGCTCGCAGCGCAGGTGGGGGAGGACGGCATCCTTCTCTCGGGTGGCGAGCGTCAGCGGCTGGCCATCGCCCGCGCTCTGCTCGCCTCACCGAGGCTGCTGCTGCTCGACGAGCCGACCTCGAGCCTCGACAGCCGCAACGAGGTGGCCCTGCGAGCGGCGGTCGACGCGGTGGCCGGTGAACGCACCCTGGTGATCGTGGCGCACCGGCTCGCCACGGTGGCCGACGCCGACCAGATCGTCGTGCTGGAGGCCGGCCGGGTGCAGGCCGTCGGCCGGCACGCCGAGCTGCTCGAGACCAGCCCGCTCTACCGCGAGCTGGCCGACCACCAGCTGCTGGTCTGAGCCGAGGCGGGTCAAGCCACCAGAACGGAACCCGTCGACGGGCGGTCGCTCGAAGCCGAGCCTGCGCCGTTGGTGTCGCCGGCGCGGATCAGGTTGACCTCGGCCGCGTCGACGTCGGCGGTGTGCGAGGTTGTAACCGCACCCGACCGGCGCATGACGGTGCGCAGCCGCCAGGCGGCGTAGACGGCGACCAGGCTGATCACGACGTGCAGGGCGAGGAAGCCGTTCGCGAGGCCGGCACCGAGCAGGGCACCAGCCACGAGCGGGCCGAGCGCGGAGAAGGTCGTCTGGATGGCGTTGAAGGTGCCGAGCGTGCGCCCCACCATTCCGGCCGGGGCCAGGCTGGCCGTCAGAGGGTTGAGCACCGGCGAGTACATCGTCTCGCCGACGGCGAAGATGCCGAAGGTCGTGACGAACAGGGCGGAGGCAATGGCTGGGTCGAGCTGGGCGACCGAGAGGATCACCCATGAGAGGGTCCAGATGACCCCGACCGCCATGAGCAGCGAACCGGCCGAGCGCTTCGCGGTCAGGCGCACGACCACCACCTGCAGCACGACGATCACGATGCAGTTGACTGCGGCAGCCAGCCCGATGGTGGTCTCCTTCACGTCGAGCACCGTGAGCGCGTAGGCGGGCAGACCCGCCTCGAACTGAGCGTAGAAGCCGAGGGCGAGGGCGACCGTGACGACGGCGGTCCAGCGCAGGGCGGGCACGGCGAAGATTCGGCGGAGCCCGTCGAGGGTGCTCAGCTGGGTCTCAGCAGCACCGGCGGCGAGGTCGCTCGAGTCTGCGGTGGGGGCGCCGAGGCCGGCGAGATACATGAGCACGGCTGAGACCACGAAGCCCGCGCCGGCGGTAGCGAAGGCCATCGTCATGCCGTCGGGGCGTGAGAGGTCGACGAACATGCCTGCCACGAAGGCGCCGATGGCCATGCCAACCGCTTCGGCCGTGAACTTGTAGGCGAAGATCTTGCGCCGCTCCTCAGGCCCCACCCAGCGCAGCACGAGCACCGATGCCGCTGGCACCGCGGCCGAGAGCCCGAGCCCGAAGACGAACATCCCGAGCAGGAACGTCGTGGCGGTCTGGTCGAAGATCAGGCTGGCCACGCCGGCCGCGGCGATGATCTTGGCGACCACCACGACGATGACCGGGTCGATGCGGTCGGAGAGCCGGCCGCCCAGGGGTGCGGCCACGAGGGCGCCGACCGAGAAGAGGGTGCTCGCGAGGGCGGCGGTGAGGGCGCCCCAGCCCCGGGTGTTCGCGGCGTAGGCGTACTGGTACGGCAGCACCGTGCCCCAACCGAGCATGCCGATGGCGGAGGCGATGATGAGCAGGCGAGTACGCATGAGTGTTCACACCCTTCGTGGTGTTGGTGGTAGCGGTGGGGAGCGACGTTGCCTCGACCCGCGAAACTTCGATCTCGAAGTTCGACTTCGAAATATTAACACTTCATCGGGACATGTGACAATGCGGCCATGGCTCCACAGCGGCGATCGATCCAGGACCAGCACTCTGACGACGTGGCCACCTATGTCGCGGCCGGTGGCGAGGAGACCGTGCAGCGGGTCATCACCGCGGTCTACGGCGTCACCAAGAAGCTCGACCAGTGGTACAACCGCCAGTTCGCCGACCTCGAGCTGAGCCAGGGGGAGTGGGCGGTGCTGGCCGCCCTCGCCAAGGCCGGCGACACGTGCCTCACCCCGAGCCAGCTCGCCGACCTCTCGAGCGTCGCGCCGTCGTCGATGACCCATCGGCTCGACAAGATGACGGGGCGCGGCATCGTGCAGCGCCGGCCCGACGAGTCCAACCGCACCCGCACCCTCGTCTCGCTGACCAAGGAGGGCTGGATGCTGTTCAGCGCCGCCGTCCGTGAGGCCAACGTCGTCGAGAGCGACACCCTGCGTGGCCTCACCGACTCCGAGCGTCACGAGCTCGGTCGACTGCTCGAGATCGTGATCGCCGGCCTCGACGAGGTCGACGCCTGACCGGAGAGTGGCGCGACAGCACCCCGCGACCCACGATGGTTCAGGAACTACGGCGTACCGTCGTCCGATGAGCCAACACCTCCGGAGCGACAGCCCGGTCACCCTCGTCACAGGCACCTCCAGTGGAATGGGCCTGCACACGGCCGTCGAGCTGGCCCGAAGGGGTCACACCGTCGTCGCCACCCTGCGCGACACCACCCGGGCCGGTAGCCTCCAGGCCGCCGCGCAGGAGGCGGGCGTCGAGCTCGATGTTCGTGCCCTCGACGTCGTCGACCACGACAGCGCTCGGGCGTGCGTGGAGTCGGTGCTGGCCGACCACGGTCGCATCGACGTGCTGCTCAACAACGCCGGACGCGGAGCCGTCGGAACCGCTGAACAGCTGAGCATCGACGACGTACGCGACCAGCTCGAGGTCAACTACGTCGGCCCGGTCGCCCTCACCCAGCTGGTGCTGCCCGGGATGCGCGAGCGGGGATCGGGCCGGGTGCTGACGATCACCAGCGTGGGTGGCGCTGTCGGCCAGCCGTTCGCCGACGCCTACTGCGGCGCCAAGTTCGCCGTCGAGGGCTTCATGCAGTCGCTGGCCCCGGTCGCCGAGACCTTCGGGGTCTGGGTCAGCGTCGTCGAGCCGGCCGCAGTCGCGAGCGACTTCGTCGGCAGCGCGCTGCGTCTCGATGACGGCCACGAGACCCGCCCAGCGGCATCCGACCACGACAGCTCAGGTGACCGCGCCGACCCCTACGCCGCGCCGCTCGCCGCCTACCTGGCTCGCAGCGCCGGCGCGTTCGCCAACGCCCAGAGCGCCGAGAGCGCGGCCGCGGCGATCGCCGACGCCGTGACCGCCGAGAGCTACCGGTTCCGCTGGCAGACCTCGGCCGGCGCTTCGGCCTTCGTCGGGATGTCACTCGGTGACCTCGATGGTGAGCGCGTGCTGGGGGTCACCCGAACCTGGATCGCCGCCTCCTGACGCGGGGGCGGGGTAGGCGTCGTCACGAGCCGAACGCGACTCTCTAGGCTCGGGGGGTGAGCTTTCCGCGACCGGTGCCGACCATTGGCGACCCCTCGTCGGCTGCCGAGCGGGCTTCGGCGCCCGACGCCTGGGCGATGCCGGATACCGTCGAGGCGCTGGCCCGCGTGGTGGGCGCCCGTCGGGACATCCGCCGCTTCCGGCCCGACCCGGTACCCGAGACCGTGCTGCGATCGGTGCTGGAGGCCGGTCACCGGGGCCCCAGCGTCGGACACTCGCAACCGTGGCGGTTCATCGTCGTGACCGAGGCGGCCACCCGCGACCGAGCTGCGGTGATGGCCGACCGAAGCCGCCTGCGCCAGGCAGAAGGAATGACCGAACAGGCCGCGCGCGGGCTGCTCGACCTGCGCCTGGAGGGACTTCGCGAAGCACCGGTAGGCATCGTCATGGCCTGTGACCGTCGGGCGCCGGCCGCCGGGGTGCTCGGACGGGCGAGCTTTCCCGACGCCGACCTGTGGTCGTGCGCGGCCGCGATCGAGAACATCTGGCTGACGGCCCGCGCGCACGGTCTGGGGCTGGGCTGGGTCACGCTCTTCGAGCCGGCCGAGCTCGCTGCCCTGCTCGGCCTGCCCGACGGTGTCGAGACGCTCGGCTGGCTCTGCCTCGGCTGGCCCGACGAACGGCCGCCCGAGCCGGGGCTCGAGCGGGCCGGCTGGTCGAAGCGACTGCCGCTCGACGATGTGGTGATGCGTGAACGCTGGACCGACAGCGCCGCGCCCGTCTCGCACCTGCGCAGCCCCGAACAGTCTGCCGTCGTGGCGGCCCGTGACCGCGCCGACGATCTGCTCACCGCGCCTGGGTCCCTGGGCTCCCTCGACGTGGTGCTCGACCGGATCGGCGCGCTGGCGCCCGCTGCCGGGCCGGGCACGTTGGTCATCGCGGGGTCCGATCATGCGGTCGCGAGCCACGGTGTCTCGGCCTTCGATGCCTCTGTCACCGCCGACGTCGCCCGAGCGACGCACGAGGGAACGTCGATGGGGGCCGTTGCCGCCCGAGCCGCTGGCCTTGAGCTGGTGTTCATCGACGCCGGAATCGGCTGCTTCAGAGGCGATCTCGTGTGCACCGATGCCCTCGACCACGAGACCTGGGCTGCGTTGCTCGCCTTGGGTCGTCAGCGCGGCGCCGAGGCAGCGGTATCCGGCCTGGTGGCGATTGGGGAGGTGGGTGTCGGCAACACGACGGTCGCCGCGACGCTCGCGGCGGCGCTGCTCGACCTGCCGGCATCCGAGGTCGTGGGACGGGGGTCCTCGGCCGACGCGACCATGCTCGAGCGCAAGGTCGACGTGGTCGAACGAGCCATCCGGCGGGTCGGCCCGGTCGGGGCCGGCGAAGCGGTCCGTCGGTTGGGCGGGGGTGAGTTCGCCGTGCTCACCGGCGTCGTGCTCGGTGCGGCGGAGGCGGGGGGCGTCGTGGTGCTCGACGGGCTCGCGACGTCGGTCTGTGCGCTGGTCGCCATCCGGCTCGAACCCGGGGTCGCTGCGCATCTTGTCGCAGGCCAACGGTCTCGAGAGCCGGCCCACGCCCTGGTGCTGCGCGAGCTCGGCCTCGAACCGGTGCTCGACCTGCGCATCCGGGCCGGCGAAGGAGTGGGGGCTGCGTTCGCCGTGGGGGTGCTGCACGATGCCCTGCGTCTGCGCCGAGAGGTCGCCCGCACGACCCGGTCGCCTGGCGTTTCGGGTTGAGCCCCACCCCGCGTCGGGCCTAGGTTGCAGTCAGTGCCCCGGTCCCCATGGCCGTGGGCCGAGGGGAGAGCCATGACGACGAGTACGCCGAACCGCCGCTCAGCACCCGACGCCGGGGGGGATCGCGCCTTCTTCGGTCAGCCGAGAGGCTTGGCGACCCTGTTCTTCGTCGAGCTGTGGGAACGCTTCTCCTACTACGGGATGCGCGCCATCCTGCTCTACTTTCTCATCGGCAAGGTGGCCGACGGCGGCCTCGGCATCGACGAGACGACCGGCACGGCCGTGGTCACGATCTACGGGGCCTCGGTCTACCTGCTGTCGATCATCGGCGGGTTCACGGCCGACCGGATGTTCGGTCCGCGACG
>JBBSTU010000020.1:0-31449 GCA_038235595.1 Actinomycetales bacterium | reverse complement strand
CGCACCTGGGGCATCAGCGCCCGTACACGGTCGCGGATGCCGTCGAGCTGGTCTGGGGTAAGCACGTCGTCAGTCACCCTCTGACCATAGCCAGCGGCGCCTTGGTGAGCCATGCCGCTCGGCTGGCGTCCGGCATCCAGCATCTGGTATCCGGTAGGTGGTTGACTCGGACTCATGGACGCAGTCGATGCGGCGTTCGAGGCCGTGCCACGGGCGCTGTTCCTGCCCGCGGGTGATGTCGATCGGGCCGACTACGACGGCCCGATCGCGATCGGCCGGGGGCAGACCAACTCACAGCCCCGCACCGTGGCGGCGATGCTGCGTCTGCTCGAGTTGCGAACCGGCGACCACGTGCTTGACATCGGCGCCGGATCGGGATGGTCGACCGCCCTGCTCGCACACCTGATCGGGCCGACCGGGATCGTGGTCGGTCTCGAGCTCGAGCCCGAGCTCGCCCGTTGGGGCGCGCAGAACCTCGCGTCGACCGCAATGCCATGGGCGACCATCTCCCCCGCGGTGCCCGGGGTGCTCGGGACCCCCGGAGACGGCCCCTACGACCGCATCCTCGTCTCGGCGGAGGCGCATCGGCTGCCGCAGCCACTCGTCGAGCAGCTCGCGGACGACGGACGTCTCGTCGTTCCCGTCCGAGGAACGATGACGCTGGTCGTGCGCCATCGCGAGGCGCTCACGACCACGCATCATGGCCACTACCGGTTCGTGCCGCTTCGCTGAGTGGGCGGCGACCTCGGCTCCCCCGCTCGCCCGGCATCCTCGGGCGCTGCTGGGGCCTGCGCCTGGGAATGCGAGGGCTCGAACCGATACCGCCTAGAGTGGCCTCGTGTTCGGACGCAAGAAGACCCTCAACGAAGAGCTCGCCACCAGCGAGGCCGTCGACGAGCGCCCCGGCGCCAAGAACCGGCCGACGCCCAAGCGCCGCGACCAGGAGGCGGCCAACAAGCGGCCGCTCATCGTCACCGACCGCAAGGCTGCGGGCAAGACCGACAAGGTCGCTCGCCGCGAGGCGCAGGCCAAACAGCGCGCCGGGATGATGTCGGGCGATGAGCGTTACCTCGCCGCCCGCGACAAGGGGCCGCGCCGCCGGTTCATCCGCGACAGCGTCGACGCACGGTGGAACATCGGCGAGTTCCTGCTGCCGATCATGCTGCTCGTGCTGCTGCTCAGCTTCGTCAAGACCAGCTGGGCGCTGCTGCTCGTCTTCGCACTCGTCTACGGCCTGATCGCCGTGTCGATCCTCGACTCGGTGCTGATGTGGCGGCGCACCCGCAAGAAGCTCGAGGCCAAGCTCGGCCCGCCCCAGAAGGGTGAGGCGTTCTACGCGATCATGCGGGCGTTCCAGATGCGCCGTACCCGGATGCCGAAGCCGCAGGTCGCGCGCGGAGAAGCCCCGCGCTGAGCCGTGCCGGCGGCCGGCCCCACACCGTCGCTCTTGCTCCGGGCATGATCGAGTTGTGGACACCTACCTGGAGACCGAGCGTCTGGCCCTGCGTCGCTTCACTGGTGATGACGCGGACCTGCTGATCGAGCTGGACAGCGATCCAGCGGTGACGCGTTACCTGACCGGAGGCGAGCCGACCGCGCCGGAGGTCGTCCGCACACGCCACCTGCCGAACATCCTTGCCGGCTACGAGAGATGGGGCGGTGACTTCGGCCTGTTCGCCGCGCACGAGAAGGACGGCGACGCGTTCGTCGGCTGGTTCTGCTTGCGTCCCGAGCCGGGGGGTCCACTGGACCAGGTCGAGCTCGGATACCGCCTTCGGCAGGCGGCTTGGGGCAACGGGTATGCCACGGAGGGCTCTCAGGCCTTGCTGGCCAAGGCGTTCACGGAACTCGGTGTCCGCGTCGTCTGGGCCGAGACGATGTGTGTCAACCATGGCTCACGCAACGTGCTGTCGAAACTCGACATGTCGCTCGCGGACACCATCCCTACGCCGCCCGACATGCAGATGGTCGAGGGCTCCGAACATGGAGGCGTACGACACGAGATCACCAGCGAGCAGTGGAAGCAGCGGTAGCCGCTGCGCGAACGGCCGTTGAACCTACGCCGGCCGTGTCAACGGATCATGCCACCTCAAGACAGCCCGACCATCGGCATGGTCGCGCGTGAGTGACGTGGCCGGACGTTCCGTCCGACGTGCGGTACGAGCGCGCGTTCCAAGCCCTTCAACTAGTGTCCCTGCACATGACCGCCCCAGCCGGCAGGATTGTCGAAATGGGTCGACGCGCTCCGGGCAACCGGAGCCGAGCGGGTCAACCGTGACGGTCGATCATGCTCAGCGCCGCTGAACGGGTGACGGTGAGGTGTCCGGGGCTCCCCAGTGCCCAGCCAGGAACGAAGCGCACCAACGGGAATGCTCCCGACCGGCTGAGGCCACTGCCCGGCAGAACGTCGCCGCTCGGTGGCCTCGGCCGCCCGCGAGAGGTCATCGCGGCAGGGTCACCGCCCGGTCGGCGGCGATCAGGTCGGCCGCCCGCTCACCGATCATGATCGTCGCCGCGTTGGTGTTGCCGCTCACCACGGTTGGCATGACGCTGGCATCGGCGACCCGCAACCCGCCCACGCCGAGCACCCGCAGCTCGGCATCGACGACACTGCCCATCCGGCACGTCGACGTCTCGTGGTAGACGGTGAGGGCGTAGTGCCGAGCCAGGTCCTCCAGCAAGGCATCCGACGGCACGCCGCCCGTCGTGTGCCCGTGGGCCTCGGCCAGAGCCGGTGGCACCAGCAGCGCTCCGATACCCCCTCCCGGCCAGTGGCCGACGATGTCGAGGGCCCGACGCATGACCGCGACCATCACGGTGACGTCGTGCGGGTCGGCCAGGTAGTTCAGGTCGATGCGGGGGGCGTCGGCCACGTCGGCGCTCACCAGACACACCTCGCCCTCCGAGTGCGGTTGAACCGGGTTGGGCAGCACCACGATGGTCTCGGCGTCGGGAGACAGGGCGGCATCCGGGTCAGCGAAGTAGTCGGCGGGGTCAACGCGAAACAGGTGCCGCCAGATGTCGGGCGTGTAGCCACAGGCGAGCAGCCCGATCTGCGCGTCGTGCGTGTGCAGGTCGCCGAGACCAGTGGAGAAGAAGGCCACGGCGTCGTACAGCGACGAGGAGGCCAGGCCCTGCCCGGTGGTGGCCCACTCGGTCACCCGGCGCTCGGCTTCGGCGCGCAGCGCCTCGAGCTCGGGCGGGAGGTTCGCGTCGTCGGCCGGGTCGGCGGGCAACGGCCCAGCCGGGGCCCGCAGCGCGTCCGGGCCCAGCGAGATGGCGATCTCGGTCATCGTCAACGCCACCCCCGGGGCGGGGAAGGCGAGCGGCACGTGCAGGTGGTCCTTGAGGTGCTTGCCGACGTGGGGGTTGTCGAGCAGGCACTCGACGCCGACTGCCGCCAGCTCGTCACGGGGGCCGATGCCCGAGAGCAGCAGCACCTGCGGGGAGCCGATAGCCCCGGCACTGACCACGACCTCCCGCTCGGCCCGCAGGGTGACCGCGTTGCCCTCAGCGTCGCGGTAGCGAACGCCGGTGGCGCGCAGCCCAGCACCGCTCGTCTCCATGAGCACCCGCTCGACCTGGGCGTGGGTGATGACCGTGAGGTTCGCCCGCTCCATCACCGGCTCGAGGAACGCGTGGTAGGTCGAGCTGCGCTTGCCCTCACGGGTGGTCGTCTGGAAGAGCGATGCACAGCCGGTGGGCCCGCCGCGGTCACGCCCGTTGTAGTCACCCATCGGGATGCCGGCCGCCTGCGCCGCCGCGACGAACTGCTCGGCCGCCACGGTGCGGGGTGCGCGCACCGAGACCCCCAGCGGCCCACCTTCGCCGTGCGCTTCCTCGTCGATGACCACGCCTTCGGGCGGGTCAGGCGGCGCGAGGTCCTCGCTCTTGACGAAGTACGGCAGCACGTCGTCGTACGACCAGCCCTTGGCCCCACCGGCCTCCCAGCCGTCGAAGTCGCCGGGGTGCCCACGCACGTAGGCCATGTAGTTCAGGCCTGACGAGCCGCCGAGCATCTTGCCTCGGGGCACCATCATGCGCCCGTCGGTGAGGCCCTTCCCGGCACCGCCCGGGTCGCCGGTGTACATCCAGTCGACGTCGGGGTCGAGCTGTAGTGACGCGACCGCGGCCGGCATCAGCGCCCGGTCGGGGGGCGTGCCTCCCGCTTCCACGAGCGCGACGCGCATCGTGGGGTCCTCGGTGAGGCGGGCAGCGATGACGGCGCCCGCCGACCCACCCCCGACCACGATGACGTCGAAGGCCGCCATCTCGGCGGTTTCTGACGACTGGGCTGACGAACGGGCTGCGTCACTCATCGACGCCACCTCTCTGATCGGGTCGCGCTGGCGAAGGCTCCCCCGAGGTGCCACGAACGACGGCGTCGGGCACCAGGTGGGGCCCTACCAGGTGTCTACCACCGCACGCGACCGACTGGAAGGGGACCGATCGCCGCAACTCACTCAGCTCTGCAGGTCGGCGAAGGCCAGCGGGTCGCGAGTGACGGCATACGTTGCAAAATAGAGCTTCTCGAGCTCACCACCCGGCCCCCGCACTACCTCGAGCAGCTCGCCGCGCTCGCGGCCCTCGACCGCACGGAACCGGTCCCGCCCGTCGGCGGCGTAGCAGGTCTCGGATGCCGGGTCGTTCTCGGCCAGACGCGACCAGAGCCGCCCGTCGCGCACGAAGAAGGCGATGGGCGACCCCTCCGACCACCACTGTCCGAGCAACGGGGCGAGGTCGGGCGCAGGCGCCTCGGGCCTCCACGGCAGGGGCATCGACGGCTCGGTGTCGACGACGGCCTCGACGAGGTCGGTCGCGAGCCCGACCGGGAGCGCCCCCGACGAGCAGTTCGCGAAGACGATCGCCCCCACCCCGTCGGAGCGGCGCACTCGTAGCCCCGTGAGGAAGCCCGGCATCGCGCCCCCGTGCCCGACATAGACCCGGTCACCCCGACGGCCCATGCCGAAGCCGAGACCGTAGCCGCCCGTCCAGGCCTCAACGTCGGTCATGATGATGGGCCGGCACATCTCGTCGACCGTCTCGGGGGCAACCACGCGGTCGTCAGGGCGGGCCACGTAGGCGGCGTAGCACGCCATGTCGGCCACGGTCGACCAGAGCCCACCGAGCGGCGCCGTGGCGTTGAGGGTGAAGAGTGGTTCCTCGGTGGCCGTTCCGGCGAAGGGGTCGACCTGATAGCCCACGGCTCGGTCGTCGCTGGGGGTCAGGCCGGTGCGGGTCATGCCGAGCGGGGCCAGCACTCGTTCGTGCACGAGGTCGTTCCAGTCGCCACCGGTGACGTGCTCGACCACCTGGCCGAGCAGCCCGTAGGCGAGGTTGGAATAGTGGAACGCGTGGTGGGAGGGCAGCACCTGCTCGGCCTGCTCGACCCCGGCCAGGAACGCGTCACGGTCGGGGGCGACGAGGCTCTCCCAGATGTGCCCGACCGGTTCGCGCTGCAAACCCGAGGCGTGCGCGAGCAGCTGGCGCAGCACGACCTTCGCGTGCCGGCTTCCGCGCAGGTGGTCACCCAGCGTGTCGTCGAGCGTGAGCCGTCCTTCGTCGCGCAACGACATGACGACCAGGGCCGTGAACGTCTTGGTGACCGAGCCGATCATGAACTGGGTGTCGTCATCGGCGGGCGCCGGTTGCTCACCGAGACGAGCGGCTCCCACGTGGCCCGACCAGACGAGATGGCCGTCGCGCACCACACCGGCGCTGACCCCGGGTGAGCGCCAGTCGCGCTGCGCCGCGACGAGGCGAGAATCGAGATCGCGCGCCACCCGGGCGGACAGAGCTTCATCCGACGGCCCAGGCACGGATGCCGCTGACGGGCCGGTGTGAGCGCCGTCAGCGCTCACTCGGCAGTCCGCAGGCTCATGGGCCCGTAGACGGGGACGTCGTTCTCGCGCAGCGTCACGG
The DNA here is from genome assembly GCA_038235595.1 of Actinomycetales bacterium. Classification (GTDB taxonomy): domain Bacteria; phylum Actinomycetota; class Actinomycetes; order Actinomycetales; family Dermatophilaceae; genus DSM-29435. The sequence goes on along the minus strand of JBBSTU010000020.1, from coordinate 25,527 downwards.
CTTCCACGCCGGCCGTGAGCAGGTCGCGCCACGACTCGCCCAGGTAGTTTTCGGCGTCGCTCTGGGTCGGGAAGCCGCTCTGCACGAGAGCGGCATCCGCCATGGCGTTGCCGTGGGAGTCGAGAAAGAGCCAGGTCCAGTCCGCACTCATGAGGCTCACCCTAGTTCGCCAGGCTCGGCGGCGTTTGCCGACGAGGTTTGACGGCCACCCCGCGCGCGTGCGACGGTTCCCGAGTACCCGATGGACGATGGGGCAAGCCGGCGAACTTCCGGCGCTGACCCGCAACCGTGACGCCGCCTGAGACAACCGGGCGGTCAGCCGGAAAACCCGCGCCCGTCGGCTCCATCGTCAGTCTGTCGTGGAATGCGGACCGGAGACACCAGGAGGTTTCCGGCCCCGGCCGTCCACCCCACGGTGCCCCGCCCGCGAGGAGGAACCGTGAAACCTGTTCGGCCGTCCGCCCACCGCGGGCCTTGGCGCATCACCCTGGCCCTGCTGCTCGCTGCCGCCTTCGCCGCGCTCACCGTGGCCCCGGCCCAGGCTGCTGCCTATCGCTACTGGGGTTTTTACCAGCAGACCGACGCGAAGTGGGTCTTTGCCCAGAAGGGGCCCGAGCAGACGACCCCGAAGGACGGTTCGGTCGAGGGGTGGCGCTTTGCCGTCGGCGACGGGAGCTCGTCCCGCCTGCCCCGTGCCATGGTGACCTTCGAGCAGGTGTGCGCAACCACGCCCGCCCAGGACGGCAACAAGCGCGTCGCGCTCGTGGTCGACTTCGGCCGGGTCGCCGACTCGGCCGACGGTGCCACGCCGCCTGACCCCAAGGCGGTGTGCGCCGTGGTCACCACCGACGCGACGAGCGCCGACGTGCTGCGCGCCGCAGGCGACCTGCGGATGGACAAGGGCCTGCTGTGCGCCATCGCCGGCTACCCGGCCGCGGGGTGCGGCGAAGAGGTCAAGCAGGTCAGCGCGGAGGCCAAGGCCCCCGACACCGCCGTCACACTCTCGCTCCCGACCGCATCGACCTCGAACATCCCGAGCGCAACCACGCCCGAGCCGAGCACCAGCCCTTCGAGCGCCACCGGGTCGAGCAGCACCGGGTCGAGCAGCACCGGGTCGAACACTCCTGAGCCGAGCGTCCCAGCCGTCGCGACCACCACGACGACCGGATCCAGCACCGGCACGACGATCGCCTACGTCATCGCGGCCCTGGCCCTGATCGCCCTGGTGGTCTTCCTCGTCGTGCGGTCGCGCGCGGCCCGCAAGACGAGCGCCTGACCCGGCTGGACGTACGAGACGTGACGGCCGCAGCACATGCACCTGCGTGAGAGGCTCCAGCACCCGGCAGCCTGGTGGCTGTGGGGGCTGGGCCTCGCCACGGCGGCCTCACGCACGGCCAACCCGGTGCTGCTGCTCCTCGTCATCGGGGTGTGCGTCGTCGTGGTCACCGAGCGTCGAGACCCTGCTACGCCGAACCCGCTCGTGCCGTTCCTGCTCATCGGCGGGTTCATCGTCGCCTTCCGCGTCGTACTGACCGCCGTGCTCGGCAACGGCATCAACGGCCCCACGGTGGTGTTCACCCTGCCGCGGGTGCCGCTGCCCGAGTGGGCGAGCGGGGTGCGCCTCGGCGGCCCGGTCAGTCTTGAGTCGCTGCTCTTCGCCCTCTACGACAGCCTTCGTCTCGCCGCAATCCTGACCTGTCTCGGGGCGGCCAACGCCCTGGCGAGCCCTCGGCGGTTGCTGCGCTATCTGCCGGCGACCCTCTACGACGTGGGCACGGCCGTCGTGGTGGGCCTCACCTTTGCTCCGCAGCTGCTCGCTGATGCTCGCACGGTGCGGTCGGCGCGCACCCTGCGCGGGCACGAGGGGCGAGGGATCCGCGAGATCTCACGCCTCGCGGTGCCGGTGCTCGAGACGGCCTTCGAGCGCTCGCTCGGCCTCGCGGCATCCATGGAGTCGCGCGGCTACGGGCGAGCCGTGCGATCGACCGTGCGCGACCGCCGGATCGCCTCGGCACTGGCGCTCGTCGGACTGCTCGGTGTGCTCGGGGGTCTCTACGGCCTGCTCGACTCCTCCGCCGGGGGCGCGCTCGGGCTGCCCCTGCTCGTGGTCGGGGCGGCGCTCGCGGCGGCCAGTCTGGCCGTCGGGGCCTCGCGCGACTCCCGCTCGGGTCACCGCCGGGAACAGTGGGCGTGGACCGAGACCCTGACCGTGCTCAGCGGCATCCTCGCTGCGGCAGTGCTGGTAATCGGGTCGGTACGGGGATGGGAGGGCATCGTGCCCACGCAGCGCGCTGAGCTGCCGGCAGTGCCGATGGTGGCCGTGATCGCGATCCTGGTCGCCGCGACCCCTGCCTTCTTCACCCCGAGACCGCGGCAGGTCGACGAATGATCGTCTTCGACCGGGTGAGCGTCACGTACGCCGGCGCCTCCGCCCCGGCCCTGCGTGACGTCACCCTCGAGATCCCCGAGGGCGAGCTCGTGCTCGTCGTCGGCCCCACCGGCAGTGGAAAGTCCACACTGTTGCGCACCATCAATGGGCTGGTGCCGCACTTCACCGGCGGCACGCTCTCGGGGAGCGTCGTCGTCGACGGTCTCGACACGGCCGAGCACCGACCCCGCGACCTCGCGACTCTGGTGGGTCTCGTCGACCAGAACCCGAGCTCCACGTTCGTCACCGACGTCGTCGAGGACGAGGTGGCCTACGGTATGGAGACGATGGGCCTGCACCCGACGACGATCCGGCGCCGGATCGAGGAGACGCTCGACCTGTTCGGCCTGACCCCGCTCCGGTCACGCCCGCTGTCCGCCCTGTCCGGCGGCCAGCAGCAGCGGGTGGCGATCGCGTCGCTCTTCGCGGCCGGCCCCAAGGTGCTGGTTCTCGACGAGCCCACCTCGGCCCTCGACCCGGTCGCGGCCGAGGAGGTGCTGGCCTCGCTGCAGCGCATCGTGCACGACCTCGGGGTGACGGTGGTGCTTGCCGAGCACCGGCTCGAGCGAGTCGTGCACCACGCCGACCGGGTGGTGCTCGTGTCGCAGGGTCGCACCTCGGGCCTGCTCGACCCGGCCACCGCCATGGCCACCTCGACGATCTTCCCCCCGGTGGTCGGACTCTCACGACTCGCCGGGTGGACCCCCACCCCGCTCTCGATCAGGGACGCCCGCCGCCACGCCGCCACGTTGCGAGCCACCCTCGGTGACCTGGGTGGGGCCCCCACCACCCCCCTGCGCGGCATCGGCCCGGCGGATGCCGTCACGGTCCGCGGCGCGCGCATCAGGCGCGGTTCGCGCGTCGTGATCGAGGGCCTCGACCTCACCGTGGCCCGTGGTTCGGTCACGGCCCTGATGGGGCGCAACGGCGCCGGCAAGTCGACCCTGCTCGGGGCCCTGGCCGGTCAGCATCCACTCACGAGCGGCAGCATGCGACTGGGCCGCACCGGTCTCGACCCGCACGACGTCCGGGCGCGCGAACGGGTCGCGGTCGTCGGCCTCGTGCCGCAGCAGCCCGAGCTGCTGCTCTACGCCGACTCGGTCGCGGCCGAGTGCGCCGACGCAGACCGTGACTTCGGGGTAGAACCGGGCACCACCGCGCGAATGCTGGCGCGTATCGCGGGGCCGGTCGACAGTGGCCTGCACCCGCGCGACCTCTCGGAGGGCCAGCGCCTCGAGCTCGCTGTCTCGGTGATCCTCGCCGGCGCCCCCGAGGTGCTGCTGCTCGACGAGCCGACCAGGGGGCTCGACTACGGCGCCAAGCAGCGGCTCGGCGCCACTCTCGCCGGGCTGGCCGCGCAGGGCACGACCGTGCTGCTCGCCACGCACGACGTCGAGCTGTGTGCTGAAGTGGCCGACCGGGTCGTCATCCTCGCCGACGGTGAGATCGTCAGCGACGGCCCGGCCCGTGAGGTGCTCTCCTCCTCCCCTGCCTTCGCCCCCCAGGTGACCAAGGTGCTGCTGCCCCAGACCTGGCTTACCGTCGCCGAGGTCGCCGCCGCCCTGGAGCGTTCCGCGTGACCCGCCGGGCGATCCCGCTGCGCTGGCCGGCCGCGGTCGCAGTGTCGCTCGTCTGCCTGGTCGGGCTGCTCGCCTTCGTCTGGCCGTTCATGGTCTCGGCCGAGTTCGCCACCTCCCACGGCAACGACGCCCCCTGGTTCTTCGCGGTGCTGCTCGCGCTGCTGGCCCTGGTGTGCCTGGCCGAGCTGACGTCCGGGCGGCTGGACGCCAAGACGATTGCCGTGCTGGGCGTGGCCGCCGCGGCCGGGGGCGGGATGCGGCTGCTCAGCGCCGGCACCGCGGGCCTCGAGCCGATGTTCTTCGTGGTCATCGTCGCCGGGCGCGTGCTCGGGCCGGGCGTTGGCTTCGTCTCGGGATCTCTGGCCGTCACCACCGGGGCCCTGCTCACCGGTGGGGTGGGGCCGTGGCTGCCGTTCCAGATGATCTGCGCTGGAGCCGTGGGTCTCGGTGCCGGGCTGCTGCCGGTTGCCGAGGGCGCCCGCGCCGAGCGCTGGGTCGTGGCCGTCTACGCGCTGCTCACCGGCCTCGGCTACGGCCTGATGATGAACCTCTGGTTCTGGCCCTTCCTCGGCGCGAACGCCCCCACCGGCATGGGCTTCGTTCCCGGCGCCCCGGTGTCTGAGAACCTGGACCACTACGGCGTCTTCTACCTGGCGACCTCCCTCGGGTGGGACCTCCCGCGGGGGGTGCTGAACGCGGTGTTGGTGCTCGTGGCCGGCCCGGCCCTGCTTCGCGTCTTCCGTCGTGCCGCGCGTCGGGCCGCGTTCGATGCTCCCGTCGCCTTCGAGCAACCGCCCCCTCACCGGGCCCTACCTGACGACTCCGAGGCGAGGGCAGCGAAGCCGCCCGAGGTGGTGGGGCGATGAGTGTCACGCTCGTCACCGGGCCCGTGCGCAGCGGCAAGAGCCGCCACGCCGAGGGCATGCTCCGCGGCCACCTCGAGGTGACGTACGTCGCGACGGGCCGTTCCGCTGACGACACCGATGAGACGGATGCCGTTGACACCGAGTGGGCGCACCGGGTTCGGCTGCACCAGAACCGACGCCCGAAGGGGTGGCTGACGCTCGAGACGCACGAGGTGGAGGCGGCGGTCAGGGCGGCCACGACCCCGGTGCTGGTCGACTGCCTCGGCACCTGGCTCACCGCCGTCGTCGACGAGATCGGCTGGCACGACCTCGCGGCGGCCGACCGCATGCTGGCGACGCGGGTGCCCTCGCTGACCTCCGCGCTGATCGCCGCCCAGGTGCCGGTCGTGGTGGTGAGCAACGAGGTGGGCTGGTCGCTGGTGCCCACCACGGCCTCGGGCCGCTTCTTCCAGGACCAGCTCGGCCTGCTCAACGCCGCCGTCTCAGCGATCGCGCACCAGGTGCACCTCGTCGTCGCCGGGCGGGTGCTCGACCTCAGCGGTGCGGCTTTGGTTCCGCTCGTGTCTCCAGGCGGCACGCGCGATGCGTGACGGTTGGCGACTCGCCTTCGGCACCTTGACGGTGATCCGAGTGGCCCCGCCGCGCGTCGTCGATGGGCGTGCCGCAGGGGTCGCGATGCTGCTGGCGCCTGTCACTGCCCTTCCGGCGCTCGCGGTGTGGACGGCGTTGGCGCTACTCGTGGTTCACGGCCTGCTGCCCGCAGCAGTCGGCGCCGCTCTGGCGCTGGTCAGCACGGCGTTGCTCTCGCGAGCCATGCACCTCGACGGGCTGGCCGACACCGCAGACGGCCTCACGGCCAGCTACGACCGCGGCCGTGCCCTCGAGGTGATGCGGCGAGGCGACACCGGCCCCGCGGGTGCGGCCGCCCTGGTGCTGACCCTGTTGGTGCAGGCGGCGGCCCTCGCGTCGCTCATGCCGTCGACCGTCGGGGTGGCCCTCGCCGGCGCTGCTCTCGTCGCGAGCCGGCTGGCGCCAGCGGTCTGCGCGCGCACCGGCATCCCCGCAGCCCGTCCGGAGGGCCTGGGTCACACCGTGGCAGGGTCGGTTCCGACGGGTCGGCTGCTGGCCGCAGCCGCCGTTGTCGTCGGGGTCGCGGCAGTCGGAGCCGGCCTCGTGGGCTACACCCAGGGGCTGGTCCTGCCTGCGGCGGCGGCATCCGTGGCTGTCGTGCTCGTCTCCGTCGGTGCGTCGGTAGCTGTGCTCCGACGCGCCGTGCTTCGTTTCGGCGGCATTACGGGCGACGTGATCGGCGCGTCGATGGAGATCGCTCTGGCGGCGAGCCTCGTAGCCGCGACACTGGCCACCGGACTCATCTCCGGCTGAGCCGCTTGGCGGTAACGGTCTCGGTCTGGTCGCCGGGTCCGGCAGCGCCGGATGCTTGACCCCGAGCCACCCAACGCCTTCGGCCGCAGCACCTGCGCGACGCGCCGCGCGACGCGCACCAAGAGTCGGAACCTCGACACCAACCGCGCGACGCGCCGCGCGACGCGCAGAAAGGGTCGGGCAGCGGGCAGGTGCGGGGGCGGCTTTTGAGACCCCTAGGGCTGGCGCACCTGCACCTGCACGAAAGGCGGCTTGACCACCGTGGCGGCCACGGCGCGACCACGCACGTCGATCTCGACCGTGGCACCGTCGGCAACCGTGGGCGCCAGCAGGGCCAAGGCGATTCCCTGCTTGAGAGTTGGCGAGAACGTGCCCGATGTCACCTCACCCACGGCGGCCCCGTCGGCGCTGACCGCGCAGTGCGGCCGCGGGATGCCGCGGCCGTCAACGCGCAGGCCCCGGATCAGCCGCGTGGGCGCCGCCTTCTCGGTCACCAGCGCGTCCTTTCCCCAGAAGCTGTCCTTCTTCCAGCCGACCGCCCAACCCGCGCGAGCTTGAACGGGTGAGATGTCGAGGGAGAGGTCCTGGCCGTGCAGTGGGTAGCCCATCTCGGTGCGAAGCGTGTCGCGAGCGCCCAGCCCGCACGGTTTGCCGTCTAACGGCTCCATGGCCTCGACGAGGGCGTCCCAGACAGCGGAGGTGTCGTCCCACCGGGGCACGATCTCGTAGCCGCGCTCGCCGGTGTAGCCGGTGCGGCAGACGATCACCGGGCGGCCCTGCCAGTCGGCCTCGACGAACGACATGTAGTCGTGCCCTGTGGGCAGACCGAGCGTCTCGAGCACCTCGTCGCTGCGGCTCCCCTGCACCGCGATGACGCCGTAGTCCTCGTGCTGGTTGGTCACCTCGATGCCGTCGGGCGCAGCGGCCAGCAGCCGTCGCACCACCTCGGCCGTGTTGGCCGCGTTCGGGATCAGGAAGAGCTCGTCGTCGCTCTTGAGGTAGACGATGAGGTCGTCGACCACGCCTCCCGACTCGTCGCAGCACAGGGTGTACTGAGCCGACCCGGGCTGGATGCGGCGCACGTCGTTGGTCAGGCAGGCGTTGACGAAGTCGGCGGCACCCGGCCCGGTGACCGAAGCCTTGCCGAGGTGGCTCACGTCGAAGATGCCGACCCGCTCCCGAACGGCGGTGTGCTCGGCGACGACACCCCCACCCAGATACTCGATCGGCATGTCCCACCCACCGAAGTCGGCCATCTTGGCGCCCAGGGCGGTGTGGCGGTCGTGAAGCGGGGAGGTCTTCCCCGACGTCGCTGTCGTCATGGCCGCCAACCTACCGCGCCGGCCTTGCACCGGAGCGCCACCTCTGTCTGGTCGATATCATCGAGCGCCGCCACCCCCGGCAAAAGCGGGGCGCCCAATGGAGCGCCCCCGATCGCACCGCAACCAAGGAGCCTCTTCGTGGTCAACCTGACTCTCTCGACCCGCTCGGCGGCCGACGCCACGGGTGACGCGCTCGTCATCGCGCTGGTGTCTGACTCCACCGGCACGAACGGTGCCGCCATCGCGCCGGGGCACGACCTCTCGCGCAAGATCGTCACTCACCTCAAGTCGGTCATCGCTGACCTCGAGCTGGTGGGAAAGGTCGGTGAGGTGACCGTGGTCGCCGCGGTGCCCTCCGTGGCGAGCAAGGTGGTGGTGCTGGCCGGGGTGGGCGACCTGGGCTCGGGCAGCGATGACCTCGAGAACATCCGACTGGGTATCGGCACGGCGATCCGGTCGCTCAGCAAGAAGAAGAAGGCCACGGTGGTCGTTCCGGGAACCACGGCCGAGATCGTGGCGGCAACCGCAGAGGGGGCGGCCCTCGGCGCCTACGCGGTGTCGAAGGCGGGCACCACCAACCAGGATGCCGTCGACGCCGTTGCCCTCGTCGGCCCGGGCGATGCGGCATCCCGCAAGGCCGTCAAGCGTGCAGCGGCTCTCGGCTCCGCCGTGGCCTACTGCCGGGACCTGGTCAACCTCGCTCCGAACCTGCTCTACCCCGAGACGTTCGTCGACTCGCTGGCCGAGAAGACCAAGGGCACCAAGGTCAAGCTCAAGAGCTACGACATGAAGGCGCTGCGCGCAGGCGGCTTCGGTGGCACCGTCGGCGTCGGCCAGGGTTCGGCGAACGAGCCTCGCATTGCCGTTCTGTCCTACACACCTTCGCGACCGAAGGTCTCGATCGCGTTCGTGGGCAAGGGAATCACCTTCGACTCGGGCGGCCTCTGCATCAAGCCAGCCGGCGGGATGCTCACGATGAAATGCGACATGGCCGGCGCCGCAGCCGTGGCGGCCGCGGTGCTCGCCGTGGCCGAGCTCGGTCTTCCCGTGGCCGTGACCGGCTACCTGGGGCTGGCCGAGAACATGCCGAGCTCGACGGCTCAGCGCCCGAGCGATGTCGTGACGATGCGCGGCGGCACCACGGTCGAGGTGCTCAACACCGATGCCGAGGGCCGCATGGTGCTCGGCGACTGCATCGCCCTGGCCAGCGAGTTGACGCCCGACGCCATCATCGACATCGCCACGCTCACCGGCGCCCAGGTGGTTGCCCTCGCCAACACGGCGGCCGTGATGGCCAACGACGACGCGCTGCGCACCCGGGTGGTCGACGCCTCGGCCACGGTCGGTGAGGCGATGTGGCCGATGCCCCTGCCCAAGGAGCTGCGCCCTGCCCTCGACTCGATCAACGCCGACCTGGCCCACAAGGGAGGCTCGGAGGGCGGCATGCTCACCGCCGGTATCTTTCTGAGCGAGTTCGTCGGCAAGGGCATCCCCTGGGGTCACATCGACATCGCCGGGCCGGCGTTCAACGACAAAGGCGCCACCGGCTACTCACCCAAGGGCGGCACCGGTTTCGGGGTGCGCACCCTCGTCGGACTGGCCGAGTCCTACGCCTGACCCCTCAACGCCGGGAGGGCAGCTCGGGTCTATGAGCGTGGCCTGGCGGCGACGCCGAACAGCACGAACTGCCCTCTCGACGGTTGGCGGGCCGGTCAGCCGCCGGACTTGCGCCGGAACATCTGCTGCGCCTTCGCGGGCCCGTGCGATCCGTGCACCTTGGAGCGTTCGGTGTCATCGGAGGACACGTCCTTGCCCCCGTGCGAGTGCTTCTTGTCGAGGGCCGCGCGGAACTTCGCCTTCATCTCTTCGCTCGGCGCGTTCGCCCCGTCATCCTGCTTGGGCATCTGCCTACCTCCTGCTGCTGAAACGGTCGGTCGTGGGTCTCGACCTTCTCACCATCCCAGCCCGGCGGCGTACGTGCCACGCACTTATCGCTGTTCAGGCCTGTTCCGGGATGCCGCTGAGCGGCCTCTGCCTCACGCGTCACCCTTGCGTTTGCGCGAGTTCCACTCGCGCATTCGGTTCGGGTAGCCCGTCTGGTTGACGTCGTAGGCCGGCACTCCGAGCTTCTGGCTGAGCGAGAACGCGTCCTTCGGCGTACCGACCGCACGACGGGTCCACTCCCCGTCCCAGGCGATGAGCACGATGGTCGTGGTGGTCACGCTGGTGGCGGGCTCGACGTAGGCCTCGACCCCGCGGTGGGTCTCGACGAACGTCGTGAAGTGCTCGACCACGGCCTTCGGGTCGATCTCCATCTGAGGGCCGTCAGAGCGCAACGCCGCCTTTCCGAGGCCCGCTGTCGAGCCGCGACCCTTACCACGAGAGAACAAACCCATGGCGGCACTTTACGTGCCGAGACGATGGGACTGGGACAACAGGTGAAAGACGCGCGCAGCAAACCGGACCGGCCTGCTTGTGACGTCGACCACGATCAATGACAAGATGCTCTTGCTGCGACCCGATACCTCGCCAACGTCCGAAGGAGCTCCATCACATGCCGGCTGGTGCCGCTGACGACTACGACGTCGTCATCCTCGGTGGGGGTTCGGGTGGCTATGCCTGTGCACTGCGGTCGGCCGAGCTCGGGTTGTCGGTGGCTCTCATCGAGAAGGGCAAGCTGGGCGGAACCTGCCTCCACGTGGGGTGCATCCCGACCAAGGCCCTGCTCCACGCGGCCGAGGTGGCTGACGTGGCCCGCGAGGGCGCGAGCTTCGGCGTGAACACCCGCCTCGACGGCGTCGACATGCCGGGCGTCAACCGCTACAAAGACTCCGTCGTCGCCCGGCTGTACAAGGGCCTCCAGGGCTTGGTCAAGGCCGCGAAGATCGACTTCGTCGAAGGCGCCGGCCGGCTCGACGGCCCCACCACCGTCGTCGTGGGCGAGCGTCGCATCACCGGCCGCAACGTCGTGCTCGCCACGGGCAGCTACCCTCGCACCCTTCCCGGCCTCGAGATCGGGGGCCGGATCATGACGAGTGAGCAGGCGCTGCGACTCGAGGAGGTGCCGGAGCGGGTGGTCGTGCTCGGTGGCGGTGTCATCGGTGTCGAGTTCGCTTCCGTGTTCAAGAGCTTCGGCTCCGCAGTCACGGTGGTCGAAGCACTGCCGCGGCTGGTGGCCGCCGAGGACGAGGCGCTGAGCAAGCAGCTCGAACGGGCTTTCCGCAAACGAAAGATCACGGTCAAGACCGGGGCGCGCTTCGCGGGCGCCACCCAGGACGCAGGCGCCGTGACCTTGTCGCTCGAAACCGGCGAGTCCATCGAGGCCGATCTGCTGCTCGTCGCCGTCGGGCGCGGGCCGGTCACCGAGGGCCTGGGTTTCGAGCAGGCGGGTGTCAGCGTCGATCGCGGCTTCGTGCCCACCGACGAACGGCTGCGCACGAACGTGGCCGGTGTCTATGCCGTCGGCGACATCGTTCCGGGCCTGCAGCTCGCCCACCGCGGCTTCGCCCAGGGCATCTTCGTCGCCGAGCAGATCGCGGGTCTCGAACCAGCCGTCATCGACGAGTCGGGAATCCCCCGCGTCACCTACTGCGACCCCGAGGTCGCGAGCGTGGGCCTCACCGAGGGCCAGGCCAGAACGAAGTACGGTGAGGTCGAGACCTACGAGTACAACCTCGGAGGCAACGGCAAGTCGCAGATCCTCGGCACCCAGGGTTTCGTCAAGCTCGTTCGCGCCACGGGCGGCCCGGTCGTCGGCGTCCACCTGGTCGGGGCCCGGATGGGTGAGCAGATCGGTGAGGCGCAGCTCATCGTGAACTGGGAGGCTCATCCGGAAGACGTCGCCGGGCTCGTCCATGCCCACCCCACCCAGAACGAGGCGCTCGGAGAGGCCCACCTGGCCTTGGCCGGGAAACCCCTGCACGCACACGCTTGAGCCAGAAACTCGGAAGAGGAGAGAACACGACATGTCAGAACGCGTGACCATGCCGGCCCTGGGTGAGTCAGTCACCGAAGGGACCGTGACCCGCTGGCTTAAGAACGTCGGTGATCAGGTCGAGGTCGACGAGCCGCTGCTCGAGGTCTCGACCGACAAGGTCGACACCGAGATTCCCTCGCCGGTCGCCGGCACCCTTCAGCAGATCCTGGCCCAGGAGGACGACACGGTGCCGGTCGGTGCCGACCTCGCCGTCATCGGTGACGGCGCGGCCCCAGAAAGCAGTGGTTCATCGTCCGACGGCGCCGACGACGCCGACGACGACGACGACACGGCGGCCGAGGCGCCCAGCACCGAGGCCGAGCCCGAGGTCGGAACGAGCGAACCAGAGACCGAGGGCAAGACCGAGCAGGCCGCTGCCCCCAAGGGCGACTCCGGTGGGTCGGGGGGCTCCGACGGTGAGACGGTGACGATGCCCGCCCTCGGTGAGTCGGTCACGGAGGGAACCGTGACCCGCTGGCTCAAGGCCGAAGGTGACGACGTCGAGCTTGACGAGCCACTCCTGGAGGTCTCGACCGACAAGGTCGACACCGAGATCCCCTCACCGGTAGCCGGCAAGCTGACGAAGATCATCGCGGCCGAAGACGAGACCGTCGAGGTGGGCGGCGCCCTGGCCATCATCGGCGGCAGTGCCGCCCCGGCCGCCCCGGCCGCCGAACCCGAGCCGGAGAAGGCACCTGAGCCGCAGGCCGCGAAGGCACCGGAGAAAGCAGCCGAGGAAGCACCCGCGCAGGCTGCGCCCGAGAAGGCGACTGATGCCGCCACCGGCCAGCCGGAGTCGCAGGCGGAGAAGACGGGCGTGGCGCCGACCGCGCCCGGGCCGGCATCATCGGCTGGGCCATCGGCTGGGTCGTCATCGAACGACTCGGCGGCCTACGTCACGCCGCTCGTGCGCAAGCTCGCCACCCAGCACGGTGTCGACCTCGGCGCCATCAAGGGCACCGGTGTCGGTGGCCGCATCCGCAAGCAGGACGTGCTCGACGCCGCCGAGGCGGCCAAGACGCCCGAGCCCGCCCCTGAACCCGCAGCACCGGCTCCCGCGGCTGCGCAGGCCAAGCAGGACAGCGCCCCGCCGGCGCGGCCTGCGGCTGCAGCACCCGACGTCTCCGCGAAGCGCGGCACACGCGAGAAGATGTCGCGACTGCGCAAGGTGATCGCGACCCGGATGGTCGAGTCGCTCCAGGTCTCGGCCCAGCTGACGACGGTCGTCGAGGTCGACCTGACGAGGGTGGCTCGTCTGAGGGCCCGCGCCAAAGCCGACTTCGAGGCACGGGAGGGCACCAAGCTCAGCTTCTTGCCGTTCCTCGCCCTGGCCACGACCGAGGCCCTCAAGGCCCACCCGAGCCTCAACGCGAGTCTCGACGGAGAGGAGATCGTCTACCACGGCAGCGAGAACCTCTCGATCGCGGTCGACACCCCGAAGGGGCTCATCGTTCCGGTGGTCAAGAACGCCGGTGACCTCAACATCGCCGGATTGGCCCGCGCGATCTCCGATGTGGCGGCTCGCACCCGCAGCAACAAGATCACGCCTGACGACCTGGCCGGTGGCACCTTCACCATCACCAACACCGGCAGCGTCGGTGCACTCTTCGACACCCCGATCATCAACCAGCCGCAGGTGGCCATCCTCGGAACCGGGGCGATCGTCAAGCGTCCCGTGGTGGTCGCTGACGCCGACGGTGGCGAGACGATCGCGGTGCGTTCGATGATGTATCTCGCGTTGTCGTACGACCACCGCATCGTCGACGGGGCGGATGCCGCCCGGTTCCTCGGCACGATGAAGGCTCGTCTCGAAGAGGGCCAGTTCGAGGCCTCGCTCGGTCTGTGACCGAGAGCCCTAGGGCGCAGCTGTTTCCTGTTCGACACCGTTCCACCAGATGAGGTTCAACCATGGGCAAGCGCGTCGCCGTGACCGGTTCCACCGGACTGATCGGCGACGCGCTCTGTCGTCACCTCGTCGCACGAGGTGACAGTCTCGTGCGCCTCGTTCGGCGTCCGACCGAGGCGGCTGACGAGCGAGAGTGGGACCCGGCCCGGGGGCTGCTCGAACCGACAGCGCTCGAGGGCGTCGACGCGGTCGTCAACCTCGGAGGCGTCGGGATCGGCGACAAGCGCTGGACCGAGGAGCACAAGAAGGCCGTCGAGCAGTCTCGCGTCGACGCGACGGACACCGTCTCTCGGGCGCTCGCCCAGCAGCTGTCGAGCACCGGGCGGCGCATTCGTCTCGTGAGCGGCTCGGCCGTCGGGTTCTACGGTGACCGAGGAGACGAGGTGCTCACCGAGGCGAGCCCGGCCGGCGACGACTTCCTCGCCGGCGTGGTGGAGAGGTGGGAGGCTGCGGCCGACCCGGCCCGCGACGCCGGGCTCGACGTGGCGCTGATCCGCACCGGACTGGTCATGAGCCGACGCGGTGGAGCGTTCGAGCCGATCCTGCGTCTGGCCCGCCTCGGGCTGGGAGGGCCGCTGGGGTCGGGGAAGCAGTGGTTTCCCTGGATCACGCTGGTCGACGAGGTTCGCGCCATCGTTCACCTGCTCGACCATCCCGAGCTCGCCGGGCCCTTCAACCTGTCTGCGCCCGGCGAGGCGCGACAGAAGGACGTGGCGACAGCGCTCGGGCAGGCCCTTTCACGTCCGGCGATCCTTTCCGCCCCGCGCTTCGCCATCCGGGTGGCCATCGGCGAGTTCGCCGACTCGGCGCTGGCCAGTCAACGCATGCACCCCGCAGCGCTCGCCGCCAGTGGCTTCACCTTCGAGCACGCCGACCTCGCTTCCGGGGTCAGCTGGCTCGTGGAACGCTGAGCTTCGGTTCACGGAGCTTGGGTTCACGGAGCTTCGGTTCACTGAGCGACTCGAGCCGCCAACCCTGCGGCAGCCAAACCAACGAGAAGTCGAGCGTGCGGCCGGGGTCTGCTGATCGCTGCTGCCGCGCACCGTCGGCGGTGACGACCTCGTAGGGGGCCCACCTGACCCTGGCCCGCACGACGGCGTGGGTTCCTCCCGTCTCGATGAGCCGCGCAGACTCGACCGACGGACGAAGCGACTCCCAGCGCACGTGTTGGGCAGACAAGGCGTCGATGAGCTTCTCGTCGGCCGCCCACGAAGGCGACTGGGTGCGATGCACCTGAGCCAACCCGGCGCGGTTCTGCCCGGTGAGGGCCTCGGCGCGGGTCGTCGACAGGGCCGCGACGAGGGCCTTGCCGCTCTTCGCGGGCGCCTGTCGGTCGAAGCGGACGTCGGCCGACGGTGCAGCGGCACGAGCCTTCAGAGGGGTGGCCGAGGACGCAGCGGTCACGGTCGGAGCCGGGTTCGCAGCCGTGGTGCTACCGGCCGACACCGCCCTCACCGCGACGGCGCCCACGAACACGACGGCTACCGCGAGAGCAACGAGCAGCGGCACCGGCCGCGAGCGCTGCCTCGTCGCATCGCTGGAGGGCTCACGGCCGATGACGGGCGCAGGCGCGCACGACCGACCGTCGACATCCACCGTCTTCATCGCGGCGTCGGGCGTCGACGCACGCCAGCGACGAAGAAGGCGCCTCCACCGGCTCGGCGTGGACAGAGCGGTGGGCGGGTCATCGGCCGCCTGCACGCGTAGCCGGTGGGTCAGGGCAGCCGCGTCGTCACCGCCCACGACCACCTCGATTGGGTCAGCTCGGGTGGCGTCGTAGAAGAGGCGTGCAAGCACAACCGCGTGGGGTCGGCGAGCCGGGTCGGGGTCGATGCACGCTGCGACGACAGACGCCAGCTCGTCGCCCACGTGGCTGCTCACGATCTCGGGATCGAGACACTGGTCGGTGTCGGGCGCTCCGTTGCCCGTGGAGCAGAACCAGGCCAGCGCGCCCAGCGCGAAGACGTCGCTACGGGCATCGGGCAGACCGCCTCGCCTCACCTCGGGAGCGATGAAGCCCGCGGTGCCGTAAACCGCTCCGGGGGCCATGGCGATGACCCGAGCCGCGCCCAGGTCGAGCAGCTGCGGCACCCCACTCTCGGAGATCATGACGTTACCGGCGGAGATGTCGGCGTGGACCCCGCCCGCAGAGTGCAGGGCCGTCACGGCGTGACAGAGCGGCGTGAGCACCGTGACCACCTCGCCGGGACGAAGGTGGCCTCGGCGACCGACGACGCTCGACAACGAAGCTCCGGTCACCAGGTCGAAGACGAGCGCGATGCGGCCGTCGGCGAGTGGAACGACGTCTCGGAGGCCGACCAGATGGTCATGCTCGACGGCCATGAGCACGTGCCGCTCGGTGGTCGCTTGTTCGAGAGCCACGGGGTCGAGGCGAGCGTGCGGCACCTTGATGGCGACGGCTCGACCCGTGGCGTCACGACCTGACCAGACGACGCTCGAAGCACCGGAGCCGATGACGGCCTCAAGACGATGCCCGGGCACCGCAGGGGGCTCCGGAGCTGGCTCTCGTACCGGTCGGGTCGCTTGGCTCACACCCCCATCGTGCCCAGGTCTCCGGCGCTCGCGTTCGCCTCATCCACAGGTCCACCACGACGAGGCCGGCGTGACCGCAGCCCGGGCCGGCCCGGCCCACCTGCAGCCTCGCCCCCGGCCGGACGGGCTACGGGGCCTCCCCCGGCGTAATCACCGAGACCACCTGCCGCCTCCGCGCGCTGATGCGCGCCGCGTCGATCACGGCCAGCACGTGAACGGCATCCGACGGGTCGACCGGCATGGCCGACTGCGCGTCGGCGCCGGCCAACGCTCGCGCCACACAGCGGTAGAAGTCGGCCTGGTCGGCGTCGGTCACGACCGGTCCTGGCTCGCGCTCGTCTCCGCGCACGATCCAGCCGACCGCGTCGCCGTCGTTCTCGAACTCGGTGAAGGCGCTCACGTCGTCGACCTGTCTGCCGATGACGTAGGCGCCCACAGAGCCGGCCACCCGCGCACGGGGACCGGGGGCGCCGTTCACCGAGCTGGCCATCAGATGGCTGACCACCCCTGACGTGTGGTGGCACGCCAGGAAGGTGTCGTCGTCGGCCACGGTGGTGCGCTCGTCGATCTCTGCGTAGACACTCGCGATGCGCCCGTGCAGCACGACGGCCTGGTCGACGAGGTGGGACTGCAGGTCGAGCATCAGACCGCCCCCCTCGCTCGCTGACACCCGTTCTCGCCACCGCTCTTTCGGAACGGGGCGCCAACGGTCCCAGCGGTACTCGGCCCGCCAGATGTCGCCGACCAGGCCCTCGTCGCGAACGCGTAACAGCGCCGCGTGCTCAGGGTCGAACCGGCGGTTGTTGAACACCGTGAGCGGCACCCCCGCTCGCGCCGCCGCGTCGACGACCTCGATGGCCCGGCTCGCATCGACCGCAAGCGGCTTGTCGACGACGAGCGGGATCCCGGCCGCCACCACCCTCTCGGCCTGCTCGGCGTGGACCCCGCTCGGGGAGGCCAGCACCACGAGATCGATCCCCTGGACGTCGAGCAGCGAGTCGAGGTCGGTCACGACCCTCGCGCCCGGGTGGTCGGTGCGCACCTGCGCCGCGCGATCGCCGTTCGAGGTCGACACGGCGGTCAGCTCCAGGCCGGCCCGGGCGATGAGCGGCGCGTGGATGCCGCGGCCGGCGGAGCCGTAACCGACGAGCCCGACACGGACCGGGCGAGATGAGGAGTCTGAGCTGGGCGGCATACGGCCCAGCCAACCACAGACCACCTGGGCGCCCGGGCCGGCGGCGTACCCTGACGCCATGCGCTTCGTGCACCTGGGTCTGAACCCCCACTTCGTCGACTACGAGGTGGCCTGGCAGCTCCAGCGCGAGACCCACGCCAAGGTGGTGAGCGGCGAGGAGCCCGACACCGTCTACCTGCTCGAGCACGCCGCCGTCTACACGGCAGGCAAGCGCACCCAGCCCCAGGACCGCCCGACCGACGGCACCCCGGTCGTCGACGTCGACCGCGGCGGCAAGATCACCTGGCACGGTCCCGGCCAGATCACCGGCTACCCCATCGTGCGCCTCCCCGCCCCCATCGACGTCGTCGGCTACGTTCGCCACCTCGAGGAGATGATGATCCGTGTCTGCGCCGACTTCGGGGTCGACGCCGGGCGCACCCCGGGCGAGAGCGGCACGTGGGTCGCGGCCGACGAGCGCGGGCCGCGGCGCAAGATCGGAGCGATCGGCATCCGGGTCAGCCGCCAGGTCGCGATGCACGGCTTCGCCCTCAACGCCGACCCCGACCTCTCCTGGGGCAAGGTCATCATCCCGTGCGGCATCGTCGGCGCCGGGGTCACTTCACTCTCCTTCGAGCTCGGCCGCGACGTGCCCGTCACCGAGGTACTCCCCCACGTGGAACGCCATCTGCGCGACATCCTGCCCACCCTGAAACCGAACCGGCGCGCCATCGCAGTCGGCTCGTGATGACCCCCTAGGGTTTGGCCACCGACCGCGTCGAAACGTCACGGCTCGGCCGGCCAGACTCGACAGGGGAGCTCATGGACGTCGCGGTCCGCACCGTCAACCTTCGCAAGACCTACTGGAGTCGCGGTGGGCGGCGCGTCGCTGTCCAGGGACTCAGCATGAGCGTGCCGTTGGGCGGGGTGCACGGCTTCCTCGGCCCCAACGGGTCAGGCAAGACCACGACGATCCGGATGCTGCTCGGGCTGATCCGGGCCGACAGCGGCACGGCCGAGGTGTTCGGCAGCGCCGTGCCGGGCCACCTGCCCGCGGTCATCGACCGTGTGGGCGCGATCGTCGAGTCGCCGAAGTTCTTTCCGTCGTTCACCGGGCGGCAGAACCTCAGCCTGCTCGCCAGCGCGATCGGCACCCCGAACGCGCGCATCGACGAGGTGCTCGAGGCGACCCACCTCGGTGATCGTGGTCGAGACCGCTTCGCCTCGTACTCCTTGGGCATGAAGCAGCGGCTGGCCATTGCCTCGACGTTGCTCAAAGATCCCGACCTGCTCATCTTCGACGAGCCGACCAACGGCCTAGACCCGGCGGGTATCCGCGAGGTGCGCGACACGATGCGCAGCCTCGGCGAGCAGGGCAAGACGGTGATCGTCAGCTCGCACATCCTCGCCGAGGTCGAGCACGTGGCCGACACCGTGTCGATCATCGGCCACGGTGCACTACTCGCCGAGGGCAGGGTGAGCGACATCCTGGGCGACGCCGGCGTCCCCCGGGTGCGCGTCGTCGTGGCCTCTCCCGAGCGTGCCGCGCAGGTGCTCGAAGGTGAGGGCCTCGGCGTGACCCGAGACGGCGAGCGCCTCGTGGTGAGCACCGAGGACCCTGCCGCCATCACACGGGCCCTGGCCGGGCACGGGCTCTACCTGACCGAGATGACCCCCATCAGGGCTGACCTCGAGTCGGCGTTCCTGGCCTTGACGGCCGATGAAGGGCTCGGCTCCGCATCAGACCGGGTGGCCGGCGGGGCGCAGGAGGAGTCAGCATGAGCACCGACATACTCACCTCGAGCGAGTCCCGGCCCAAGGCCCACACTCGGGCCGGCGGCACCAGCTTTCTCGGTCTCGTGGGGGTCGAGCTCCGTCGCCTGTGGTGGCGACGCTTGACCAAGGTCGCCATCGTCGGGGTCATCGCCTTCGTCGGAGTCGCCACCTTCGGCACCTATCAGGAGACCAAGCCCGAGACCATCGCCCAGCGGTTCGACGACTTCCAACGGAACGTCGCCGAGATGAAGACGCAGCAGGACGCGATGCCGGCGCAGGAGAAGGCCGCCCAGCTCGCCGAATGTCGCCAGCAGGAGCAGAGCTCGGGTGACACCACGGGCGGCTTCAACTGTGACCAGATGTTCGCGCCGCCCACGTTGCAGGACTACGGCCTGGTCATCTCCGGCCGCGACGAGCTCGTTCGTGGGGTGGCGCAGGCCTCGGTCTACGTGTTGGGCTTCCTGGCCTTTCTGCTGGGGGCCAGCTTCGTGGGTGCCGAGTTCAGCAGTGGTGCGATGGGTAACTGGCTCACGTTCGCGCCCCGACGGTTACGAGTGGCGGCCTCCAAGCTTTCGGCCGCCACCGTCGCTGGTGCTCTGCTCGCCGTGCTCGGGGTCGGGCTGTCGCTGCTCACGGTCACCGGCGTGACGACGATCAACCGCCCCGACGCGTCGCTCAAGCTGCCGGACGCGATTGCGTCAAGCACCGAACCGCTCTACCTGAGCCTGGTGCGAATCGTCGTAGTCGTCGCTCTCGGGGGTCTCGGAGGGGCCACCATCGGCGTGCTCCTGCGCAGCACGGCCGCCGTCATCGGCGTCGTCCTGGGATACGCCGTGGTCGTCGAAGGATTCGTCGCGAACGGAATCGGAGATGGCCGGTTCAGGCCCTGGACCATGAGCCTGAACATTGACGCGTTCGTGCAGAACGGGGCCAGGTACTACATCACGTCGTGCGACCAGAACGGCTGTGATGGTCGAGAGCACCTCAACAGCTTCACTCACGGCTGGGTCTACCTGCTCGCCGTCGCTGTCGTTGGAGTCGTCGCAGCGCTGGCTGTCTTCCGGCGGCGCGACGTCACGTGACCGTTCGTGTACGGCACTGACCCGCCCCACGCATCAGTGACGTAGCCGCCGGCCTCGCGGCCGCTTCATCGCGGCTCCAGATCAGCCTGAGTGCCGGGCGCGGCGTCGCGTCGGTTCGGCGCCCGTCTGGGCTCGGGCGTAGGCTGAACCTCAGCCCGAAAGACCTGGCCCCGAGACCCCTGGGCACCCGACTCAAGGAGCACCTCTGTGACTGTCGCACCCGACGGCCGCCGCATGCTGCGCGTCGAGGCGCGCAACGCCGAGACGCCCATCGAACGCAAGCCCGAGTGGATTCGCACGACCGCCAAGATGGGCCCCGAGTTCACGGCCCTGCACTCGATGGTCAAGAGCGAGGGACTGCACACGGTGTGCCAGGAGGCGGCCTGCCCGAACATCTTCGAGTGCTGGGAGGACAAGGAGGCCACCTTCCTCATCGGGGGTGACACCTGCACCCGGCGCTGCGACTTCTGTGACATTGCCACCGGCAAGCCCCAGACGCTCGACCTCGACGAACCGCGACGGGTCGCTGAGTCCGTCCAGAAGATGGGCCTGCGCTACTCCACCGTCACCGGGGTCGCCCGTGACGACCAGCCTGACGGCGCGGCCGGCCTCTACGCCGAGACCATCCGCCAGATTCACCTGCTCAACCCGAACACCGGGGTCGAGATCCTGCCGCCCGACTTCGGCGCGGTGCCCGAGCTCGTCGGTCTGGTCTTCGACGCCCGGCCCGAGGTGTTCGCCCACAACCTCGAGACGGTGCCGCGCATCTTCAAGCGCATCCGCCCCGCGTTCACCTACGAGAAGTCGCTCAAAGTGCTCTCGATGGCACGTGCGGCCGAGCTGGTGACCAAGAGCAACCTGATTCTCGGCATGGGTGAGACCGATGACGAGATCGAGGAGGCCATCGGTGACCTCCACCACTCCGGCTGCGACATCCTGACCATCACCCAGTACCTACGCCCGTCCAAGCTGCACCACCCGATCGACCGATGGGTCAAGCCTGAGGAGTTCGTGCACTGGTCGAACGTGGCGGAGCAGATCGGCTTCAAGGGCGTCATGGCCGGCCCGCTCGTGCGCTCCTCTTATCGCGCCGGTCGCCTGTGGGCCACCGCGATGCGCAAGTGGGGACGCGAGATTCCTCCGCACCTCGCCCACCTTGCGAAGGCGGCCGAGTCGCCCGCCCGCCAAGAGGCCGCGTCGCTGGTGGCGCGAGCCGCCAGCGCCGTATCCTGACCGCATGGCACGCAACCCGTTCGCACGCGGCAAGAGCACCGACTCAGGGGCTTCGACGCCCAAGGTGAAGAAGCCTGGGCGCATTGCGCAGATCCTTGACGTCTACAAAGCCTCCAAGAAGGCCGACCCGGTCATCGGCTGGTGGATGCTGCTGGCCCTGCTCGGCACCTTCGCCGTGTTCCTCGTCGTCGGTGTGCTGATCAAGCTGCCGTGGATCTTTGGCTTCTTCGGTCTGCTCTTCGGCATCCTTGCCGCCACGATCACGCTCAGCCGCCGCGCCGAGCGGGCCGCCTACTCGCAGATCGACGGGCAGGCGGGAGCGGCCGGGGCGGCGCTCACCTCGATCCGTCGGGGCTGGTTCACCGAACGCGAACCGGTGGCGGCCGACGTGGCCCGGCCGGGCGACTTCGCCTCTGCCGCGATGGTCTACCGCGCTCTGGGGCGCCCCGGCGTCGTGCTCGTCGGGGAAGGTCCCACGGCCCGGGTGCAGAAGCTGCTCGCGGCCGAGAAGAAGCGCGTGGAGCGGGTCGCGCCCGGAGTTCCCGTCACGATCATGCGGGTCGGCAAGGGCGAGGGCGAGATCCCGCTGCCCAAGCTGTCGAGCAAGGTGCAGAAGCTCAAGCCGAAGATCACCAAGGACGAGATGTCACTGGTCAACAAGCGGCTCAAAGCCCTCGGCGGTCTCAAGGCCCCGCTGCCACCGGGTGTCGACCCGACGCGCGCCCGGATGGACCGTAAGTCGCTCCGCGGCCGGTGACCTGAGTGCCGGTCAGCGCCTGAGTGCGGGTCAGCGAGCCCGCACGATGACGGTGTTCGCTGCCTTGTCGTGCAGGCCACGCCCGTCCTTGTCCCAGATGACGGCCGGGATGAAGAGGCACAGCAGCACCGTGCGGGCGAAAGCCTGCAACGGCAGCACGCGACCGCTTCCCGAGAGCGAACGCACCTGAAGCCCCACCAGGCGGTGGCCGATGGTGAAGCCGAGCGTGGCGACGAGCAGCAGGTTCATCACGGCGAAGACACCCAGCACGGTGAAGCTCTCACCACCGTTGGTGGCCTGAGCCGAGAAGGGCAGGGGCGCGCGGAACAGGCCGGCGGCGATGATGGTGGCGATGGCCCAGTCGACAAGGACGCCGACCAAACGACGACCGAACGAGCCCAACGAGCTCGGCCCGTTCTGGGGCATCCCGAGTCGCTGGCCGCGCCACTCCCCGGCCGTCGTACGCGACCGGGGGCCGTCGAGCCACGATCCGAAGTCCTCGCGATCCACCACAGGTCCAGTCAACCACGACCCGCCCGGTGGCGCTGCACCGACCCCGCCCTTCGGGCCATCGGTGGACCGCCCGCTTAACACCGCGGAAACACCCGGGTCATGCACGAGAAACGGCCGCTCGCTACAGTTTCGACCGACAGCACAGGGGTTGTCGCCGACGTTCGGTGTGTTTGGGCGTCTCGGCGGTGCCCCTGCCCCACATCAGGAGGTTGGATGTTCAGCTCAGCTGAAGAAGTGCTTGCGTACATCAAGGACGAGAACGTCGAGTTCGTCGACATTCGTTTTTGCGACCTGCCCGGCGTCATGCAGCACTTCAATGTGCCGGCTGAGACCGTCGACGAAGACTTCTTCACGGTCGGTCAGATGTTCGACGGCTCGTCCATCCGGGGATTCCAGGCGATCCACGAGTCAGACATGAAGCTGATCCCCGACCCCGCGACGGCCTTCATCGACCCGTACCGCACGGCGAAGACCCTGGTCATGAACTTCTCCATCCTCGACCCCTTCACCGACGAGCGGTACAGCCGTGACCCGCGCAACATCGCGAGCAAGGCCGAGGAGTACCTGAAGTCGACCGGAATCGCCGATACCGCGTTCTTCGGGGCCGAGGCCGAGTTCTACGTCTTCGACGACGTGCGCTTCGAGACCAAGGCGAACGCGTCCTACTACTACCTCGACTCCATCGAGGCGGCCTGGAACACCGGCCGCGTCGAGGAGGGCGGTAACAAGGGCTACAAGACGCGGTACAAGGGCGGGTACTTCCCGGTCTCCCCCGTCGACCACTTCGCCGACTTCCGTGACCAGATCTGTCGAGAGCTGAAGCAGGTCGGTCTCAACGTCGAGCGGAGCCACCACGAGGTCGGCACCGCAGGGCAGATGGAGATCAACTACCGCTTCAACACGCTGCTGCACTCCGGCGATGACCTGATGAAGTTCAAGTACGTCGTGAAGAACTCGTCGTGGTCGCAGGGTCACACGGCCACCTTCATGCCGAAGCCGCTCTTCGGTGACAACGGGTCGGGCATGCACACCCACCAGTCGCTCTGGAAGGACGGCGAGCCGCTCTTCTACGACGAGCGTGGCTACGGCGGACTGTCCGACCTCGCGAGGTGGTACATCGGCGGCTTGCTCAAGCACGCTCCGTCGCTGCTCGCGTTCACGAACCCGACGGTGAACAGCTACCACCGGCTTGTCCCGGGCTACGAGGCGCCGGTCAACCTGGTGTACTCGGCCCGCAACCGTTCGGCGTGCGTCCGCATCCCGATCACGGGCACCTCGCCGAAGGCCAAGCGCATCGAGTTCCGCGTGCCCGACCCGTCGGCCAACCCCTACCTGTGCTTCGCCGCTCAGCTGATGGCGGGCCTCGACGGCATCAAGAACCGCATCGAGCCCCCGGAGCCGGTCGACAAGGACCTCTACGAGCTGCCGCCCGAGGAGCACGCGGCCATCGCGCAGGTTCCGGGCTCGCTACCGGAGGTGCTCGACGCTCTGGAGGCAGACCACGCCTACCTGCTCGAGGGCGACGTGTTCACCTCCGACCTCATCGAGACGTGGGTCGACTACAAGCGCAAGAACGAGGTCGACCCGATCCGCTTCCGCCCGCACCCGCATGAGTTTGAGATGTACTTCGACATCTGAGGCAGCGAGGAACGAGCGCAGTCAGATGTCGAACATCGAGCTCAGCGACATCTGAGGCAGCGAGGACCCACAAGCAGCCTTCGTGCGCCGGCCACCGCGTACCGTCTGCTGGTTTCGGGCGCACAGCCCTTGGTGCGTTCGGCACCTCTAACGCTTTGGAGGTGTCAGACGCACGATCAGCGGCGTGAGAACACCAAAGGCAGTCTGCGCCGGCCTTCGACAGCCGGCGCGGCGGCATCCGAGCCGGAACCTCCAGAACCTCCGGAGGTGACTGAGCGCAGCTGTGGATATCGGGCCTGTACCGCGATCTCGAACCGGTCGCCCAACGTCACTCGTGACGCCGGGCAGTGCGTGCAGGCGCCGTTCATGCGCACCCGGACGTCGCCGTCCTGCACGTCGACCAGCTCGATCTGGCCGCCGTGGGAGCGCACGTAGTCTCCGACGTCGCCGTCGATGACCTCGACCACCGCCATCCGCAACACATCGTCGGGCGTGCCCTCGTGGGCCGGTTGCCAGTGCTCAGGCTGGGCGAGAGCGGCCTGCAGCGCCGTGCGCACCGCGGCGCCGTCGCGGCGCCAGGAGAGCCCGGGCCGCAGACGCAACAAGCACGGCCGCCGGCTCCACCGATACGGCCTCGATCGTGCTGTCGTCGAGCAACAACTGGAGCACCCGAGGGAGCCGGGTCGTCGCTCCGACGAAGCCCAGCACGTCGGGTGGCACGATCCACCGCATGGAAAGGGCGTCGCCGTCGACCGGCTCGGGGTGGAGCGGCACGAGGGCGGGCAGGTTCGCCTGAACGGGAGCCACCTCAGGTCACCGCCTCGACGACGACCTTGGTCAGGAACGCCATGCCCCACGCCAACACGAACATGTAGCCGAAGGCGATCGCCGGCCATCGCCAGGTACCAGACTCGCGGCGCATCACTCCCACGGTTGACATGCACTGGAGGGCGTAGAGGAAGAAGACCAGCAGCGCCGACAGCACGGGCGCTGTGAACAGCGGCTGGCCGGCACGGGGTCCGTCGGCCACGGTCATCGACTTCAGCGCCAAGCTGGGGCTGTCGGGGTTCTCGGCTGATGCCACCTGGCCGAGCGTGGAGACGAAGACCTCGCGAGCCGACAGCGACGCGAGCAGGCTGACGTTGATGCGCCAGTCGAACCCGAGCGGCTCGAACACGGAGGCCACCGCTCGGCCGGCGTCGGCGGCCAGGCTGATCCGACCCACCTTGCGCAGGAAGGCTCGGCACGCCTCCCACACCGACAGCCCGACGGCACGCGCCGACGGCATCCGGTAGCTGGGCATCTCCATGTAGAAGGGCAGCAACGGTCCGCGCCCGCGG
>JBBSTU010000019.1:0-32430 GCA_038235595.1 Actinomycetales bacterium | reverse complement strand
GGCGTTGTTGATGTACGTCAGCGACTGCTGCAGGTCGATGATGTAGATGCCGTTGCGCTCGGTCATGATGAAGCGCTTCATCTTGGGGTTCCAGCGACGGGTCTGGTGCCCGAAGTGGACGCCGCTCTCGAGGAGCTGGCGCATGGTGACTACGGCCATGCCGTGTTCTCCCTTGGGTAGGTTGTTGTCAGTTGTCAGCGAGGCAGTGGCCCCGCTCCTGGCGCCTGACGCACCCCGCCTGGGCCTCGCACAACGCGAGAACCAGGACTGCCGTGGTGCGTCCCGACCGGTGCCAGGTGAGACCGGAGTCAGACCTGGCGATGATCGGCAGAAGACGCGCGAATTTGGTATCGAGCGACAAGCACTCGTGACCGCCTCTCATCGTACGGCCAGACCCGGGTTACGGAGAAATCGTCAGGACCGGCCACAATGACCACCATGCCGACCGACTCGACCACGTGGGCGGGGATGCTGCCCGCTTTCGTCGTGCTGACGGTGGTGGCCTTCCTGCCCGGCTGGCTCGTGGTGCGGGCCCTCGGCTCGCGCGGCCTCGAGGCCCTGGCGGTCTCCCCCGCCGTCTCGGCGGGGCTCATCGCCACCGCCGCGACGGTGGTGCAACGGGTCGGGGTGCGTTGGGGATGGCTACCGCTGCTGTTGTCGACGGTCCTCGCGGCGGGGGTCGCGTACGTGGTCTCGATCGGCATCAGTCGGCTCCTGGACCAGCGCATGGGTCGCGCCCCCGCCGCCCGCCTCGAGCGCACCCGGCGACTGTTCGGCCGGCCACGCCCCGACGCGGTGCTCGCCATCACCGTCGGCGTCATCATCGCCCTGGTGACGATCGTGCCGACACTCGGGAGCCCTGACGAGCTGGTCGACTCGCCGGATGCGGTCTACCACCTCGACCGCATCCGCCTCTTTCTCGACACCGGCAACTTCTCGATCGCGAACAACACCTTCTACCCCAACGGGTTCCACGCCTGGGTCGCCACCGGCCTGCAGTCCGGGCTCGCCGACGTGCTGCCCGGCACCAACGTCGCGACGATCGTGCTCGCCGCCGTCGTCTGGCCGGTCGGCTGTGTCGCGCTGGTGCGGCACGCCCTCGGCACCTCCCGACTGGTGACCTACGCCGCGGGGTTCTCCTCCGCAGCCCTGGTCGCGTTCCCGACCCTGCTGCTCGGCTGGGGGGTGCTGTGGCCGAACCTCATGGGCACGGCCCTGACCCCGGGCGTGCTCGCGCTGATGCTGCAGGCGGCCCGCTCCAGGCAGGTGGGTCAGTGGCTGGGCTTCGCCGCGAGCCTTCCCGGACTCGCGCTGGTGCAGCCGAACGCGTTCGTCGCGATCGGGGTGTTCGCCCTCGCCTGGCTCGGGGCGGCGAGGCTGCGAGCGGGGGTGCTGCGGCACGCCAGCTGGCGCCGGGTCGGGCTCGACCTCAGCGTCGTGACGGTGGTGCTGGCGGTGGGTCTCTACGTCGCCCCGGCCATCTCGGCCCGCCTCGCCTCGACGCAGTCGTACGTGTGGAAGGACCGGGTCAGCGTGTGGACGGCGCTCGTCGAGGTCATCGGCGGGCAGCTGCTGACCGGCAGCGTGCTGTGGGGCCCGGTCATCCTGCTGCCGGTCGGCATCTTCTGGATCGTGCGTCGCGCCCGGGCCGCGATCCCCGTTCTGGCCATGTGGCTGGCCGCCGTCGTGCTCTACGTCATCGCCGCGTCGTCCACGGCCTCGTGGACCTCGCTCATCACGGGCTACTGGTACAACGACAAGGTGCGGCTGGCCTCCCTCGCGGCCGTTCCCGGCGTCGTCATCGTGGCCGCCGCAGCTCCGGCGATCCGCTCGGCCCTCGGCCCCGTGCTGCGCCGGCTCCCTCCGCCGGGTCGGAAGCCGCTGGCGGCGGGGGTGGTGGCCTTGCTCGTGATCCCGCTGCTGACCATCGGGTGGGGTTACGGCGTACGCCACGACACGCTGGTCAGCTTCTACCGCCCCGCCGATCCCACCCACGTGATCCTCAGTGCCCAGGGGCGGCGTGACCTGGCCGCGCTGGCCGCGCTCATCCCCCCCGGCGAGGGCGTGGTCGGCCGGCCCGAGAACGGCTCACCCCTGATGTTCGCGCTGTTCGGCACCGACACCCTCTACCGTTCGATCCCGATCCCGACGACGGGCGACGAGATTCTCATCGGCACCGGCTTCGACCAGATGACGACCCGACCCGAGGTGTGTCAGGCCCTGGCGCGTCACCACCTCAAGTGGGCCATCGACTCCACCCACGTCTACTGGCTCGACCGGCCCGAACGGTCGTCAGGGTTGTTCGACCTCGCGAACGTCGACGGGGTCAAGGCGGTCAAGACCGTCGGTGCCTACACGCTGTTCAAGATCACCGGCTGCCCCTGACCCGTGGCCGTGCCGGCTGGCTAGTCTCGATGCCATGAGCTCGCCGCTGATAACCCGCATGCAGCCGTTCGGAACAACGATCTTCGCGGAGATGTCGGCGCTCGCCGGCCGCACCGGCGCGATCAACCTCGGGCAGGGTTTCCCCGACACCGACGGCCCGCAAGAGATGCTGGATGCCGCCAAAGCCGCGATCGACGGCGGCCGCAACCAGTACCCGCCCGGTGCCGGCGTTCCCGAGCTGCTCGAGGCCATCGCGGCGCACCAGGAGCGCTTCTACGGCATCCGGCTCGACCCGGCATCCCAGGTGCTCGTGACCTGCGGCGCCACGGAGGCGATCGCCTCGGTGGTGCTCGCCCTCTGCGAACCCGGCGACGAGGTGGTCACCTTTGAGCCCTACTACGACTCGTACGCCGCCACCATCGCCCTCGCCGGAGCGACCCGGCGCACCTCCGTGCTGCGCTTTCCCGACTTCGCCGTCGACGAGACCTCGCTGCGGGCCGCCTTCTCGGCCCGCACCCGGCTCGTGCTGCTCAACACGCCCCACAACCCCACCGGCAAGGTCTTCACCCGCGACGAGCTCGAGCTGGTGGCCTCGCTCGCCCGCGAGCACGACGCGTGGGTGGTCACCGACGAGGTCTACGAACACCTGCTCTTCGACGGCGCCCGACACATTCCCGTCGCCACCTTCCCCCACATGGCGGGTCGCACCATCACGATCAGCTCGGCCGGCAAGACGTTCTCGGCCACCGGGTGGAAGGTCGGCTGGCTGTCGGGCCCGGAGGAGGCGGTCGCGGCGGCGCGCACCGTCAAGCAGTTTCTGACCTTCGTGGCGTCAGGTCCGTTCCAGCCCGCCGCGGCCGTCGCGCTCGGCCTCGGTGACGCGTTCTACGAGGGGCTCCAGCGCTCGATGCAGCGAAAGCGCGACCTGCTCTGCACTGCGCTCGAGGGGCTCGGTCTGCAGGTGTCGCGACCGCAGGGCACCTACTTCGTCATTGCGGATGCCGCCCCGCTCGGCGCCGTCGACGGGCTCGAGTTCGCCCGCCGTCTGCCCGAGGTCGCTGGGGTGGTGGGGGTGCCGGTGTCGGTGTTCCACGACGATGCGGACGCGGCGCGGACCCTCATCCGGTTCGCCTTCTGCAAGAAGGACGAGGTGCTGCAGGAGGCGAGCCGCCGCCTTGCGGCAGCGGGGACTCACGCCGGCTGACCCGCTCAGCTCAGCGGCAGGAGCACCACCGGCCGGCGGGCGAGGAACGACAGCGGGTCGAGGTAGGTGCGCTCTCGCAGCACCCCCCAGTGCAGACAGACGGCCGCCGCGCAGTGGCCGGCCTCGCCCGACACCTGCGCCACCGGCTGGCCCGGCGCCACGTGCTGCCCCACCGCGAGGCCGGTGACCACGGGTTCGAAGGTCGACCGCAACCCGTTCGGATGAGCCACCACGACAACTCCACGACCGGCGAGCGACCCCGCGTACGTGACCCGGCCCGCAGCGGGGGCGAGCACGGGCTGACCGACCGCCGCCCGCAGGTCGACGCCCCGATGGCCCGGCAGCCACGGCCGGTCGGGAGGGTCGAAACCACGCTCGACCTCGGGTTGCGGGGCGAGCGGCCACTGCCATCCCGCAGACGGGGACGCTTGGCGCACCACACCGGTCGTCGGCTGCGCCGAGATGCCGGCACCGCCCGCGAGGATCGACAGCACTGTGCCGAGCACCGCGGCGGCAACTGACTCTCCGATCGCCATGCCTCCATCGTCGGCACCACCCTGAGGCCCGGCCAGGGGCCCGTCGGCTGCTGTGGACAGACGGTGGATCCGGCCCGGGGCTGTGGACGACCGTCGCGCGGCCGGTCAGGCGCGGGGGTGTGCCTGCTCGTAGCTGGTGCGCAGCCGGTCGACTGAGACGTGCGTGTAGATCTGGGTCGTGGCCAGGCTCGCATGGCCGAGCAGCTCCTGCACCATGCGCAGGTCGGCTCCACCGTCGAGCAGATGGGTCGCGGCGCTGTGCCGCAGACCGTGCGGGCCCAGATCGGGCGCGTCGGGAAGATGGGAGAGCAGCTCGTGCACCACCTCGCGCACCTGACGGGCGTCGACCCGGCGACCTCGCCGACCGAGGAAGAGCGCGTGGCCGGAACCGGCCGTGACCAGTCTGGCTCGCACGTCGAGCCACGCGTGCAGGCTCACCGAGGCCGGGATGCCGAACGGCACGATCCGTTCCTTCGAGCCCTTGCCCATCACCCGAACGAGGCGTTCGCCCAGGTCGAGGTCGTCGATGTCGAGCCCCACCAGCTCACCGACCCGGATGCCGCTGGCGTAGAGCAGCTCGAGCACCGCTCGGTCGCGGACGTGCACCGGGTCGTCATCGTCGGCGCGCACGGCGGCGATGTCGAGCAGGCGGCTCGCCTCGTCGTGCCTCAGCACGCCGGGAAGGCTGCTCCCCCGTTTGGGGGCCACCAGCCGGACCGCTGGGTTCTGCCGAATCCGATCAGTGTGCTCGGCCCAGCCGAGAAAGGTTCGGGCGGCCGCGGCACGTCGGGCGATGGTCGCCCGGGCCGCCTGGGCGTCAGCCTGCTCGCCCAACCAGGCGCGCAGGTCGGGCAGCCCCAGCTGGTCGAGGTCGCCCACCCCTCGCCGCGCGGCGTACGACAGCAGATGGCGGACGTCACCGAGGTAGGCGCGCTGGGTGTGCTGAGACCGTCCTCGTTCGGCGCCGAGGTAGCGAGCGAAGGCCTGGAGGATGTCGCCCTCGCCAGCCAGGCCCACACGGCCACTCACGCTGCCGCTCGGGGGACTCGCATTCTCGGGCCGTGCCATGCCTCCACTGTGACCCACGGCGTAGACGACGAGGCCGCGACCCGCCGCGCGCGGTTCTCGACCTCAGCGGTCTACAGACCTCAGCGGCGGGCGGGACGGCCCCGTCGCCAGGTGCCGGAGTCGGCCTCGACCAGGCCGCTCGACTCGAGGCGGGCCAGGCACCCCCTGACCACCAGCGGCCCCAGGGTGGTGACCAGAGCGATGGTGTCGAGGTCGACCGGTCGACGGAAGGGAATGGCGTCGAACACGGCCAGGTCGTTGATCGGCAGGGTGTCGGTGACGAGCGCGCGGCCTCGTGACGGCTCGCAGGCATCGACTCCGAGGTCGCCGACCAGGTCGACCACCTCCTCGACAGTCGTGACGAGCACGGCTCGGCCACTACGGATCTCCTCGTGGCAACCGGCCGACAGCATCGAGGTGACCGGGCCGGGCACGGCACCGACGGGCCGCATGAGGTCGCTGGCGTGGCCGACGGTGTTACGCGAGCCGGAGCGAAGGTCGGCTTCAACCACGACCGTGCCTCTGGTCATCGCGGCGATGAGGCGGTTGCGGTGCAAGAAGCGGGACTTCATCGGGGCACTCCCCGGAGCCACCTCCGAGGCGATCGCCCCGGTCGCGGCGATCCGGTTCAGCAGGGGGCCGTTGGCCGCCGGGTAGACGCGGTCGACCCCACCGGCGAGCACGGCCACTGTCGAGCCGTCGACGGCCAGCGCCCCACGGTGGGCGGCCGCGTCGATACCGAAGGCGGCCCCGGACACGACGGTCCAGCCGCGTGAGACCAGGCTCGCCGAGAGCTCGGAGGCCAGCTGCTCGCCGTAGGCCGTAGCTGTGCGCGAGCCCACGACGGCCACCGAACGGCGTGTGGCCTCCCTCAGCGACAGGGGCCCCCGCACCCACAGGCACCATGGCGGTATGGCGAGGTCGTCGAGACCGACCGGCCACTCGTCGTCGCCGGGGGCCACCAGACGAGCCCCCACCCGTGCCGCGATCTCGAGGTCGCGGTCGGTGTTCAGGGCGCGCACCCGTGCAGCGAACCGAGCCAGGCTGCCGTGGCCGGCGCAGAGTCGAGCCACCGTCTCTGCCGCCCCCACCTGCCCGAGCATCTGGTGGACCACCAGGTCGCGCGGTTCGGCCAGACGGGACAGAGCGGCCCGGGCTCGCCGTTCGTCGCTCACGCTGCCGCCGCTGAGTGGTGGCGTAGCGACAGGGCGAGATCGACCTCGTCGCGCCCTGGACGTTGCCGACCCGCGAGGTCGGCGATCGTCCAGGCGACCCGCAGGCTGCGGTCATAACCGCGCAGGCTGATTCCGCCACGTTCGAGTGACCGGTCGAGCGTGGTCGTCACCGACGCCGGTAGCCGAAAACGGGTTGATCGCAGCAGCGATCCGGAGGCGTCGCAGTTGGCCGCCCGCCCGACCTCGACGACCGGGCGCCATCGCTCGTGCTGGACCTCTCGGGCCGAGGCCACCCGGGCCGCGACGACATCGCTGGTCTCACCGGGAGGTTGACCGGCCATCGAGAGCCCGGGCGGCTGAACGTGTACCTGGAGGTCGACGCGGTCGAGCAACGGGCCCGACAGCTTGCCGAAGTAGGTACGCCGCATGAGCGGCGAGCAGGTGCAGTCGAGGCCCCGCCCCCAGCCGTTGCCGCAGGGGCACGGGTTCGCCGCAAGCACCAGCTGGAAGCGCGCCGGAAAGGTGACGGTCTCGTGGGCTCTCGCGATCGACACGGTGCCTCGCTCGAGCGGGGTACGCAGCGCCTGCAACACCCCCTTGTCGAACTCGGGCGTCTCATCGAGAAAAAGCACGCCGCGGTGCGCTGAGGTGATGGCTCCAGGCCGGATGTGGCTGCTCCCCCCACCGATGACTGCGGCCATCGACGCTCCGTGGTGAGGGGCCACGAACGGTGGTCGCACGATGAGACGCACGTCGTCGCCGAGCGCACCGAGCACGGAATGGATGGCGGTGACCTCCATCGACTCGGCCTCACCCAGCGCGGGCAGCAGCCCGGGCAGCCGCTCTGCGAGCATCGTCTTGCCCGCTCCCGGCGGCCCGGCCAGCAGCAGGTGGTGACCGCCCGCGGCGGCGATCTCGAGGGCCAGCTTGGCCTCCGACTGGCCCAGCACCTCAGAGAGGCACGACCACGGCCCAGCGGGCTCGGGCGCGACCGGGGGCACCTCGACGGGATCGACCTCCTGGTGCCGCGACAACCGCCCGTACCGCGCCACGAGCTCGCCGACGTGACCCACCGGGTGAACCCGAATGCCGCAGACGAGGTGCGCCTCGGCGGCGTTGCCGACCGGCACGACGGCATGACGGGCACCGGCCTGCGCGGCGGCGTGAACTGCCGGGAGCACCCCGGGAACAGCCCGTACCGAACCGTCGAGCCCGAGCTCACCCAGGTGCACAACATCGCGGACCACCTGCTGCGGTATCTTGCCCATCGCCACCGCGACCGCGACGAACATGGCGAGGTCGAACCCGGCCCCCACCTTGCGCACCCCGGCGGGTGAGAGGTTGACCGTCACCCGACGCTGACCGACCGGCATCTCGTCGATGACGTTGGCCGCCGCCCGGATACGCCCCGGTGACTGCGCCACCGCGCAGTCGCCGAGACCTCCGATGACGAACCCCGGCAGCCCGGACGCCACGTGGGCCTCCGCCTCGACGACGAAGCCGGTCACCCCTCGCAGTCCCACCGACAGGGTGCGCCCGAGCCCGCTCACTCGACACCCCGCAGGTGAGCCACGGTGACCGGGCCCGCTGCCCCGCGCAGGATCGACACGACGTCGATGCGCAGGTCACCGATCGACCGGGGCGGCCCGGGCCAGCTCACCCGGCCCGCCCGTTGGTCGACCCAGAGCCCGGCGAGCAGTCTCAGCCGGCGCAGCTTCCGGCGCCCGACCGCCTCGAACGGCATCCCGTAAGTCTCACTCGAACGGGTCTTCACCTCGCACACCACCAGCGCCCGGCCCTCGACCGCGACGATGTCGATCTCACCGCGAACGCAGCGCCAGTTGCGGTCGACGACCACGAAGCCGTGGTCGGTCAGGTAGCGGGTCGCCAGTCGTTCACCGTAGGCCCCGAGCTCGCGGGTCGTCGTGATCTGCATGAAAGCCACCATGGTCGCCGTCCTGGCCCGACGACAGGCCGGTACGGTCGTCTGTGGACGAGCACGCGACGCGCGTGGAGGTGTGGACGACGGGTCGGTCTGCTAGAGGTTGAGCCGAGCCACCGTGGCCAGATGGTCGCTGCGACCAGCGCTGATCGAGCGGCGTTCGGTGAACGTCACCCCTCGGCCGAGCACGTGGTCGAGCGCCAGTAGGGGCAGGGTCTTCGGCCACGTGACCGCCGGCCCGCCCGAGCTGAGGTTCGGCTCGTGCAGCAGGCTGGCCAGGTCGGCGAACGACCGGTCGGTCGGCACGGTGTTGAGGTCACCGATCACGAGCACGCGTGACGCATCGTCGGTCTGCACCTCGCTGGTCAGGGCCGACAGCATGCTGTCGCGGTCGTCGTGGGCCCCCACCCGGGCAGAGGCGGCATGTACGACGTAGACCGCCACCGGGCCCGATGGCGTGTCGACGACCGCCCGCAGCGCCCGGCTCCAACCCAGTCCGAGGTCGAGCGCGGTCGCCTTCTCGATGGGGTACTGGCTGAACAGGCCCACGGTTCCGGCCGTGAAGCGGTACGGGTGGCTCGCGGCCAGAGCGGCACTCGCCTCCCGGCGAGAGGTCCCGTGGAGCTCCTGCAAACCGATGACCTGCGCCCCCGTAGCGGCCAGAGTGGCAGCGGACTCGCCGGCCGTGCCCGACCCCGCCGCCACGTTCTGGCTCGCCACCGTCAGCGAGCCTGGGCCCGCGGCGGCATCCGGTGCGCTCCAGTCGAGCGGAACCCAGGTCGGCCCGAAGACGAGGGCCCACGCGACCAGTGGCACCAGGGCTGCAGCCGCGCCGAGATGGCTGCGTCGCCGCAGGGCCCACAGCAGCAGCAGCGGGACGCCGAGGCCCACGAAGACGAGCGCCGTCTCGACGAGAAAGCCGAGCTCGCCCGGAAGCAGCCGATGGCCCTGCAGCAGCCCGGTCAACAACAGGGCGCCGCCTACCACCGGGACGGCAGACCGGCGACGACGTCCGGCTCCGACCTCGGCTTCGTGGTCGGCCACCGTCGCGTCACCACGCTGAGGCCGAGCACCCGTCGAGGTCTCGGCGCTCATCGAAGCGGGCGTGAGGGTCATCAGCGCGGGTCCGGTCGTCGAGGGATCACCGGCACGTCGCGGTCGTCATGAGTGCGAACGGGTCGGCTCTGGTGCAGTGAGAACGCGTAGCGGGCGCAGTTGGTTCGCCCTCAGGCGAAGTCGCCACCGTCGGGAAGCTTGATGTCGGGCTTGGGCAGCTCTTCGACGTTGACGTCTTTGAAGGTCACTACGCGCACGTTCTTGACGAACCGGGCCGGCCGGTAGATGTCCCACACCCAGGCGTCGGCCATCGTCACATCGAAGAAGACCTCGCCCCCGTCGCTGCGCACCTTCATCTCGACCGAGTTGGCCAGGTAGAAGCGCCGCTCGGTCTCGACCACGTGGCTGAAGAGCCCGACGACATCGCGGTACTCCTTGTAGAGCTGCAGCTCCATCTCGGTCTCGTACTTCTCGAGATCTTCCGAACTCACGTGATCGCCGTTCCTGTCTGCTCCGAGGCGGTGGGCCCGAACACCTGCACCATCTCATCATCTCCCGCGCGGCGAGTCACGCCGGCTGCGCCACCGTTGCCGTCGTCGGGCTCCGGTGTGGCTCGGATGCCGGTCTGCCCGGGCAGCCGCCACGACCTCCGGTGCAGCTCGCAGGGGCCCAGGCGCGCGATCGCGTCCATGTGCTCTGGTGCGGCGTAGCCCTTGTTGAACCCCCAGCCGTAGTCGGGGTGCTGGGCGCCGAGCAGCACCATCAGGTCGTCGCGCTCCACCTTCGCCAGCACGCTCGCGGCGGCCACCGACGAGCACTTGAGGTCGGCTTTGACCATGGTCGTGACGGGGGGCACCCGTCGCGGGGAGGTCGCCGTCGCGGTCAAGGCGAACAGCCCGACCTCGGTCGGGGGCGTCAGCCAGTCGTGGTTGCCGTCGAGGATGACGAGATCGGGCACGACATCGAGCGCGGCCAGGGCCCGCGTTCCC
Organism: Actinomycetales bacterium; assembly: GCA_038235595.1. Lineage (GTDB taxonomy): Bacteria > Actinomycetota > Actinomycetes > Actinomycetales > Dermatophilaceae > DSM-29435. The sequence continues at coordinate 22,075 of JBBSTU010000019.1, read as the reverse complement.
GCCAGGCGCAGGGCGATCATGATGCCGAACTCGTCGATCTCGTCAGGACTGGCGTGCCCGACCGCATGGGCGATCGCCCAGTGGCGCAGGCGCGGTACGAGCGCGGTCCGGGCCCGTTCGGTGAGCAGCTTGGAGTCCTTGACCCCCGCCGGCGCCGAACGCACCGACTCGTCGATGACGACGACGCCGACGCTGACGGGGCCGGCGAGCGCCCCACGCCCGACCTCGTCCATCCCGGCGAGCAGCCGGTGGCCGTCACGCTGCAGGGCACGCTCCACCCGCAGTGACGGCTTGTTCGAGGGTCGCCGTCGCGTCACGGCCGGTGCGGGGCGGGGCACGACGCGGGGGTCAGCCGGCCTTGGCCGCGGTCGTGGCCTTGACCGGAGTTTTGTTGGGGGCCTTGTTGGTGGCCTTGGTGCCGGGCTTGGTCGCCGGGGCCTCGGTGCCGGCTGGGCTCGGCGTCGGGACCTGCTCGAACGTGCGCTCTGGCACCCCCAACCAGGTCACGTGGTCGATCGGCCAGACGATGAACAGGGCCCGTCCGACGATCTTGTCGATCGGCACCGAGCCGTCGACCCCGCCGGTGTCACCGTCGTGGTAACGGCTGTCGGCGGAGTCGGAGCGGTGGTCTCCCATCACCCAGACCTTTCCGGTCGGCACCACGATGTTGAAGGGCTTGCCCTCGCTCGGCGCGTCGCCGGGCTTGATGTAGGGCTCGGTGATCTCGACTCCGTTCACCTTGATCTTGCCGGTGGTGCCGTCGGCCTGCACGCGGTCGCCCGGCAGCCCGATGACGCGCTTGATCAGGTGGTTCTCGGAGTCCTCGGGCAGCAGACCGACGAACACGAGCGCGTCGTGGAACGGCCCGCCCACCGTGGAGGGCGTGTCGTTCAGCCCCGCCAGCCAGGGGGTGGGAGTGCCGGGGTCCTCGAAGACGACGACGTCGCCTCGACGCAGGTCGAACGGCCCGGGTGTCAGCTTGCTGACGATGACCCGGTCGTCGCGCACGAGCGTGTTCTCCATCGATCCCGAGGGGATGTAGAACGCCTGGAACAGCCAGGTCTTGACGACGAACGAGAGCGCCATGGCGAGCACGATGACGATGACGAGCTCGCGGATGCCGGCCAGCAAGCTGCCGAAGAAGCCGCGGCGGCGCTCCTCGACCTCTTCGCCGCCCAGGTAGTCGCCGCCCGAAGGTGGCGGCGTCTGACTTGCCCGCTCGGCCGCCTGCTGCTCTCGTTGCTCCTGCTCTTCCCGAGAGTCACGTCGCACGGCCTCCTGCCGAGCCCGCCACGCAGTGGCGTCTTCAGGAGCCCCGGTGTTCTGCGACATTCACTCACCGTTCCGTGTGGTTCGTCAGGGTTTTCGAGCTGGTCAGCGGGGTGGGACCGCAGCGGGGCTCTGGTCTGGCGAACCGAGCCGATCGAGCGGCCAGTATCGCACCCAAACCTTGCCGATGATGTCGTCTCCGGGCAGCGTGCCGCCCCCTGGGTCACCGAGATGCGAACGGGAGTCAGCCGAGTCGCCACGGTTGTCACCCATCACCCAGAAGCGGTCAGGAGCAAGGGTGACGTCGAAGCTCGTCAGGCTGGGCTCCTGACCTGGCTTGAGGTAGGGCTCGTCAAGCGGGGTTCCGTTGACCTCGAGACGCCCATCAGCCGCGCAGCACCGCACGCGGTCGCCGGGCAGGCCGATCAGGCGCTTGACGTAGTCGGTCTCCTGGCCTTGGCCGACGAGGCTCTCGACGGCTCCCACCAGCGACCCGAGCACGCCCTGGTCGACCGTCTTCAGGTGAAAGGCCCGAGTGGCGTCGAACACGATGATGTCGCCGCGCTGCAGAGCAGTCGGATCGGTGGTGCGGGTGACGAGGATACGGTCACCCACGAGCAGGGTGTCCTCCATCGACCCGCTGGGGATCACGAAAGGGGTCGCCACGAAGCTGCGCACCACGATGACGAGCAACAGCAGCACCGCCGGGCCGACGAGCCATCGCAGCCGGTGGCCGCGACCCTGCCGTCCGTCGCCGTGCGCGCCAGCCCGCTCGCCGGCCCGCTCGTCAGGCTGGGCGGCATCCGGCCCGGTCATGGCAGCGGGCCCACCTGACGGCAGTCGGCCGTCGGGCAGGCCCGGTGACGATGGTGGCGACGTGGGATTCAGCGGGGCTTGCTCGCAGTCTTGACGGGAACGTTGTCGCGCTTCTCGCGGATCTTGGCCGCCTTGCCGCGCAGACCACGCAGGTAGTACAGCTTCGCGCGACGCACGTCGCCGCGAGAGACCAGCTCGATGTGGTCGATGATCGGCGTGTGGAGCGGGAAGGTGCGCTCGACGCCGACCCCGAAGGAGATCTTGCGAACGGTGAAGGTCTCGCCGACCCCGCCGCCGTGGCGACGGATGACGACGCCCTGGAAGACCTGGACGCGGGAGCGGGTGCCCTCGACGACCTTGACGTGCACCTTCACGGTGTCGCCGGCACGGAAGTCGGGAATGTCGGAACGCAGCGACGCCGCGTTCAGCTCGTCAAAGGTATGCATGGCTGCTTCACTTTCCTGGGCACCACAGGTCACCCGTAGGGTCATGTCCGTCAGGGACGCGTCCGCCCCGGCCGCGTGAACCACCCGACGGATGCCGCCCTGAGGCGCTCCCGTGCAGTGGCCCGACTCCCCCTGTGGCAGGGGCCGTCGATGACCGGACGCAAGGGGTCAGTCTGCCAGAGCCGCGGGGATACCAGAAATCGACCCAGCCCCGAACCCTGAAGGGCCCTAACGTGGGATCTCGTGGACATTACTCCCGGGCTGCCCGTCGCCATCTGCCTCGTCATCCTGATCGGCGTCACCGTGACCGCAAACCGGGTGGCCGGGATCGGGCTCGGGCGAGCCGCTGCCGTGGCCGGCCTCCGGGCCATCCTGCAGCTGGGCCTCGCAGGGCTCGTCATCACGGCGGTCGTGGGCTCCATCTGGTGGTCCCTGCTCGCGGTGACTGCCATGTTCGCGGTGGCGGTGCTCACGACCGCCCGGCGCGTCGAGGCCCCTCGGTCGTGGCCGTGGGCGGCGCTGGCGATGGCGTGCGGGGTGCTGCCCGTCATGGGCATCGTGCTCGCGACGCGCACCATCCCCTTCACCGGGATCGCCCTGATCCCCGTGGCCGGGATCGTGCTGGGCAACACCATGACGGCACACACGTTGGTGGGCCGTCGGGTGTTCGCCGCCCTGCGCGAAGAGCGCGGCCAGTACGAGGCGGGCCTCTCGATCGGTCTGACGGCCGACCAGTCCATCGACGAGGTGATCGCCCGGCGGGTGCCCGAAGGGCTCATTCCCAACATCGACCAGGTGCGCACGGCCGGGGTCGTCACCCTGCCCGGCGCCTTCATCGGCGTCATGCTGGGTGGCGGCACCGCCGTGCAGGCGGCGACCGCCCAGGTGCTGGTGCTCTTCGCGATCATGGCCACGCAGTCGGTCACGGCCGGTGTACAGGCCCGGCTGATCCGCGCTCGCAGACTGCTGCCCGACGACCTGCGCGTCACCCTCGTGTCGTGATCATCACCGGGCGGAGGTCACTGCCGGTCGTCACTGCTGGTAGCCCCTGCCACCCAACCCGCCGTCACCAGAGGAGCCGTAGCGGTTTCGCTCACGCTGCTGCTCCAGGGTGGTGACGAGATCACACCGCCGACAGACGATGACGTCCTCGCGCTCCCGGCGCTCCTTGGCCCACCGGTGGCCGTTCAGCTCGCAGATCAGCCGCTTGAGGTTCATGGCGTCCTCCGTCCGGGTGGGCACAGAACCGAAAAGCTGCCTGCGCGGGCGCGCACCCAACCCCTGCCGCCAGTCTCCTCCCGACCGGTCGTGAGCACCAGAGACCATACGGTCAGCGGCGACGCTTGACGAGGTCGGCCACACCCGGGATCGACGGTTCGCCCGGCGCAGGGCGGTAGCCGGCTCGCTTGTACATCCGCAGGTTGCGCCCCGACTTCGCTCCGGTGTTGAGGGTGAACCGGCGGATGCCGTCGGGTGCCGTCGACTCGGCGAACGCGAGCAGGTGGCGGCCGAGGCCGCGACCCTGCTGGTCGGGAGCGACGCAGAGCCGACCGATGTAGAAGCTGTCTCCGCGCTGCTCGGTACGCACCGACCCGATGAGCCGGCCGGCGCGGCGGGCCACCCAGGTCGTGGTGGTGTCGAGGCTGGCCCGGAGCACGTCGATCGACTCGTGCAGGGCCGGGATGGCGAGCGTGTCGCCCTCGATGGCCTCCTGCACCCAGCAGGCCCGCACCAGGGTGAGCAGCTCGGGCACGTCACCGGGGGTGGCCGCCCGCAGCTCGACGTCGGCGTCACCAAGGGAGGGGTGGAGCAGGTCGGGCCGGCGGGCTGCAGTGCGTACGAGACGCTGCTCGTGGCGCCAGGACGCGATCGCGGCGTGGTTGCCCGAGAGCAGCACCTCAGGCACCGCACGGCCGTTCCACGGGTCGGGCTTGGTGTAGAGCGGGTACTCGAGCAGGCCGTCCTCGTGCGACTCCTCGACGAGCGACGCAGCGTTGCCGATGACGCCGGGCACGAGGCGGGCAATGGCCTCGACCATCGCGAGCACCGCCACCTCTCCCCCGTTCAGCACGTAGTCACCGAGACTAACGACCGACACCTCGAGTCCGAGCTCGTCGCGGGCGTGCTCGTAGACCCGTTCGTCGATGCCCTCGTACCGGCCGCAGGCGAACGCCAGCCACGGCTCGCCCGCCAGTCGGCGGGCCATAGCCTGGGTGAACGGCATCCCGCCCGGGCCGGGCACGACAAGGTGGGGCTTGCTCCCCGAGTCGCCCTGCGCCAGAACGGCATCCAGCGCCTCTGCCCACGGCTGGGCCTTCATCACCATGCCGGCGCCGCCGCCGTACGGGGTGTCGTCGACGGTGCGGTGACGGTCGTGGGTGTAGTCGCGCAGGTCGTGCACCGTGAGGTCGAGCAGTCCCTCTGCGCGGGCCTTGCCGATGAGCGAGAGGTCGAGGGGACGCAGGTAGTCGGGAAAGATCGAGACGACGTCGACCCTCATTCGAGACCCTCGCGGTAGAGGTCGTAGAGGCCGGCGGGCGGGTCGACGACGACGTGGTCGTCGGTCACCGTCGGCACGAACTGGCGCACGAAGGGCACGTACGCCGTGACGCCGTCGGTGAGGGTGAGCACGAGCCGGTCCTGGGCCCCGCCGATCTCGAGGCCAGAGACGGTACCGACCACGACGCCACCCGGGTCACGGGCCTCGAGCCCGATCAGGTCGTCCTCGTAGAAGGCGTCCGCGTCGGCGTCGTCAGGCTCGGTGGCGAGCGCCGACGCGAGCAGTCGCGTGCCGCGCAGCCCCTCGGCGCCGGTGCGGTCGGGCACCTCCTCGAAGGCGAGCAGCCAGACGCCGTTGTGCACCCGGGTCGACCGCACCGTCAGCTGACGTGGCACACCTGACCCCGGAGCCGCCTCGGTGTCGATGACCTGCCCATCGGGAAAGCGACGCTCGGGCTCGTCGGTGTGCAGCTGCACGGTCACCTCGCCGTACAGCCCGTGCGGTTTGCCGATGCGGGCGATCATCAGCTGCTTCGTGCTCATGGGCGAGATTCTTGCAGGCACCCGGTCACAGCGAGAGGGTGGGCGGCCACGGACCTCGGCGAAGGTCCGGAGTCGCCCACCCTCTGGTGGTGCGGTGAACGTGGTGCAGTAAGCGTGGTGCGGTGATCGTGGTGCGGTGAACTGGTTCAGCGGGCGCGGTCGGTGTCGACGATGTCGACCCTGACGTTGTTGTTGCCCGCCAGGGCACCGACGACGGTGCGCAGCGCGCCCGCTGTGCGGCCCGACCGTCCGATGACCCGCCCGAGGTCGTCGGGGTGCACCCGAACTTCGAGCAGCTCGCCGCGGCGCAGCTCCTTGCGACGCACGACGACGTCCTCGTCGTGGTCGACGATGCCCTTGACGAGGTGCTCGAGAGCCTCCTCGAGCATGCTCAGGCCTCGGTCTTCTCAGCGTCTGCGGTCGCCTCGGCCGGAGCGTCGGTCTCAGCCTTCTTCTCGGCCCTCTTGCGTGGAGCACCGCTCGACTTGTCGTCGGCCTTGCCGGCGGCGGCGAGGGCAGCCTCGTAGAGGTCCTTCTTGGGGGTCTTGGCTTCCTTGACCCTCAGAGTTCCCTCGGCGCCGTCGAGGCCCTTGGCCTGCTGCCAGTCACCGGTCACCTTGAGCAGCGCCGCGACGGTCTCGGTGGGCTGGGCGCCCATGCTGAGCCAGTAGCGGGCGCGCTCGCCGTCGATCTCGATGAGCGAAGGCTCCTCGGTGGGGTGGTACTTGCCGATCTCCTCGATCGCCCGGCCGTCGCGCTTGGTGCGCGAGTCCATGACGACCACTCGGTAGTACGGTGCACGGATCTTGCCCATGCGCTTCAGACGAATCTTGACAGCCACGTGTGTGGTTCCTCTTCTTCTGTGGTGGGCGCGGCAAGACCACGCAGGATCGCGCGGGGGGCCGGCAGCCCGGTGTAGGCGTCCGGGTCAGGCACAAACAGTCATGGCCCGACGGGTACAGCGTCCTAGTCTGCCAGACCGGATGCCGTTCCCTGACCACCCCCTCGACGTCGGGGGTCAGGTCGTGGCCGCGAAGGCGGCGATGGCCTCGAGGGCGGCCCGCGTCACCGCCGCCCGGGTGACGTCCTCCACCGGGTCGAGCACCGGCACGACCGCCGGGTCGAACCGCGCACGAGCCAGCCCGATCCGCAGCTCGGCACTGCTGGTTCGGCACTCGACCACCCCTCCCACCGGCGAGACGCGCAACAGCTCGAACAGCACGGGCAGCGCCAGCCCGGGGCCGGCGGTGTAGAGCGGAACGCCGAGCTCGGCCGCGAGCGGGGGCGCCAGGCCGGCGGGGTCCCACACGGGCGAGGCGCGCACGACGACGGCAAACCGGCGACCGGACTGATGGCGGTAGGGCACCGCCGGCCAGTCGGTGGCGAGCATCGCGTAGCGGTCGTGGTCGCGCCAGTCTCGGCGTCCGTCGACACCGGGCAGGTGCAGGAACCCCCGCGAGAAGCCCTCGTGCACGAACCCGAGCGACCGCACGAGGCCGGCCGACCGGGTGTTCGTGGGCTGGATGTTGGCTTCGACGCGGTGCAGCCCCATACCGAGCGGGGTGTCGGCGAAGGCGAGCTCGAGGGCCAGGGCGAGCCCCTCTGCGAAGAGCCCACGACCGACGTACGGGTCGTAGGCGTCGTAGCCGATGGTGGCGCTGCGGAAGGCGCCCCAGACCACGTTGGAGACGTTGACCCGGCCGACGAGCCCGCCCTGGTTCTGGTCACCGCCCGGGTCCCGTGCCCACATCATGAACGTTCGGTAGGTCGGCGACTGGGCCGCCACGACCGCCGGAAGGTTCTCGGGGTCGGGCACGGCAAACCGAGACAGCCGCTTGCTCGACCGGGTGACGGCCTCGCGGTAGGCCGTCGCGTCGGCCTCGGCGGGTGGGCGAACCTCCACCTGGTCGCCCGAGGCGGTGAACGGCATCCGATCGGGTTCGCCTGTGGCGCTTGTCTCCTCAGGCGACAACGCGGCCTCGCAGGATGACTCCCCTCGGGTCGGCGACCACGCCGACGTCGGCGCGGGGATCATGGTCGAACACGACAAGGTCGGCGTCGGCCCCCTCGACCAGGCCTGGGCGGCCGAGCCATTCACGCGCCCCCCACGTGGCGGCCGAGAGCACCTCGGCGTGGCTCATCCCCGCCTTGACCAGCTCGGCCATCTCCTGGGCCACGAGGCCGTGCGGCAGGCTGCCCCCGGCATCGGTGCCGACGTAGATCGCGACGCCGGCCTCGTGCGCCGCCGCCACGGTCGCGAACCGGCGTTCGTGCAGGTCGAGCATGTGACGGTGGTAGTCGGGAAACTTCGCCTTGGCGGGCTCGGCGAGGGCGGGGAAGGTCGCGATGTTGACCAGCGTCGGCACGATGGCGATGCCCTGGGCCGCGAAGGTGTCGATGGAGTCCTCCTGCAGGCCGGTCGCGTGCTCGATGCAGTCGATGCCGGCGGCGGCCAGGTCGCGCAGCGACTCCTCGCCGAAGCAGTGCGCCGTGACGCGCACTCCTTCCTCGTGGGCCGCGGCGATGGCGTCGGCAACGGCCTGACGGCTCCAGCTGGGGGCCAGGTCGCCGACGTCGCGGTCGATCCAGTCGCCGACGAGCTTGACCCACCCATCGCCGCGGTGGGCTTCGAGCCGAACGTGCTTGACCAGCTCGCCCTCCTCGATCTCGTGGGCGTAGTTGCGGATGTAGCGGCGACTGCGAGCGATGTGGCGCCCCGCGCGGATGATCTTGGGCAGGTCGTCGCGTTCGTCGATCCAGCGCGTGTCGCCCGGCTGGCCCGCGTCGCGCACGAGCAGGGTGCCGTGGTCGCGGTCGGTGATGGCCTGCTGCTCGGTCTCGTCGCGGCTGACCTCGCCGTGCGGGCCGAGGCCGATGTGGCAGTGGGCGTCGACGAGGCCGGGCAATGCGTAGCCCTCGAGGGTCTGCACGTCGGCGCCGGGCGTGGACGGCTGGGTGAAGGTGACCCGGCCCCCGACGACCCACAGCTCGTCGACCACCTCGTCGGGCCCCACGAGCACCTGACCACGAACATGAAGCACCGGTGCACTCATACCGCCGACCCTACCCAGCCTCATCCGGCCTGTGGTGGGACAAGCATGGCCGCTCCCCCGATCAAGCGGCGGATCAGTCTGCGTTTGGTGCTGCTCTGACAACAACAAACGCAGACTGATCCGCAGATTGACCGGCCGGCGCATCGTCAACCAGTCCGATCGAGACCCGTCGCCGTGCGGGCCAGCACTGCAGGTCGCGGACGCGCCCTCGCTCGTCGGTAGCCGGCCTCAGCCCGGGCGAGCACCGCATCCGCATGGTGTTCGATGCCGAACGGGGTGACGGCGACGACCTCGACCCCCTCGTCGCGCAGGTCGCTGTCGGCCTCGACGGTGGCGTCCCACTCGAGCACTCCTCCGTGGAACTGCCGTGAGTGCACCATCACCGCCATCGCCACGTCGTCCAACCAGAGGTCGGGCGTGGTGAGCCTTCTGCCCAGGTGGTCCTCGATCGTCGGGTTCGCCATCAGGGTCGCGAAGGTGGCGGACCGTCGCAGGATCTCGGCCAGATCGGCCTCGGGCACCGACCAGGCTCCGGCCGCGGCCTCCCTAGCCGCGGCCTTGAGCCGAATCGTGCCGTTGCGGCGACGCACCCCGATCCAGTGCTCGACGTCGGCCAGGCGCACCACTCGCTCCTGTACGGCGGCGACGAGCAGACCACGAGCAGAGCGGTCGTCGACGGCATCCGCAGCAGCGTCGACCACGGCCCGTGCACGGCACGACAGCCGTAACGGACCGCGTTCAACGAGCCGCTCGTTCGTGAGGCGCGTCGCGCGGATGGTCACCCACGCCACTCGGCGCGAGCGCTGCGGATGAGGCACGTACACCTGCACGGGCAGGGCCGATGCCGAGCGGCCGGGAGCATGGCGGGCGTTCGCCGTCGCTCCAGCCCACCACGACTGCGGGCCTGCGTAGAGCAACGCCGCCAGCAGCTGCTGGTCGGGTGACGGGAGGCCGGTGTTGAGCATGAGCACCCCAGGTAGGAGCGACCTCCAGCGGTCGGCCGAGTGCCAACGGGTCAGCCCCGCGGGCACTCCTGCGGCATTCAGCTGTCGACGGGTCACCAGGCCGAGCTGGGCTTCGGCGAGCTGCCGGATCTCATCGGGAAGCTGCATGGCCTGAGCATCAGGCCATGACCGCCAAGGCGGGTCGGCCCACCGGCGTCCTGTGGAGGGACTCGTGAGCTTCGCACGGGGTGTGGACAGCCGGATGACCCATCAAGCTGCGGATCAGTCTGCGAATGGTGCAGTCAGAACAGCACCATCCGCAGACTGATCCGCAGACTGATGGCGGCAGGCGCCCGCGGTCAGCGGCCGCCGAGGAACTTCTCGAAGCCCTTGGGCAGGTTGGCAGGGTCGAAGTCGGCCATCGGATCGGCGCCCTGGGCGTCGGCGCCGCCAACACCGGCACCGCCGAACGCCCCACCGGCCGTCGACGAGGGTCCGGCCGCGGCCTTGGCGGCGGCAGCGCGCTCGTCCGCGGCACGCTTCGCCGGGTTGCCGCTCCTGCTCTTCTTGCGCTGCGGCTGCTGCGAGCGGCCCCGCTTGCCCGAACCGGGAAGGCCCGGCATCCCGGGCAGGCCACCGCCCCCACCGCGAGCCATCGACTTCATCATCTTCTGGGCCTCGCCGAAGCGCACCAGCAGCTGGTTGACCTCGGTCACGGTCACCCCAGAACCCTTGGCGATGCGGGCGCGGCGGGAGCCGTTGATCTGCTTCGGGTGGGTGCGCTCGAACCTGGTCATCGACTGCACCATGGCCTCGACGCGGTCGAACTCCCGGTCGTCGAAGGCGTCGAGCTGCTCGCGCATCCCCTGCATGCCCGGCATCATCTTGAGCATCGCCTTGAGCGAGCCCATCTTCTTGATGGCGTTCATCTGTTGGAGGAAGTCCTCGAAGGTGAAGTCCTCCTCGGCGAGGAACTTGCGGGCCATCTCGTCGGCCTCGTGCTTGTCGAAGGCCTTCTCGGCCTGCTCGATGAGCGTGAGCACGTCGCCCATGTCGAGGATGCGGCTGGCCATCCGGTCGGGGTGGAACACCTCGATGTCGGTGACCTTCTCACCGGTCGAGGCGAACATGATCGGCTCGCCGGTCAGCTCGGCCACCGACAGCGCCGCACCACCTCGAGCGTCACCGTCGAGCTTCGACAGCACGACACCGGTGAAGGCCACGCCCTCGTGGAAGGCCTGCGCCGTCTCGACGGCGGCCTGCCCGATCATCGCGTCGAGGACGAAGAGCACCTCGTGGGGGTTGATCGCCGCGCGGATGTCAGCAGCCTGCTGCATGAGGTTCTCGTCGACCGCGAGCCGGCCTGCGGTGTCGACGATGACGACGTCGTGCTGGCGCGCCTTGGCGTGCTCGATCCCGAGACGCGAGACGGCAACCGGGTCGCCGAAGCTCGCGGTGCCCTCCCCCGTGCCGAGCACCGCGTCGTGGCCGCCCATGTTGCCGCGCTCGGGCGCGTACACGGGGATGCCGGCCCGCTCTCCCACGACCTCGAGCTGGGTGACCGCGTTCGGGCGCTGCAGGTCGGCCGCCACGAGGATCGGGGTGTGGCCCTTGTCCTTCAGCCACCGGCCGAGCTTGCCGGCGAAGGTGGTCTTGCCCGACCCCTGCAGGCCGGCGAGCATGATGACGGTCGGCGGCACCTTGGCCAGCTCGAGCTGCCGGGTCTGCCCGCCGAGGATGGCGACGAGCTCCTCCTGCACGATCTTGACGACCTGCTGCGCGGGGTTGAGCGCCTGGCTCACCTCGGCCCCGAGCGCGCGCTCGCGCACCTTGCCGGTGAACCGCTTGACGACGGGCAGGGCGACGTCGGCATCGAGCAGCGCCATGCGGATGTCACGGATCGTCGCGTTGACGTCGGACTCCGTCAGGCGGCCCTTGCCGCGCAGGTTCTTGAAGGTGGCGGTCAGCCGGTCAGACAGGGATGCGAACACCCGCGCAACTTTATCCGGTGCGGGCCCGCACGCCGATTCGGCGACCACGGTCGGGCGAGCCGAACCTCGTGCGGATGCCGTTCAGCCGCCTCCCCGAGGCCACGCCTTGACCGGGAGGCGGCCAGAAGGCGGCCGTGACCTCAGAGGTCGCAGGTGTCGATGATCATGGCGACGGCCTGGGCCGCCCGGGCCGGAGCGAGTCGACCCCCTCCGAACTCCGTCACGTAGAAGGTGTCGAGGGTCTGACCGGCGTAGGTGGCGATGTGCGCCGATCGCACCGACAACGCCGCACGCGCCAAGGTGATGCCGATGTCCTGCAGCAGGCCAGGCCGGTCGGAGGCTCGCACCTCGATGACGGTGGCGGTGTCGGAGGCGCTGCTGACCACGAGGGCACGGGCGCCGTCGGGCGAGCCGACCGAGCGGGTCGCCGACGTCGGCGCACCGGTGCCCCTACGGCGCGAAGCCTTTCCGAGCGGGGCCCGGTCTCCGGAGGCGACGCGAACGAGGTCACGGGCGATGAGCGGTGACAGCGGGGTCTCACCACCGGGCGACTCCACCCACCACTCGTTGACGGCCAGCCCGTCGACGGTGCGCAGAGTGGCCGAGCGCACCACGAACCCCTGGGCGGCAAGCAGACCCGCGGTGTCGGCGAAGAGGCCGGCGCGGTCACGGTCGATGATGTCGACACGGTGTGCACCCCCCAGCGAGGTGACCGTGACCCATGGCTCACCGACCGCCACCCGCCCGGCCGCCTCCTCGGAGAGTCGCAACGTCTCCAGGGGCTCGACCGCCCGGGGCGCCTCGCCACGGTCGCTGGCCTCCAGGGCCGCCCGTCCGGCCGCATACAGGCGCGCGACGAGACCGGCCCGCCAGTCGGTCCACGCCTTCGGACCGGCCGCCGACGCGTCGGCCTCGGTGAGGGCCCGCAGCAGCTCGAGGGTGGTCAGAGACCCCCCGACGGCTTCGGTGAGGATCGCGATGGTGGCCGGCTCCTCGGGGTCGCGCCGGGTCGCCAGGTCGACCAGCGTGAGGTGCTCGCGCACGAGGCGCACGACGACCGTCCGGTCGGCATCCGTCACACCGATGCGTCTCAGCACGGTGTCGGCGATCCGGGCGCCGGTCACCGAGTGGTCGGTCGTGCCGGGAACCTTGCCGATGTCGTGGAGCAGCGCGGCCAGCATGAGCAGGTCGGGACGGGCCACGTCGCGCACCATCCCGCTCGCCGCCACCACCGCCTCGATGAGGTGACGGTCGACCGTGTGCCGGTGTACCGCGTTGCGCTGGGGGCGGCTGCGCACCGCCGCCCACTCGGGGATCCATCTTTCGATGACGCCGGCCAGGTCGAGCCCCTCCCACACGTTGACCAGGCCAGGGCCCGACGCGAGCAGGTCGGCGAAGAGGTTGCGGGCCACCTCTGGCCACGGGTCGGGCAGCGCTGGTGAGTGCTCGGCGAGGTTGCGCAGTGTCGTCGGCGAGAGGGGGATGCCGCCGCGCGCGGCCACAAGGGCGGCCCGCAGGGGGATGACCGGGTCGCTCGCGAGGTCGGCAGACGGGCCCAGCACCGCCTCACCGTCGTGCCGGTACAGGCCGTAGCCGAGGGGGGCGAGCTGCGGCCGGCGAGGCCCGACCCGCAGGGTCCGGGCCCGCTGCGACTGCAGTGCGCGCCTCAACGTGCCGTCGACGGCGTAGGCGATGGTGCGGGCCGAGGTGGACACGTCGGTCAGCAGGTCGTCGGAGTCGGTGTATCCGAGCAGCGCTGCACAGGCGTCGTGGTCGTCACGGGTGAGGCGGTCACGCCCGCGGCCGGTGACGACGTGAACTGCGTCGCGCACATCGAGGATGCGCTCGTGAGCCGCATCGACCTCTCCGTGGGGCCGGTCGGTGAGCCACGCGGACGTCAGGGCCCGGAGGACCGACATGTCGCGAAGACCGCCGTGGGCCTCCTTGAGGTCGGGCTCGATGAGATGGGCCAGGTCGCCCTGCCTGGCGTGGCGAGCGATGACCGACTCCCGCATCTCCGGCAGCCGGGTGCGGGCGTTGGCGCGCCAGTCGTGCGCGACGGTTGAGCGGGCCGCGTTGACGACGTCCGCGTCTCCGGCCACGTGAGTCAGGTCGAGCAGACCCACCGCAGCCGAGAGGTCGTCGGTGGCGACGGCCCGGCACTCGGCCACCGTGCGCACGCTGTGGTCGAGACGCACACCGGCATCCCAGATGGGGTACCAGAGCTGGTCGGCAAAGGCGGCGACCTCCTTGCCCGCGAGGCCACGAGGATGGTGCAGGAGCACGAGGTCGTAGTCGCTGAGGGGCCCGCCGTCGCCACGAGCGAGCGAGCCGACGGCGGCCAGGGCCACCCCCTCGTGGCGCCGACCGGCGCAGGCATCACGCCAGAGCTGCTGGAGCCAGCCGAATCCGAACTCCGCCAGCGCCCGGCGGCGGGTGGGGCCCGCGCCGGGCGCTGCGAAGCTTCGAGTTCCAGCCAGGTCGAGCCGTCGTGCCGTCACGTCCGTCATGTCAGAGGGCGTCCACGCCTCGCTCGCCGGTGCGCACCCGCACGACCTCCTCGACCGGCATCGACCAGATCTTCCCATCGCCGATCCGCCCGGTCTGGGCGGCCTTGAGGATCACCTCGAGAACGTCTGAGCCGTCGACGTCGTCGACCAGCACCTCGAGGCGTACCTTCGGCACGAAGTCGACCGTGTACTCGGCTCCGCGGTAGACCTCACTGTGTCCGCGCTGACGGCCGTAGCCGCTGGCTTCACTGATCGTCATGCCGGCCACACCGAAGGCTTCCAGGGCCTCCTTGACCTCGTCGAGCTGGTGCGGCTTGATGATGGCGGTGATGAGCTTCATCGGGTCGCCTCTTCCTTGGTGGTCGGTTCGGCGGGCACGTCGGTGGTGACAGGCTGTGTGCGGGAGGCCACGAAGCCTCCTCCCCCGCCACCGCCGGCGCGTGAGCCGCCGAAGGAGGCCAGGTCGTAGGCGGTCTCGGCGTGCTCGACCAGGTCGATGCCGCTGACCTCGTCCTCCTTGGCCACGGTGAAGCCCATGGTCTTGTGCAGCACCCAGCCGATGGCGAACGTGATCACGAACGAGTAGACCAGCACCGCGAAGGCGCCGATCGCCTGGGCTCCGAGCTGACCGAAGCCGCCACCGAAGAAAAGCCCGTCGTTCATCTCGACACCAGCCGCGCCGGTGGGGCTGTTGGTGGCGTCGGCCAAGAAGCCGATGAGCAGGGTGCCGATCAGGCCTCCGACGAGGTGCACGCCGACGACGTCGAGGCTGTCGTCGAAGCCGAACCGGAACTTCAGACCGACCGCGAGGGCGCAGCCGACGCCGGCGATCAGACCCACCACGAGCGCCCCCCAGGGCGAGACCGTGGCGCAGGCCGGCGTGATCGCGACGAGCCCGGCGACGACGCCCGAGGCCGCGCCGAGGGAGGTGGCGTGACCGTCACGGATCTTCTCGGTGAGCAGCCAGCCGAGCATGGCCGTGCAGGTGGCGCCGAGGGTGTTGACCCAGACCCCCGCGGCCAGCGTGCCGGCCCCCAGTGCCGAACCGGCGTTGAAGCCGAACCAGCCGAACCAGAGGATGCCGGCGCCGATCATGACGAGCGTCAGGTTGTGCGGACGCATCGCCTCCTTCGGCCAGCCGACCCGGTTACGCAGCAGGATCGCCAGGGCTAGCCCGGCGACCCCCGCGTTGATGTGGATGGCCGTTCCACCGGCGAAGTCGTAGGCACCGACGCCGCCCAGGAAGAGCCCCTCGGCCTTGTTGGCGATCCATCCGCCGGTCTCGGCCGCGAAGCCGTTGAAGGCGAACACCCAGTGGGCGGCCGGGAAGTAGACCAGGGTCGCCCAGACGACGGTGAAGACCGTCCAGGTGGTGAACTTGGCCCGGTCGGCGACCGCGCCGGAGACCAGGGCCACCGCGATGATGGCGAAGACGACCTGGAAGGCGACGAACGCCCCACCCGGGATGCCGCCGGATGCCGCCGTGCCCGCAGCCGCGTCAGCGGGCACGTAGCCGTAGATGGCGTCGAGAACGCCCGAGAGACCGAAATGCTCGAACGGGTTGCCGATCAGGCCACCGCCCACGTCGTTGCCGAACGTCTCGCTGTAGCCCCAGAGGATCCACACCGTGCCAACGGTGCCCATGGTGATGAACGACATCATCATCATGTTGAGCACGCTCTTGGTGCGAACCATGCCGCCGTAGAAGAGGGCGAGGCCCGGAGTCATGAACAGCACGAGGGCGGCCGCGGCCAGGACCCAGGCCGTGTTGCCGCTGTCGGTGAACGGCAGGTCGGCCGTCACGAAAGTGTTTGCGCTCATGGGTGATGACGATGTCGGTGCGTGGTTTCGGTTCGTCGCGGCGACTGTTACGCCCGTGTAAGCAATCGCGGCGGCGTGTTAGCAGCGTGTTTCGGGCCCGCTTGGCCTTCACGGCTGTACGAAAGTGGCCACTCGACCACAAGGGCCCGGCGTCAGTCGTACCTACGCGACCGACGCAACGAGCCCTCCGGTCCTCCCTCGCTGGCGCTCACTCGATCCTCAGGCCCGGCGTCAGTCGATGATGGCGCTGACGAAGGCCTCGGCGTCGAACGGCGCCAGGTCATCGGGGCCCTCGCCGAGACCCACGAGCTTGACCGGCACCCCCAGCTGGCGCTGCACCGCCACCACGATGCCGCCCTTGGCGGTGCCGTCCAGCTTGGACAGCACGATGCCCGTGACGTTGACCGCCTGCGCGAAGACCTTGGCCTGCTGCAGGCCGTTCTGGCCCGTGGTCGCGTCGAGCACGAGCAGCACCTCGTCGATCTCGCTCTGCTTCTCGATGACGCGCTTGATCTTTCCGAGCTCGTCCATCAGCCCGACCTTGTTGTGGAGTCGGCCAGCCGTGTCGATGATGACGACGTCGACCTCGTTCTCGATGCCGGCCTTCACCGCGTCGAAGGCCACCGCAGCGGGGTCGGCGCCCTCCTTGTCGGAGCGAACGGTCGGCACACCGACGCGGTCACCCCACGTGGTGAGCTGCTCGGCCGCGGCGGCGCGGAAGGTGTCGGCCGCACCGAGCAGCACGTCGCGGTCTTCCGCCACGAGCACGCGCGCGAGCTTGCCGACGGTGGTGGTCTTGCCGGTGCCGTTGACGCCGACGACGAGGATGACAGCCGGCCGGTCACCGACCCGAGAGGACGCGATGCGGCGGTCGAGGTCGGGCTGCACCAGGGCAAGCAGCTCCTCCTTGAGCCAGCGGCGCACGGTGGCCTCGTCGGTCGTGCCGTCGACGGTGACCCGACGACGCAACGCGTCGACGAGCTCGGTCGTCGCCTCCACCCCGAGGTCGGAGGCGATGAGGGTGTCCTCGACCTCCTCCCAGGCCTCCTCGTCGAGCCCGCCGCGAGACAACAGCGCGAGCAGACCCTTGCCGAGGGCGGAGTTCGAGCGGGCCAGCCGGGCCCGCAGTCGCTGCAGGCGGCCTCGTGCCGACTCCGGCCGTTCGAGGGAGGGAACCGGCTCGGGGGCCGCCTCCGGCAGCTCAGGCTCAGGCTCGGCCTGCGTCGAGGCGGACGTCGGTGAGGTGGCCACCACCGACCGGTCGTCGGCAGAGCCCTGGGCCCGGTCACCCTGCGGCGGTGCGCTCGCCGGGGGCGCCACGGGCGCCGGGGGGGCCTCACGCTCCAGGGTCTTCGAGTCTCGCCCTCGAAGGAGGGAGACCCCGTAGCTGACGGCGCCGACCACGATGGCCGCGGCGATGACGATATAGATCCAGACGGTGTCCACGCAGTCATCCAACCATGGCGCGGAGACGCTCCCGGCGGCTGCGCCGGGGAGTGAAACGCCCTCTGGTCAGGGGGTACGCGAAAGCGGCTTGTGCGTCACCGCAGACACCCGGCGGCGCGCCGAGCGTGCCACGGTCTCGCCCTTGCGGGTGAGCAGGTCTCGGCCGTCGCGGTGGGCGGGAACGGCGACCACGCCGACGACGGTGACACCGAGCACGACGACGACGAGCATCGCGATGATGAGGAGGGCCATGGGGTCAGAGTGACGCACGTGACAAATGGGACGCAAACCCGCTCGCGTGACAGAAGCCCATTCGTATCCGATTTGTCACATCCTCGTGACCTACGCGGGTGACCTTCGCGCCGAACCGGCAGCCGGATCCCGTTCAGGCGGGTCGGTCGGCCACGTCGCGCAGACGCTGCGACACGACCGTCGTCACACCGTCGCCACGCATGCTGACGCCGTAGAGGGCGTCGGCGATCTCCATCGTCTTCTTCTGGTGCGTGATGACGATGAGCTGCGAGCTGTCGCGCAGCTCTTCGAACAGCGTGATCAAGCGCCCGAGGTTGGCGTCGTCGAGCGCCGCCTCCACCTCGTCCATGATGTAGAACGGCGAGGGCCGAGCCTTGAAGATCGCGACCAGCAAGGCCACCGCCACCAGCGAACGCTCACCGCCGGAAAGCAGCGAGAGCCGCTTGATCTTCTTGCCCGGCGGTCTGGCCTCGACCTCGAGACCGGTCGTCAGCATGTTCGACGGGTCGGTCAGCAGCAACCTTCCCTCTCCTCCGGGGAAGAGTCGCTGGAAGACCCGTTCGAACTGCACGGCCGTGTCGGCGAAGGCTTCGGCGAAGACCTTCTCGACGCGGTCATCGACCTCCTTGATGATGTCGAGCAGGTCGCGTTTGGAGCTCCGGAGGTCTTCGAGCTGCTCGGTGAGGAACTTGTGCCGCTCCTCGAGCGCCGAGAACTCCTCCAGGGCCAGTGGGTTGATGCGCCCGAGCGCCCCCAACCGGCGTTCGGCGGCGCGCAGCCGCTTCTCCTGCACCGCGCGCACGAACGCCACCGGCTCACGCGGCTCCACACCGGGCTCCGCGTCGGGGTCGGGCACGAAAGGCACCGGCTGGTGCGGCCCGAACTCGTCGACGAGCGCGTCCGGCGAGATGCCCAGCTCGTCGACGGCTCTGGTGTGCAACGCCTCGATGCGCAACCGCTGCTGGGTGCGCGCGACCTCGTCGCGGTGCACCGAGTCGGTCAGCTCGCGCAGCTCGTTCTGCAAGGTCGCGGCGTCTCGGCGCACGACCGCCAGCTCGGCGTCGCGGGACGTGCGGGCGGCCTCCCCCTCGGCGCGCACGCGAGCCGCCTCGTCGGCTGACACCGTGAGCAGCTCGTGCGCGTAGCGCGCTGCCACCCCGACCGCCTCGGCGACCTCGGCCTCGCGCCGTCGACGCTCGAGGCGGGCGGCCAGCCGGGCCCGGGTCTCCTCCTCGTGGCGGGCGCCACGTTCGAGCGCATCGGCACGCTCCTTGAGGGCACGCGCCCGCTCCTCGCGAGTGCGCAGCGCCAGGCGCAGCTCGGTCTCGGCCGTCCGCGCGGCTCGGGCCGCCTCGTCGAGACGGTCACGCTCCCCGGTCGAGGGCTCGGCCTCGTCGACGCCCTCAGCACTGGCCGCCTCGAGCCGTTCGGCGAGGGCGGCGTGCTGGGCCTGGTCGGCTTCGAGGGCGGCCTCTGCGACGGCCAGCGCCTGCTCGGTGCGTTCCACCTCGGCCCGGGCGCTGCGCAGCGACTGCCCCAGCGATCCGAGCTGCTCGGCGATGGCCGACATCCGGGCGTCGCTCTCGTGCAGACGCTCGAGGGTGGCCTCGACCGTCTCGTTCAGCTCGTCGCGCCGGGAGCGGGCGGCCGCACCGGCGAACCGGGCTCGCTCGCCCTCGCTCGTGGCCGTCGCCACTCGTGCGCGGGCTTCGTCGAGGGCGGCCTGCAGCTCGATGAGGCTGGGCGCCGACGTGCTGCCCCCCCAGGCGGTGCCCGGTGCGTAGACGTCGCCGTCGGGGGTCACCGCCGTGACACCTGGGTGCTCGAGCACGAGCCGCCGAGCAGACGCCGAGTCGTCGACGAGGGCCACGCGGTCGAGCACGCGGTCGACCGCGGGCCTGACGGCATCCGGACACTGCACCGCGTCGCGCGCCCAGCGGGCACTGACGACGGGCCAGCCAGACGGGTCGGGAGAGTCGGCCGACTCGCTCACGAGCAGCATCACCCGGCCGTCGTCACCGGCCCGCAAGGCGTCGAGCGCAGTGCCGGCCGCATCGAGGGACTGCACGGCGAGGGCCTCTGCGGCCCGGCCGAGCGCCGCCGCGACCGCGGTCTCGAGGCCGGGCTCGACCGTGACCAGCGCGGCCACCGAACCGAGGATGCCGTGCCGTTCGTCAGTGGCCGCGAGCAGGGCCGCGGCGCCGTCCTTACGGCTCAGGCTCAGCTCGAGCGCTTCCACGCGGGCCCCCGCGGTGGTGCGGACCCGGTCGGCGGCGGTCTCGGCCTCGGTGTGCTGGGCCACCTCGGCTTCCGCCTCCTCGAGCAGGGCCGCCGCCGACTCGTAGGCCGCGTCGAGTCCCTGCTCACCCTCCTCGTCGTGGGCCACTCCCGCCTCCAGCCGGCTCCACTCGCGCTCGGCCTCCGTGGCCCGGGCCTGCGAGGCGGCGATGCTGGTGCGCAGACGACCGATCTCGGCCTGGCGAGCCTCGATCCGCGACGCTGCGGCCCCGACCTGGCCACCGAGCTTGGCCAGGCCTTCGCGGCGGTCGGCCGCTGCGCGGGAGGCCCGGGCCAGCCGGGTCGTCTCTTCGGCCTGCTTCTGCTCAGTTGCCGCCCTGGTGGCCACGGCGACCTCGAGGTCAGCGGCAGCTCCCGCGATCTCGGCGAGCAGCGACTGCTCCTGTTCGCGCACCTGCGCCGCCTGGCTGCGCAGCTGCTCGGGGTCGCGGGCGCCGCCGCCGGCTTCTGGCGTGCCCTCCTCGTCGCGGAGGAGCCGAACCCGTTCGGCGGCCAGCGAGCGGGTGGCGGACAGCCGCTCGACGAGCCGGCCCAGGGCGACGTAGTCGTCCTGGGCCCTGCTGAGCGCCGGCCGGGCCGCCTCGGCCTCGGCCTCGAGGGCGCCGAGGCGGTTCGCGAGCTCGCCCAGAGCCTGTTCGACCTCGGTACGGCGGGTGATCAGGGCCGACTCGTCGGCGACCTCCTGCTCGAGGGTCGAGGTGAGCTGCACCAGGTCGTCGGCCAGCAGCCTGAGCCGGGCGTCTCTGGCGTCCGCCTGAACCATGGCCGCCTTGCGCGCGGTCTCGGCCTGACGCCCGAGGGGTCCCAGCTGGCGGCGGATCTCACCCGTGAGGTCGGCGACCCGGGTGAGGTTGGCTTCCATCGTCTCGAGCTTGCGCAGCGCGCGTTCCTTGCGCTTGCGGTGCTTGAGAACGCCGGCCGCCTCCTCGATGAACCCGCGGCGCTCCTCGGGGGTGGCCCGCAGCACGGTGTCGAGCTGCCCCTGCCCGACGATGACGTGCATCTCACGGCCGATACCGCTGTCAGACAGCAGCTCCTGCACGTCGAGGAGGCGGCACGAGGTGCCGTTGATCGAGTAGTCCGACCCGCCGTTGCGGAACATGGTGCGGGCGATCGTCACCTCGCTGTAGTCGATCGGAAGGGCCCCGTCGGTGTTGTCGATGGTCAGGGCCACCTCGGCTCGCCCGAGCGGTGGCCGCCCGGCGGTGCCGGCGAAGATGACGTCCTCCATCTTGCCGCCGCGCAGCGACTTGGCGCCCTGCTCCCCCATCACCCAGGCGAGCGCGTCGACGACGTTGCTCTTGCCCGAGCCGTTGGGACCCACGATGCACGTGATACCCGGCTCGAGGCGAAGGTGAGTCGCCGAGGCGAAGGACTTGAAGCCCTTCAGGGTGAGGCTCTTGACGTACACGCGCCCGAGTGTCCTTTGAGTTGCCGGCGAAGATCGCTGTCAGGCTACTCGCCGAAGCGCCCCCACCCGCGGAGGTCAGGGCCCCGTGGGACGGCGAGACCCCGGGCGAACCCGGGCGACTGGGCCTACTCCTGGCCCGAGGCGATGCGCTC
The DNA here is from genome assembly GCA_038235595.1 of Actinomycetales bacterium. Lineage (GTDB taxonomy): Bacteria > Actinomycetota > Actinomycetes > Actinomycetales > Dermatophilaceae > DSM-29435. The sequence continues at coordinate 624 of JBBSTU010000019.1, read as the reverse complement.
GTGGTGGTGGATGACCTCCGCGATGACGAAGTTCAAGAACTTCTCGGCGAAGACCGGGTCGAGCCCGGCCTCGTCGGCCAGGGCCCTCAGCCGGGTGATCTGGCGCTCCTCACGCTCGGGGTCGGCGGGGGGCAGGCTCTTCTCCGCCTTGAGCACCCCCACCTGCTGGGTGGCCTTGAAGCGTTCTGCCAGCAGGTGTACGAGCGCAGCGTCGATGTTGTCGATGCTGCTGCGCAGGCGCAGCAGCTCGGCCGGAACGGTGGTGTCGTCGCTCACCTGATGGCTCATCGGATGGCTCATCGGATGGCTCATCGGCCCAGCGTAGGTCGCTCAGCGCGGGGCGAACCCGGTGATCCCGTCTTTCGGACCGGCGCGTTGCACCACCACCGACTCCACCAGGCCGGGCCTACCGGTGGTCGTGGGCGCCTCCCCCAGCAGGTCGACCAGCCGCTCCAGCGCGTCGGGTCGGCCCTGGGCCACCACCTCCACCCTGCCGTCGCCCATGTTGCGCGCATGCCCGACGAGCCCGAGCTCGAGCGCCCGAGACCTGGTCCACCAGCGGAAGCCGACCCCCTGCACGCGGCCGTGCACGAAGGCCGTGACCCGAGCCGGCTCGCTGGCGCT
>JBBSTU010000018.1:0-32504 GCA_038235595.1 Actinomycetales bacterium | reverse complement strand
GCCGAGCAACGTGCCGACCGCCGGCTCGTGCTCGCCGAAGGTGACCTCGCAGGTGGTGCTGACCTTGAGGCCCATCTTGTGCTCGAGGTTCGTCACGTAGGCGCCGTTGCGCTCGCCGATGTCGCCGGTCTCGAGGTCGACATGGAACTTCGGCACGACGAAGAGGCTGAGGCCCTTGGTGCCGAGGCCGGCTCCCTCGGGGCGGGCGAGCACGAAGTGCACGACGTTGTCGACCATGTCGCTCTCGGCGGAGGAGATGAACCGCTTCACGCCGGTGATGTGCCAGCTACCGTCGGGCTGCTGCACCGCTTTGGTTCGCCCGGCGCCCACGTCGCTGCCGGCATCCGGCTCGGTGAGCACCATGGTGGCGTGCCAGGCGTGGTCTACGACGTGCTGCGCGAGCTTCTTCTGGTCGTCGGTGCCCAGGTAGTACAGGAGGCTGGCGAACGAGTAGCTGGCCGCGAACATGTGCACGGCCGGGTTGGCGCCGCACACCATCTCGGCGACCGACCAGCGCAGGGAGGCGGGCACGACCATGCCGCCCAGCTCGGCCGGTACATCGAGGTTTCCCCAGTCGCCGTCGACGTAGGCCTTGAACGACCGTTTGAACGACGCGGGCATGGTCACCGAGTGCGTGGTCGGGTCGTAGACGGGCGGATGCCGGTCGCTGTCGAGCAGGCTGTCGGCCAGCTCGTGCTCGGCTAAGCGCGCCACCTCGTGCAGGATGTCCTTCGCAGCGTCGACGTCGACCTCGGCGTAGATGCCGGTGCCGAGAACGTCTTGGCGCCCGAACACCTCGAAGAGGTTGAACTCGAGGTCTCGGACGTTGCTCTTGTAGTGGCCCATGGTGTCCTCCACTCACTCCTGCGCCACTCGACGTGCGGGTCGGGGCGTGCTTGCTGCCAAAGTTACTGGCCGGTCACTCCATCATGCTACCGGTCAGTAATGGAGGCAAGGGCCGAAGGCCACAACTCGCCGTGACGGAGATCTCGAAGGCGCCGCACGGTGGTGGTGCGGTGGAATGACCGCATGGAGACCCCCCGCGGCCTGGCCGAAGACCCCTACGACCGAGCGAGACCAAGTCGGGCGGGATCCGTATCATGCGCGGCGGCCGGCTCGTCTGCGTTATCGGTGGCACGGCGGCCAGCAAGCTGTTGGTGCGTCTTGCCGCTGCCGACGGCGCCGATGACCTGAGAGCCCAGCTCGCCCTCGCGAAGGCCTCGGGTCACTACAAAGCACGGCATCGAACGCTGAGTCGAGACCGACGCGTCTGGTCAGGCTCCGGTGACGACGATCCGGTTTCCGTCGGGGTCTGTGAGCTGCAGGATGCGCTCGCCGCCGCCGCGCGCCGGCCCGTCGGGGTGGAGGCCGGCCGCGGTCAGTCGTGACGCGGCCGCATCGAGGTCGGTCTCATCGAGAACCACCGACGACTTTCCGGCACGGGCAGGCTCAGACCACACCTGCAGGCCGAAGGTCTCGCCGAGGTGCCACTCGATCAGGCCGCCCATGGGGCGGGCGTCTGGCTCGCGATCGAACAGGAGGGCATACCACCGCTCGGCACGGCCCAGATCCGAGACGGTGCAGTTGGCGAGGATGCGGCGAATCATCGGGCCTCTTCCATCGGGCGAGGGTCGTGCTCGGCAACCCCAGAGCACCACGTGCCCCCAACGATGGCAACAGACGGGCACGATCGGTAGGCGAGGTAGTGGCGGCTCGGCCGGCGACAACGAAGGGCCCGGTCGAGGTGACCGGGCCCTTCGCAACTGGAGCAGGTGGCACGAATCGCACGTACGTCTTCCTCCTGGAGGGAGGCTGTTCTGCTACTGAACTACACCCGCATTGCACACCGATGTTAGCGGCTCGGTCAGCGTCGGTGAAATCGGACGCGCCCTCGGACCGTTAATGGTGAGGGGTCGGCCTACGGTGTTCGAACGCCCCGGACCACGGCGGTGAAGCGCGGATCCGGGGCGTTCGGGTGCGGCGTCAGCCGCCGCGACACACTCAGTGGTCGAAGGCGTCCTTGACGTTCTCGCCGGCGTTCTTGAGGTCGGCCTTGCCCTGGTCGGTCTTGCCCTCGGCCTCGAGGCTCTGGTCGTCGGTGGCCTTGCCAGCGGCTTCCTTGCCCTTGCCGGTCATGTCCTCCATGGCGTTCTTGGCCTTGTCCATGAGTCCCATATGCGTTCCCTTCGTCGTGTTCGATGACTGCGATCGTCATGCAACCGAGACGGTCACTGCAGCCTGCTTCACTATCTCACTACCCGTTGTGGCGCTTCTCCTCACGGGCCACGGGCGGACAACCGAAAAGGGCTGGCGACGGGCCCGGCGGCGGGCGTACGGTCAGCGCGTTCGGAAGGCCACACGACAGATCCCGGAAGGAGGCAGGCAGATGCGAGGTTCGCGCATACAGCTCGCCCTGCTTCCACTTCTGACAAGGGATCACGCGTGCCTTCACGTTCGCTCAACCTGGGCATCCTCGCCCACGTCGATGCCGGCAAGACCACTCTGACCGAGCGGCTCCTGCATCTCGCCGGAGTTATCGACGAGCCCGGGTCGGTCGACTCCGGAACCACCTCGACCGACACCCTCGCCCTTGAGCGACGACGCGGCATCACTATCAAGGCCGCGGTCGTGTCGTTCCCGCTCGGTGACCTCACGGTCAACGTCGTCGACACCCCCGGTCACCCTGACTTCATCGCCGAGGTCGAGCGGGTTCTCTCGGTGCTCGACGGTGCCGTGCTCGTGCTCTCGGCGGTCGAAGGCGTTCAGCCACAGACGCGAATTTTGATGCGGGCCCTGCAGCGGCTGAGGGTACCGACGTTGGTGTTCGTCAACAAGGTCGACCGTGTCGGTGCGAACGTCGACGCGGTTTTGGCCGCGATCAGGGCCCGACTGACGCCGGATGTGGTGATGATGGGCACCGTGTCCGCTCTCGGCACCCGCCGGGCCCGGTTCTCCCTGTGTGACCGTCGAGACGCTGCCTTCCGTGACCGGGAGGCCGTTGCGCTCGCCGAGCACGACGACACCTGGCTGGCGGCGTACGTCGAGGGTCGAAGCCCCTCGGGGCGCGAGCTGGCAGCGGCGCTGGCTGGGCAGACCAGGTCGACCCTGCTCCATCCGGTGTACGCCGGGTCGGCCACGACCGGAACCGGCGTTCCTGAGCTGATGGCGGGGATCGCGGCCCTGCTGCCGGCATCCCGGGCCGATGCGGACGCTCCACCCTCCGGTCGGGTGTTCAAGATCGAACGCAGCCTGGCCGGCGAGAAAGTGGCCTACGTGCGGATGTTCGACGGGTCAACACGGCCACGTCAGCGACTGGCCCTGCCCGGTGGCCGGATGGGCAAGGTATCAGCGGTGGAGGTGTTCGAGACCGGCCGCTGGCGGCGTACCGACATCGTCACGGCGGGGCAGATCGGGCGACTGCACGGCCTCAGGACGGTGCGGGTCGGCGACGCGTTCGGTGAGCCGGGCGGCATCCAAGAGCATCATTTCGCCCCGCCGACTCTCGAGGCTTCGGTCACCGTAGTGCGGCCCGAGCAGGGCCCGGCCTTGCGCACGGCGCTGGACGAGCTGGCCGACCAGGACCCGCTCATTGACGTGCGCACCGGTGACGACGGCCTCCCCACGGTGTCGCTGTACGGGCAGGTGCAGCAGGAGGTGCTCGGGTCGACGCTCGCGGAGGAGTACGGCATCGAGGTCGAGTTCGCTGATGCCGGGGTGCTGCACGTCGAACGCGCTCGCCAGACAGGTGAGGCGGTCGAGCGGCTCAACACCGACTCGAACCCCTACCACGCCAGCATTGGGCTGCGACTCACCCCGGGTGCGGCGGGCTCGGGCCTGCGGTTCGCGAACGAGACCCCCGCGCGCGATATGCCGCTCTACCTGTTCAAGAGCTCGAGCGCGTTCACAGCCTCGATCGAGAAGCACGTTCGTCGCACCCTCCAGCACGGTTGCTACGGCTGGCGGGTGACCGATGCCCTGGTGACCCTCACGGAGTGCGCCTACAGCGTCGCCGACGGCCCACCGTCACGGCGTGGGCCGACCAGCACGTCCTACGACTACCGCCAGCTCACCCCGATCGTGATGCGTCAGGCGCTGCAACAGGCGGGCACACGGGTCTGTGAGCCAGTGCTTCGAGTGATGGTCGAGGTGCCCGCGCCGGATGCGGTCGCCGTGGTGCGACTGGTCACCCGCTGGGGTGCCGAGCTGCTGACGCAGACGGCCACGGGCGAACTGGCCCTGCTCGAGGTGCGCTTGGTGGCGAGCCGGCTGCACGACCTGCAGCGGCAGCTGCCCGATCTCACCGGTGGGGAGGGAACCCTCGACCCGCGCTTCGACGGCTACCAGCAGGTCCACGGTCGACCACCGGTCAGACGCTGACCAACGGCCCGTGGGCGGTTGATCACGACGTGTAGTCAACCGTCGAGTACTTGAAGATTCGCTGCAAGACGTAGCGTCCGTCGCCTTCGGGGTCGAGCAGAGCGGGCCGAGCCTGTTTGATCATTACGGTCGGGCGCATCCGGACGTTGACCAGCTTCTTCCCACGAAAGGTGAGATCGAGGATCACGCCCTCCTGCACCTCCTGCCACCAGTCCTGCCCGAACATGTAGTTGCCTGGGCTGGACAGCACGACGCTGACGTCGGCCGGTCGTGCGCGAAGAATCAGCGGGCCGGCCACATGCGTGCCCGAACCGATGGTGTGGTCGCAGCCGGCCTCGTCGAACCAGCCGAGCTGCTTCTTCTGCAGCGGCCACAGATCGTCGTGGTACTCGGCGCCGCCCCACCACTGCGGGTTGCAGATGACGAGGTCGGCGTCGCCCTCGCGGGCACGCTTCACGGCCGTCTCGATGTTGGTCTTGGTGATCCAGGCGACTCCCGGGGTGTCGACGTCGGCCCTTGCCACGCCGGGCACGTCGTTGAAGGCGACGAACCCGACCTTCACGCCGGCCACGTCGACATAGGCCGGCTCGAGAGCTTCGTCGAGATTGAGGCCGGCGCCGGTGCGGGGAATCTGGTACTTGTCCATGAGCTCAAGCGTCGACCGAATGCCGGCCGTTCCCTTGTCGCTCAGGTGGTTTGCGGCGAGGTAGACGACGTCCAAACCGAGGGTGTCTCGCCACCGCGGCAGGATCGCCTCGGGCACACTGAAGACCGTCAGGGTTCCGACCCGCGGTTTCCACCCCTCGTTCGGCACGATGGGGCACTCGTGGTCGGCGATGGCGACGTCGGAACGCTTGACGACCTGGGGAGTGGCTCCGTCGTTGCCGGTGTCGATCGGCGACACGGTGCGGTACGGCCTCGAGTAAGGCGGGTCGACCATGGCGGGAGCGGCATACTTCGCAGTCCCTCCGCCGAACACCCAGTCCCAGCCCCTGCCGCGCACCACCGCTTGGATGGCTGCCCCGCGATCGGCGCAGAGGCTGCCGAGATTGGTCATCGTCCAGACCTGAGACGCGTCGTAGGTCTTCCACGTCGGGTCGAGGGCGGGTCCGTCCGGGCTGGTGGTGGCGACGATCGGGTACTTCATCGCTCGCGACTTCTCGTCGCCGAAGAGGTCTGGACCGAACATCCCGTAGGGCCCCTTCCCGGCGATCGACAGCACCTTGGTCGCGGGCTGCACCAGTCCCGGTGGCAGCAGGGCGACACGCTTCTGGTTCTTGCGCAGGGTCTCGACGATCCTGTCGGCTCCGACGCACTTCGCGCCCGTCGACAGGTTCGGCTCCGTTAGTCGCACACCGCACGGCATCACCAGCTCGTCACGTGCGGCCAGGTCACGCAGCTGACCGACGGTGACGTTCGCCTTGAGGTTGGTGATGCCGGTGACCACGGCGAGGGGGAAGGTCGTGATCTGTGTCGAGGCCGTGGCGCCGGGGGTCGTCGGGGTCGGATCGGATGGGCCTCTTGACGATGTGGCGCTCGATGCTGCGATGGACGGGGTGGTCGCCGCCGACGGTGCGGTCGACTCGGTGCCCGCGCCGGAACACCCGGCCATCAGGGCCATCAAGCCGACGACGGCTGCGGAACCGGCCCTCATGCTCGTGCCCACGGCGTCAGGGTAGCTGCTTGGCGTCAACCGGGCCCGCTGACACACGTGCGAAGCCGTCGCCGTGCACGGCGGAAGTCTGGAGCGAGCGACGGGAATCGAACCCGCGTATCCAGCTTGGGAAGCTGGCGCTCTACCATTGAGCTACGCTCGCGCGGCTACCCGTGAGGCCGGTGGGTGGCACGAGCCGAAAGTGTAACCGACGCCGAAGTGGCGTGAGCGCGGCCGTCCGGTGGCGACTCGACTGTACGGAACTGGCCACTCGACTGAGGGTGGGGCGGGCAGGTCAGCCGCGTGGCGAGTAGGCGACCGCGCCGCCGCTCGAACCGCCGCCGCGGCGCGGCCGAGGTGGACGCATCAGGCCGGGCCCGGCCCCGGGTGGCAGGTCGCACGGGCCGCGGTCTCCGGCGTCGACGCCCAGCAGGCTGCGGGTCAGGTGCTCGGCGTCTGACAACAGGTCATCGAGCGCGGCGGTCAGGTGCTCGTCCGTGAGGTCGGTGCCATCGGTGCCCTCGATGGCAGCCATGAGCACGGCGCGCCGCACGAGCTCCTTGGCGAACGAGGCGGTCGTGCCGGCCGAGCGGGCAGCGGCATCCGCCATGGCCGACTCGCCGAACAAGTCGCGACCGTAGAGCCGCAGCAGCGCGAGCCGACCGGCCTCGTCGGGCAGCGGGATCTCGACGGCGAGGTCGACGCGCCCGGGGCGCTGCGACAGGGCGACCTCGAGGTCGTCGACGCGGTTGGTCGTGAGCAGGAACGCCACGTCGGCGTCGGAGTCGAGCCCATCGAGGGCGTCGAGCACCTCGAAGAGCAGCGGTGAGGTGCCCATGCCGATCGAGCGGTCCTCAGCCACGAGGTCGCAGTCCTCGAGCACGACGATGGCCGGCTGGTGGGCGCGGGCGATCTTGGCGGCCGCGTGGATGTGCTCCAGGGCGCCACCGCTGAGCAGCACCGCGGTCGTGCCGGGCGAGGCGCTGAGCAGGTAGCGCACCGTGTGCGTCTTGCCGGTGCCGGGCGGGCCGTAGAGCAGCACCCCCCGCTTGAGGTGCTGCCCGTGGGCCTGGAGCCGCGCTCGCTGCTCCCCGATGTCGACGACGTGACCCACCACCTTGTCGAGCTCGTGGCCGGGCAGGACGATGTCGTCCCTCGACAACGTCGGCCGCTCGAGAAAGCTCAACCCCGCCATGCCGCGCCCGTACGGGTCGGTGCCGAAGGTGATCACCTGACCCTTGAGGATGCTGCGTTCGTCCATCAGCTCGTGCCCGCGGCCGATGAGTGCGTCAGCGGTCGCGCGGTCGTTGGCCAGCACCTCGAGCGCGCCCTCTTCTCGGCCGTACTGTCGGCTGGGCGACTGCTGGCGCACCGCGACGGGTGACCCGTCGAACGAGAAGAGACGGATGCCGGAGGCGACGATCTGACGCTTGTCGTCGGGCCCCGGGCCGGTGGACGCATTCGCGTAGTCGACCTGCCCGACGCGAAAGCTCATGCTGTGCATCCCCTGCTGGAATAGGTCGCCCAGCGTCATGTGGTGGCGCAGGTCTGCGCCAACGCCCCCGATGCCGATGACGGTCGACCCGGCATCCGCTCCCGGGGTCTTCTCGCCCTCGGCGATCTCGTCGAGGGCGATGTCGGCGTCGACGACCCGGTGCACCGGGATCTGCTCGGCGACGACGGGAAGGTTCCCCACGTCGTGCCCGAGGTGAGCGGTGAGCCGGTCGAACAGTCGCTCGCCCTCGCCGCCGGAGTCTGCGAGCGCATGGACGTGCTCCATGAACTTCGAGAAGGCCGTCACGAAGTCGCGGGTCTGCTCGTCAATCCCCTGTGGTTGGCTCATGACCCCAAACCTAGGAGGCGCGGGCGCCGGGAGGCAGGGGTGGCGTCCGTCGGGTTCGGCTCCGCGGTCACCCGTCTGCTGAGCCCGTCGGTTCGCACCCCGGCTTGGTGTTGGGCGGGTCAAGGTTTGTCCAAACCCCTAGATATCCACCCAAACGGTGCCCTAGCCTGCGGTGCCCCCATCTGTCCCCATCTACCCCATCTGCATCATCTGCCCCACCTGCCCCCACCAGCTCGTACCCCGTGTTCGTCTCAACGCCTCCGGCGGTGAGTGGATGCCTCCCGACCCCTGAAGGAGCCCTGATGACCCGTCGTCGACGTACCCGAGGCCGCCAAGCGGTGATGGCGGCTTCGGCCGCGCTGGCCATGGCGGTCACGGGGCTTGGATCAGCCGACCTGGCGACCGCCGGAAGCAACCCGCTGTTCGCCGGGGTGGCTCCGGCAACGTCGCAGCCGTCGACGCAGCCGTCGACGCAGCAGACCCCCGCGACCCCAGCCGCCACAGCGAAGGCCAAGCCGGCCGGCAAGCTGAGCGAGCGAGAGCTGGCGGCCTTCCGCAAGAGCCAGGGCTACCAGGGCGACGGCGTGAAGGACCGGGCCTGGCTGACGTCGCTGCGAAAGCAGCTCGGTACCGGTGAGTTCACCGGAACGAAGGCCGGCGCCGGGTCGGCGGTGGCGTTGTCGCCGATGTCGCTGGCGGCGAACACCCCGACGTCGGGCCCGGGCTACTCCTACCTCGGCTGGATGGCCCAGCGCCGGCAGGAGACCTCCAGCGCGTGCGGCAAGGCGACGGTCGTCGAGATGTCGGCGACGGTGCCCGGCCCGAGCAGCTCGTACCTGACTCAGTCGGCGGTGGCCACCTACCTGGGTGAGACCACCAGCTCGGCGACGAACATCACCGAAGAGCTGTCGGCTCTCGGGCACTTCGTGGGGACGCCGAACTTCGGCCGGAGCTTCTACTCGGCCCGGTGGATCTCAGACCCTCCCACCAGCGCACAGAAGACACAGTTCCTCGCTGACCTCAAGAGCGACATCGCGGACTACCGCACGCCGGTCACGGCCGGGGTCATCGAGGTGGCCGGCGGCCCCCACCTGGTGGGGCACCCGAACCTGAAGCGGATCGAGCACTGGGTCATCGCCGGTGGCTGGAACACGAACAACAAGACCGTCTGGTACGCCGACTCGTGGACCGGCTACGGCTACCCCATCCCGGCCAGGAGCTGGATCTCGATGGACACGTTCCTGGTGGCCGTGGGGGGCTGGGCCTACCTGTGGTGACGCGCCGGGCGCTCCGGCCGGCGGCAGTGGTGGTGCTGGCGATGGCCTGCCCGGTCGCGCTGTCTGCCTGTTCTACGAGCGTGCCCGCTCCGTCGGCGACGCTGACGCAAGAGCCGTCGACGGGGACAGGGACGCCGTCCGAACCGCGCACGGTGACGCCGAGCGCGACGGACTCGGCCACCACCCAGCCCGCACCGTCAGGGCCGGCTACCGGTTCGACCGCGGCGCTCACGGTGAAGAACGAGGCGGCCTGTCTCGTGAAGGAACCCGCCGAGCTCAAGGCGCGCGTCGAGTCCGGGTGGCAACCACCCATCGAGGGCGGCCAGTTCCAGGCTCTGACCGTCGCGGGGGAGACCGTGTTCGGCTTCGGGGGCGCCAACGGTGACGTCTACGCCGTCGACGTCAAGAACAAGACCGTGGCCAAGCTGGCCACGACGTCGGCCGACGCGTCGCCCGCCTGGATGATCGCCTCTCCCAAGCATCTGGTGTGGTTGACCTACGACTCCGCTGCCGACCCGACGACGTGGAGCCTCTACGCCGCGGACCGCTCCGGAGCGAACCGGAAGCGCATCGCCGGCTCCCCGGCCGACCACCGGGAGGGCGAAGGGCGCGCCACCCAGCCCGCGATGGTGGGCGAGCGGGTCGCCTGGACCCAGCCGGTCGGCACCCGCAACGACCTGTCGGCCGTGCAGGTCATGGACCTCGACACCGGCCGCACCTCCACGCTCGCCCAGGGCAACCTCTTCCCGCCCGTGGCAATGGGCGCAAGCTTCGTGTACGGCGAGCTGACGAAGGGCCAATGGTCGCTCCACGCCGCCGACGCCGCCACGCTGCGGCCGGTCGCCCTGCCCCGGGACCTCCCGGTGAAGGGCGGCATCGGGCACCTCGCGGCCACCCCCGAGCGGCTGCTGTGGGGGAGCGCCGACTACACCACCCTGAGTGTGTGGGAGCCGTCGAAGCGCGCCGTGGTCCGTTACAAGCTGCCGGCCGGGGACGAGCACGCGTTCCAGTTCCTTCAGCCGAGCGGCAACCACGTGGCCTGGTTCGCGTCGTGGCCCTACAGCATCCTCGACCTGCGCAGCGGGGCTCTCTACGACGTGGGCAAGGACGTCAGCGTGGCGTCGGCCGACGGCCGGGTAGCCGTCTCGTGGGAGAAGAAGCTCGGTACGGGCAACAGCGGCCAGCGCGCGCCGGCGAAGGTGAGCATCATCGCCGAGGCCGCCCTGCCCCCAGCCCCCACCTGCGGCTGAGCGGCTGCGACACCGTTCGGCCGGGCGCGATAGCCTCGACGGCGTGCTGCTCTCAGACAAGGACATTCGGGCCGAGATCGCCGCAGAGCGTGTCGTGCTCGACCCGTGGGACCCCCAGATGGTCCAACCGTCGAGCGTCGACGTACGGCTCGACAAGTACTTCCGGCTCTTCGACAACCACAAGTACCCCTACATCGACCCGGCCGCAGAGCAGCCCGATCTGACTCGCCTCGTCGAGGTCAGCGGCGACGACGACAGCTTCGTGCTGCATCCGGGCGAGTTCGTGCTCGGTTCGTCACTGGAGGCCGTGACGCTGCCCGACGACCTCGCGGCCCGCGTCGAGGGCAAGAGCTCGCTCGGCCGGCTCGGGTTGCTCACCCACGCCACGGCCGGCTTCGTCGACCCCGGGTTCTCAGGCCATGTCACGCTCGAGCTGAGCAACGTGGCAACGCTGCCGATCATGCTCTACCCGGGCATGAAGATCGGTCAGCTGTGCTTCTTCCGGCTCAGCTCGCCGGCCGAGAACCCTTACGGCTCAGCGGCATACGGCTCGCACTACCAGGGCCAGCGGGGGCCGACGGCCAGCCGGTCGTTCAAGAACTTCCACCGTTCACCAGTGTGAGCGCGGCCGTCAGCGACACCGACACCGACGCAGCCACCCACCCAGGGCGGATGCCGTTGGCCTCGTTGGCCTGGAACGCCCGACCCGCGCACGCCGGGGTCGTCGTGCTGGTGGTGCACGGCGGCGCCGTCGAGGGACGCCAGCCCAACCGGGTGTGGTCGCACAACGTCATCCGGATGCTGCCGTTCGCGCGGGCCCTCGCCAAGGTGCCGGGGCCGATCGCGGTGGCCCGGCTCCGGATGCGTTACCGGGGCTGGAACGGCGAGGAGGCCTCGCCGCTGCTCGACACCCGTTGGGCCCTCCGGCAGCTTCGCGCCGCCTACCCCGGCCGTCCGATCGCATTGGTGGGCCATTCGATGGGCGGTCGGGTCGCCCTGCACCTTGGCGACGAACCCGACGTCCGGCTCGTGCTCGGCCTCTCGCCGTGGATCGAGAAGGGCGACCCCCGCCCAGGCGCAGGCCGTCGAACGGTACTGATCCACGGCGACCGCGACATCATCTGCCCGTTGTGGGGCTCGCGCCGCACCGTCGAGGAGATGGTGGCGCAGGGCAGAGAGGCCGCGCTGATCCGGGTCGCCCGGTCAGACCACGCCATGCTGCTGCGGGCCGGGCTCTGGACGAGGCTCGTGACCGAGGTGGTTCAGGTCGCGTTCGCCGACGAGCTCGGTGGGGCACCCGGCGACGGCGGGCAAGCGGGGCACGGAACGCACGTGCCGGCATCCACGCGGGTCGACGAGATCGACGCCGTGGTGCAGACGGCTGTGCACCGGGGCGGCATCCTCGATCTCTGACCGTGCGGATCAGGTCGGGCCGCGATCGCGAGGCCTGAGCCTCGGCCGTCGTGTCTCTTTCGAGACCTGATCGTGCACACGGGACCGAGGGCGCACCACCTGTTTTGGGTACGTTGGAACTCATGATCCGCTTCGAAGGCGTGACCAAGACGTACGGCGACGGCTCCGGGGGCGAGTCGATCGCGGTCAACAACCTTTCGCTCGAGGCTCCCACGGGGCGCATCACGGTGCTCGTCGGGCCATCGGGTTGTGGCAAGACGACGACCCTGCGCATGGTCAACCGGATGATCGACCCCACGTCGGGCGCCATCACGATCGACGACCGCAACACAGCCGACCTTCCCCTTGCCGAGCTGCGCCGTGGCATCGGCTACGTCATCCAGCACGCCGGACTCTTCCCGCACCGCACCGTGCTCGACAACGTCACCACGGTGCCTCGCCTCCTCGGCACCGACAAGAAGACCGCTCGCCTTCGGGCGATGGAGCTCATCGAGCGCGTCGGGCTCGACCCCGACCTCGCCAAGCGCTACCCGGCCCAGCTGTCCGGCGGGCAGCAGCAGCGCGTGGGCGTGGCGCGGGCGCTGGCTGCCGACCCGCCCGTCATGCTCATGGACGAGCCGTTCTCGGCCGTCGACCCCGTGGTGCGCGAGCAGCTGCAGAACGAGTTTCTGCGTCTGCAGTCCGAGCTCGGCAAGACGATCCTGTTCGTCACCCACGACATCGACGAGGCCGTCAAGCTCGGCGACCAGGTCGCCGTGCTGCGCGTCGGCGGCACCCTCGCGCAGCTCGCCACCCCGGCGCAGCTGCTGGCCGACCCGGTCGACGACTTCGTGGCCGGCTTCGTCGGCCGCGACCGCGGCTACCGCGCCCTGCAGTTCGCCGAGGCGCCCGAGCTCGAGCTGACGAAGGAGCCGACGGTGACGATCGGTACGTCGGCGTCCGAGGTTCGCGCCATCGGACAGCCGTGGGTGCTCTGCGTCGGTGACGACGGCGAGCCGATGGGCTGGGTGCGGGCCGGCGCCGTCAGTGGCGAGGTCACCCGCGACCTGCTGCAGCGCGGCGGCACGGTGGCCTCCACCGCGGGTTCGCTTCGCGCGCTGCTGGATGCCGCTCTCAGCTCGCCCAGCGGGCGGGGCGTCGTAGCTGACGCCGACGGCGGGTTCGCCGGCACGATCCGTGCGTCCGAGGTGGTTCCCGTGATCGAGGCTCGGCAGCAGTCGGTGGCCGAGCGTGAGGATGCCGCGGCGTCGGCCCTGCTGGGTGAGGCGACACCCGCGTGACCTGGGCTCTCGACCACCTCGACCAGATCTTCACGCTGGCGGGGCAGCACGCCTGGCTGGCCGGGCTCCCGCTGCTGATCGGGTTGGTCATCTCGGTGCCGCTGGGCTGGTTGGCCACGCGCAAGGCGTGGCTGCGCACCGGGCTGCTCACCGTGACCGGGTTGCTCTACACGATTCCCTCGTTGGCCCTGTTCATCCTGCTGCCGCCGCTGCTCGGCACCAAGGTGCTCGACCCCGCCAACGTCATCATCGCGATGAGTATCTACACCATTGCCCTGCTCACCCGCACCGTCGCCGACGGGCTCTCCGCCGTCGACACCTCCACCCGGCAGGCGGCCGTCGCGATGGGCTACAGCACCTTCGGCCGGTTCCGGGCCGTCGACCTCCCGCTGGCGATCCCGGTGGTGGCCGCGGGGTTGCGGGTCGCTGCGGTGAGCAACGTCAGCATCGTCAGCGTCGCGTCGTTGATCGGCATATCGCAGCTCGGCTACTTCCTCACTGACGGGTACGCCCGTTCCTTTCCGACCGAGGTCTGGGTCGGGATCGTCGCCTGTCTGCTGCTGGCGCTCGTCTTCGACCTCGTCATCCAGCTGTTGGCCAGAGTGCTCACCCCCTGGACGCGGGTGGCCGCATGATCACCTTCGCCACCGTGTGGGCTTGGTTCACCGACCCCGCCAACTGGCAGGGCGCCGACGGCGTTCCGACCCGGATGCTCGAACACCTCAAGTTCACCGGCATCACGCTCGCCATCGCGCTGGTCATCGCTGTGCCCATCGGGGCCTGGGTCGGCCACACCGGTCGAATGCGGTGGCTGGTCACCGCGGCGAACGCCGCGCGAGCGATCCCCACCCTGGGCCTGCTCTTCGCCGTCTCGATGCTGGTCTCGCCGCTGTTCACCAGCAGCCTGGCCTTCACCGTGCCGAGCATCGCCGTGCTCGTGCTGCTCGCGATCCCGCCGCTGCTCTCGGGCACCTACTCGGGCATCGAGAGCGTCGACCCGGCGGCCCGTGACGCGGCGCGGGGGATGGGCATGTCGGACTGGGAGGTGCTGACGCGCGTCGAGCTGCCGTGCGCCATGCCGCTGTTCCTCTCCGGCCTGCGCAGCGCCACCCTCCAGGTGATCGCGACTGCCACGATCGCGGCCTCCATCAGTCTCGGTGGCCTCGGCCGCTACCTCATCGACGGGTTGGCCTCGCAGGACTACGTGCAGATGGTGACCGGCTCGATCCTGGTGGCTCTGCTCGCCCTCGTCGCCGACCTGGTGCTGGCCCTGCTCGAACGGTTCGCTGTCTCCCCGGGAATCAGCGGCCGGGGTCAGGGCGTTGCCCGCAGACGCCGTCTGCGCTTCGGACGGGGCGGCGACGCCGCAGCACCCGTCAAGAACAGCACCGACTCACCCCTCAGTGCCGACCCTGCCTAGTCGACCGACCTCAGGCAGACCTTTCGAAAGGGAACGACAATGACACGCACCCGCACCATGGCCCTGGGCCTTCTGCTGGCCGCAGTGGTCCCCCTCGCCGCTTGTGGCGGCGGGAGCGACCCGCTGGGCACCGCGACCCAGCCCGGCGCCGGCGGCGGCAGCACGGCTGCGGCCGGAACGGTGAAGGTCGGTTCGGCCAACTTCCCCGAGGCGGCCCTGCTCGGCGAGGTCTACGCCCAAGCCCTCGAGGCCAAGGGCATGACGGTCACCCGGAAGTTCGACATCGGCACCCGCGAGACCTACCTCAAGGCGATCACCAGCAAGGAGGTCGACCTCGTTCCCGAGTACTCCGGTTCGCTGCTGACCTTCTACAACAAGGACGCCAAGGTCACGGCGCCCGACGAGGTGTACGCCGAGCTGCAGAAGGCGCTGCCCGAGGGTCTGACGGTGCTCGACAAGTCGGCCGCCGAGGACAAGAACTCGATGGTCGTCACCAAGGACACCGCGAGCCAGTGGTCGCTGAAGTCGATCGCCGACCTCGCCGCCCACAACAGCGAGCTGAGCATCGGGGCCCCGCCCGAGTTCAAGACCCGTCAGCAGGGCCTCGTCGGTCTGAAGTCGGCCTACAACGTCGTGCCGAGCCAGTTCCGGCCGCTGCAGCCTCAGGCTACGGTCGACGCGCTGAAGAACGGCCAGGTCAAGGCCGCGAACATCTTCAGCACCGACCCGTCGATCGCTGCCAACGGCTTCGTCGTGCTCGAAGACCCCAAGAGCCTCTTCGGCTCTGACAACATCGTGCCGCTCGTGCGCACCGAGAAGGCCGACGCCCTCAAGCCGGCCCTCAACGCGGTCTCGGCCAAGCTCGACACCCCGGCCCTGGCCGGGATGGTCAAGGAGGTCGTCGTCGACAAGAAGGACGCCAAGGACGTCGCCAAGGCCTGGCTGGCCAGCGTCGGCCTCGGCTGAGGCAGCTCCAGCGGCTCCGGTCTTCGAGACTGAGCAAGCAACCGCCACCCCGTGCCGTTCATCGGCGCGGGGTGGACCGCTTCTGCTCCTCGCGGGAATGCGAGAGAGTCGAGAATCGTTCTCATCTACGAGCGGCGCCGTCCGCCACGAGAGGAAGATCCAATGGCCAGACACACCGACCTTCGACCGGTCATCACGCTCCGGTCAACCGCCGGAACCGGGTTCGCGTACACCACGCGCAAGAACCGTCGCACCCAGCCCGACCGGCTGGTGCTGAAGAAGTTCGACCCGATCGCCGGTCAGCACGTCGACTTCCGCGAGACCCGCTGAGTCGCTGAGTTGCTGAGTTCACGGACTCGTTGACGGGTCGAACGGCTCGTCAGCGACCCGCAGAACTAAGAGAGGCCACTTCCTTGGTCGGAAGGGGCCTCTCTTCGTCTCTGGGTCAGACGTTGGAGGCCAGCGTGTCGCGGGTGAGCACCTCGACGGGCGGCGACAGGGCCGGCTCGAGCTCGGTGGCGGGCATGAACGACCGGGTCACCTCGATGCAGCTGTGCAGCACCGCGACCAGCCTCGCCTCGGTATCAGCCGTGCACGAGATCGCGATGCTCTCGACGGCCAGTGCAGAGATCTTCGGGGCCGAGCGTTCCTTGAGGGGCTGGCCGCTGGTGCCGGCCGACGCCATGAACGAACGGGCCCACTTCTCGGCGAGCGGGGCCTCATCGAGTGCGGCGCGTGACGCGTCGCTGAGGGGCGCCCCGTGGGCGACCTCGGGGTTGCGCGAGACCTCTGCGGCCAGGATGGCGATCGCCATCAGGTTCTGACGTTCCTCGGGGGCCACCGGCAGGGCGGACCGAGCTGCGCAGAGCACGATCTCGGCATCGACCCGGGGGTCGGTGGGATGTAGGCCGATGACCTCGTTGATCATCGGCGTCAGCTGTTGGCGGGTCGCATCGTCGGCCAGGTCGTTGACACACCGGGCCACCGTGGCGAGCAGTGGGTGAGTGCAGGCGGGATGGTCGCTCCACTGCTCTCCGGCCAGGAAGGAGGCCATCTCCATGAAGCAGGCGCCCTTACGAGCGTTGCGGTGGCGCCCTCGCGACAGGATTGGCACCCCGTCTGGCACGAAACTCGCTGCGCGTCTGAACATCGTTCCTCCCGGATTCGTCAGGACCTCAAGGCCAAGCATGCGCGTGATTGCTGCGAAAGGCCACCCCTGCAGCGGCATCCGCACTGTCGGGGGGCCGTCGTGCCGATTCTTCGGCCTTCTCAGGCCGTCGTCAGTCGCACTGGTCGTCTGCTGGGTGTTTCCTGGGGCTGACGAAGCCGCTGCTGCTCCCCGTGTCGGGCGCAGAGCAGACCGTCGGATACGGTCTCCGGATGAGGCGTACGCCGGGGCGGGCGCGCTCGTGGGCGAGATGCTCGAGCAGTCTTCCCGCCCTCGTTCCTGGCCGACCGGTCGCCGGCCGTTGATCGTGCATCCTGCGGTCGGGGTGCCCGCCGCCAGGGCCGCACCGAGTGGGCTTCTGCCGACCGAGCGGTGCACCACTTCGGCGGGCGAGCGGTGAGCCGCCGTTCGGCGGTCGTGCGCCTCGCCCTCGTGGCGGCTCTCGTCGCGGTCGCTGTTGTGGTGCAGATCCGGGTCGGCCTACCCAGCCAGGCCGATCTGCGGTCTCTGCTGGACGGGGTCGGACCGGTGGCAGTGCCGGTCTTCGTCTTGCTCTATGTGGGTGTCTCGCTGCTACCGGCCGGCCCGACCGCTCTGGTGACGATCGCGGGAGGAGCAGTGCTGGGCCTGCCCGTAGCGCTGCCATCAGTGCTCCTCGGCGCGGTGATCGGGGCCAGCGTGTCGTTTCTGGTGGCCCGGCGACTCGGCGGGGATGTCGTACGCCGGGTGGGCAGTGACCGCGTGCGGCGCCTGGACGACTCCGTCCGCGCGCACGGCTTCGGCACCGTGCTGGTGGCCCGGTTGGTACCGCTGCTGCCGTTCAGCACGCTCAACTATGCCTTTGGTCTGACGTCGGTGACGATGCGTTCCTACGTGCTCGCCACCGCGGTCGGGATCGTCCCCGGGACCACCCTCTACGTCACCGTCGGCGCCTATGGCACCCGTCCCGGCTCGTGGCCCTTCGTGATTGCCGTGGCCGGGCTCGTGGTGCTCTCCGGGGTCGGCCTGCTCCGCTCACGACGGTCCGCCTCGCCCTGAGATTCCACCGAGTCTCGGTGGGCCACTCCAGTGGTACGAAAGCGGCCACTCGACGTGCGTACGAATGTGGCCACTCGACTGAGGATCTCAGTCGCGTGGCCACTTTCGTACGGGCTGGCAGCGGGGCGTCAGGAGGAAGTGAGCGCGGCATCCTGTTTGGCGTCGCCGTCGCCGTCACCGTCGCCCCGACGCACGGCCGCGAGCAGCATCTGCGCGACGTCGACCACCTCGAGGTCGGCCAGGCTGCTGTCCTCGTCCTTCTTCGCGTTGAGGCCGTCGCTCAGCATCACCTTGCAGAAGGGGCAGCCGATGGCGACGCGGTCGGCCCCGGTGGCGATGGCCTCGTCGATGCGGTTGGCGTTGATGCGGGTGCCGAGCTTCTCCTCCATCCACATCCGGGCTCCGCCGGCGCCGCAGCAGAACGAGGTCTCCTTGCTGCGCTGCATCTCGGCGTACTCCACCCCGGGCAGGATCTGCAGCAGCTCACGGGGCGGGGCGTAGACCTGGTTGTGCCGACCGAGGTAGCAGGGGTCGTGGTAGGTCACCTTGGTGCCGGTCGAGGCGGCTCCGGTGAGGGTGCCGGCCGAGGCGGCCTCGCCGGGGCGGGCCACCGGGACCAGCCGCTTCTCACGCACGAGCCGGTTGAGCAGCTGCGTGTGGTGCAGCACCTCGTAGTGCCCACCGAGCTGCGGGTACTCGTTCTTGATGGTGTTGAAACAGTGCGCACAGGTGACGACGATCTTGGTCGCGCCCGCCTCACCGAGGGTCTCGACGTTCTGCTGGGCCAGCATCTGGAAGAGGAACTCGTTGCCGGCGCGTCGGGCGGCGTCGCCGGTGCAGGACTCGCCGTCGCCGAGCACTGCGAAGCTGACGCCCGCCGTGTGCAGCAGCTCGGCCACGGCCCGGGTGGTCTTCTTGGCGCGGTCCTCGTAGGCGCCGGCGCAGCCGACCCAGAAGAGATAGTCGACCTCGTCGGCGCTCTCGACGGCCGCGCTTCCTGATCCGCCGACCTGCTTGACCTCGAACGGGAGGTCCTTGGCCCAGTCCATCCGCAACCGCGGCGCGAGACCCCACGGGTTGGCGTTCTTCTCCAGGTTCTTGAACAGCCCGTTCAGCTCGCTCGGGAAGGCCGACTCGATGAGGTTCTTGTAGCGGCGCATGTCGACGATCGCGTCGACGTGCTCGATGTCGACCGGGCACTGCTCGACACAGGCTCCGCACGTGGTGCACGACCAGAGCACGTCGTCGTCGATGACGGCATCCGGCCCGTGCGGGTTGTAGGCCTGAAGCGGATGCCGGATGTCGTAGCCGGTCGGCCCGACCAGCGACTCGGTGGCCACCGCTGCCTTCGTCGCCGCGCCCATGCCCTCGGCCTGCTCGATACCGGCCGCGCGCACTTCTTCACTCGCGAGCAGCCAGGGTGCCTTGGCGCTCGCGTGGTCGCGCAACGTCATGACGAGCAGCTTGGGGCTGAGAGGCTTCTCGGTGTTCCACGCCGGGCACTGGCTCTGGCAGCGGCCGCACTCGGTGCAGGTACTGAAGTCGAGCAGGCCCTTCCAGGTGAAGTCCTCGACCTTGCCGACGCCGAGCGCGGCGTCCTCGTCGAGCTCTTCCACGTTCTCGAAGTCGAGGGGCGCCCCGTCGACCATGATCGGTTGCAGCTCGGCCAGGGAGGTGCGCCCGTCGGCGTGGCGCTTGAAGAAGATGTTGAAGAAGGCCAGGAAGCGGTGCCAGGCCACGCCCATCGTCGGCACGAGCGCGATGGTGATCATCCAGGCGAAGGAGATCAGGATCTTGACGGCCGCCACCACGACGATGGCGTTCTCGAGGGTGGGAACTGAAGTGCCGGTGAACATCTCGCCGAGCCAGCCGGTGAGCGGGTAGTGCAGGAGGCCGGCCTCGCTGACCCCGCCGGCACCGCCCGCCTTCGCGAGGGCGTACTCGAGGGCGCGCAGCGTCAGGATGCACAGGGTGACGCCGAGGATGGTGAACTCGACGTAGTAGGCCTGCCACCACGTGGAGCCGAAGAAGCGGCTGCGACGGCCGTCGTCTCCCGGTGCCGAGCGTGGGTGGTGCTTCTGACGGATGCCGATGAGCACGACGATGCCGAGCAGGCCGGCCCAGGCGAAGAACTCGGTCACCCACTCGAAGGGCGGGAAGTGCCCGATCAGCGGTAGCGCGAAGTCGGGCTTGAACAGCTGGCCGAAGGCATTGAGCAGGGTGAAGAACAGCACCCCGAAGCTGACCATCGTGAACCAGTGGGCCACCGCCACCACCGGCAGGCGCGACATGCGGGTGTGGCCGAGGAACTCCCGCACCAGGGTGCGGGTGCGGGCACCCTTGTCGTCGCCTCGGTTGTCGGGCTGACCCAGGCGGAAGGTGGCGACCATGCCGACCACGGTTTTGACCAGCAGGGCCACCGCCACCGCGGTGACACCGAGGCAGACGACGGCGGCCACGATCTGAAGGACGCTCATGCGCCAGAGTCTACGGGTGGGTGAGCAAGCGCTTAGTGGATAGCGGGGCCGCTCCCTTGTGACGAGGATCGCGGCGACCGAGAAGATCGACCGGATCCTGGTCGTCTTCTGTCGCCGGATAAGCATTCGTTGGAATATGTATAACCGCGGCACGGTTGTCGCTCGGGACTGGGTCGTGCTGCAGGGTCGGCCTCGAGCGAACGTCCACCGACAGCTACTTGCACCGACAACTACTTTTACCGACAACGCCCAAGGGGGCAGTGCACATGCCGATTTACGACGACGTCACGAAGCTGGTCGGCAACACGCCGCTCGTTCGTCTCAACCGGGTCACCGACGGTGCGTCGGCCACGGTTGCGGCGAAGCTCGAGTTCTACAACCCGGCCAACTCGGTCAAGGACCGCATCGGCGTCGCGATCATCGACGCGGCAGAGGCCAGCGGCCAGCTCAAGCCCGGCGGAACCATCATCGAGGCCACGTCGGGCAACACCGGCATCGCGCTCGCGATGGTCGGGGCAGCCCGTGGTTACGACGTCGTGCTCACCATGCCCGAGTCGATGAGCAAGGAGCGTCGCGCCCTGCTGCGGGCCTTCGGCGCCGAGCTCATCCTGACCGACCCGAAGACCGGCATGAAGGGCGCCGTGTCGAAGGCCGAGGAGATCGCAGAAGAGCGCGGCGGGGTGCTGGCGCGTCAGTTCGCCAACGAGGCCAACCCCGAGATCCACCGAAAGACCACCGCTGAGGAGATCTGGAAGGACACCGACGGCGAGGTCGACATCGTCGTGGCCGGCATCGGCACCGGCGGCACCATCACCGGCGTCGGGCAGGTGCTCAAGTCACGCAAGCCGGGCGTGCAGATCATTGCTGTCGAACCGGCCGAGAGTGCAATCCTCAACGGTGGCGCCCCCGGCCCCCACAAGATCCAGGGACTCGGCGCGAACTTCGTGCCCGAGATTCTCGACCGCGAGGTCTACGACGAAGTGATCGACGTCGACATCGACACCTCGGTGAAGTGGGCTCGGCGGGCCGCCACCGAGGAGGGTCTGCTCGTCGGGCTGAGCTCTGGGGCTGCGATCGCGGCCGCCGTGCAGGTGGCCCAGCGCCCCGAGAACGCGGGCAAGACGATCGTGGTCATCATCCCCTCGTTCGGTGAGCGCTACCTCTCCACGGTGCTCTTCGACGGACTCGTCGACTGACCCAGCGGTGCCAACCATGAGCAACGCCGCCTCGGCCGAACCGCCGGCCCCCACTTCTGCGGCCCGCACGAGCCTCACCCCGTTGGCGCTCGTTCGCGGTGCGGATGCCGTGCCGCCCCCCGACCATGCCGAGCCAGCGACGGCCTTCGCCCCACGCCGCCCCTATGCCGCGGTGCTCGGTCTCGTTCGCACGGTCGCCTCACGCGCCCTCGAAGACCTCGACGCCGCGATCGAGCGCGACCCTGCGGCGAGCTCGCGGGTCGAGATGGCGCTGACCTCGCCCGGGCTGCTTGCGATCTGGGCCCACCGCGGCACGCACGCCCTGTGGTCACGACCCGGTGGGCGCCTGCCGGCGCGGGTGCTGGCCCAAGGAGTTCGCTTCGCCACCGGCGTCGAGATCCACCCGGGCGCCCGGCTCGGGCGACGGTTCTTCATCGACCACGGCATGGGCGTGGTCATCGGCGAGACGGCCGAGGTCGGCGACGACGTCATGATTTACCACGGCGTCACGCTGGGGGGCCGGTCGATGCACCCGGTCAAGCGGCATCCGACTGTCGGCAACCGTGTGACCATCGGCTCGGGGGCGCGCATCCTCGGCCCGGTGCTCATCGGCGACGATGTGCAGGTCGGCGCCAACTCGGTCGTGGTCAAGGATGTGCCGGTCGGCGCGGTGGCGACCGGCATCCCTGCCGTCGTGCGTTTTCCGAAGCGCGACGCCGACAACCAGTGGCTCGACCCCGCCATCTTCATCTGACCCACCACCCTCAGGTGATCTGCCTGCCCCCGACTTCACAGAATGCGGGCGGCTGCCTGTGCTGTGATGACCTCAACGGTGCGTCATGGGCGGCGCCCGCACGTCGAGCGCAGCATCGTGCGAAGAGTTCTCGTGACCGTTGCCAGTCTGGCGTTCTGTTCGTTCTCGTTCTCGCTGTCGGGCGAGGGGGGCTGTCGCTCGCGACAGGCGACGGAATGGGTCACGGTGGCTCGGGCGAGTACGGCATCGGAATGAACGTCGCGACGCCCGCTGAGACCCGCAACCTGGCCGAGAGTAACTTGTGCGGCGGCAGCCCAGCCACGGTCACCGACGTCGAGTTCGTCACCTCGTCGCACCTGTCGATGCTCGCTTTCGGGCTTCGGCGGTACCCCATCGTCGCTGGCGGCTACACAGTTGACGAACTCTGCGCGACAACCCGGGTCGAGCCGGCTTGCCAACCCGCGCGCCTCTAGTCGGGGCTGGCGCCAGTAGACTTCTCACGCACGGGAGGGCTCGCATAGTGGCCGAGTGCGGCGGTCTTGAAAACCGCTATGGGTTCATAGCCCATCGTGGGTTCGAATCCCACGCCCTCCGCCACGCGAAACAGCCCGAACCTCAATGGGTTCGGGCTGTTAGGCAATCTGGGTCAGGCGTGAACCGGCGCCGCGTCCGGCTCGGCGGGAGCCGCTGACGCCCGAGAGATCATCAACCGGTGGCTCAGCTCGGCGAGTGTCACTCCGATGCCTGCCCACAGGGCTAGCTGGGTGAGCAGGCTGCCCTGCCGAAACTGGAAGAGCACCTGCCCCGGGAAGTCGTCGGGCACCTCGTTGTAGCCGGGCAACAGCGCGATCGTGCCCACCGCCACGATGACGTAGCCGGCCACGGCGATGAGGCCGGCGTGCCAGCCTCCGACCCGCGGTTCGAGGCGCTTCCAGGCGATCAGCCCCATGGCGGCAAACGCGATCGAGAGACCGACCATGGTGAAGTACAGCATGGTGCGGTAGCCGATCGTGTCGCCGTGTCCGACGGCGGGTGGGTTGGGTGGGTAGGCCAGGAACGGCACGGCGTAGAGCACGAGAAAGCCGGTAGCAGCCGTCGCGATGGCCGTGCCTCGAACCCCGAGCCGGCCCAGTCGTCCGACTGAGACGCCAGCCCCTACGCCCACGAGGCCGCCGAGCGCCACTCCGAGCAGGGCGGTTCCGGTGAGCAGGCCGGCCGTCGACTGGAGCGAGCGAGACACCTCCGTCTCGCCGCCGTGGCTATGCGCCGCGACCCCCTCGTCGTGGGTGTGGGTCTCGGTTGCTGCTTTGGCGGGGTCGGTCACGGGGGTCTCGGCGGCGGAGCCGGCCTCTTCGATGGAGATGGATGCGTCGACCGACGGCTCCCCGACGACGTAGGCGACGCCGAAGGCGAGCACCCCTCCGACGAGACCAGCCAGCAGACCGCGAACCAGGAAGTCACGGATGGTGATCATCGAGCCACCCTCAGTGGCAGGGGAACCCGAGCAGGTGGCGCGCATCGTGCACCCACTCGTGAACGGCAGTGCCGGCGAACACAGAGGTTGCGCCCTGTTCGGCCCCCACGAAGTAGGCCACGATGACGGCGAGCAGCAAGGCAAAGAGCAGCCAGGGCCAGGCCGAGCGCAGTGAGACGACCGGAACGATGACCGGTGCGATGGTCGGTTGGGCAGAGACGTGTGCCATGTTTCCTCCTGAGGGTTCGTGCGACCCGTTCGATGCGGAGTTGGCGGGTGAGCTGTATCTGACTCGAGAGCGGCGAAGCGTTCTCTTACAGTGGCGCGACCGTGTCGGACTCTCACCGACTTCCAGGTCACTCGCGAACGTCGTCAACGTAGCAGACACGGAAAGGATGGTGCGCGGTGCGACTGATGCTCCTGGCCCACGGGGAGACCGAGCAAACTCGCGAGCTGGTCTTCGGTGACGAGAGTGACCTCGTCGAGGCACCCCACCTCAGCCCCGACGCGCGCTGCCGGATGCCGGTGACGTGGTGGTCGGCGCCCGAGCCGGCGTGCCGCCAGACGGCCGGCCTCTTCGGTGCGCGGTTGGCCGGTGTGATCGACCAGCTGGTCGGGCCGGATGCCGGCCGGTGGCGGGGCTGCTCCGTGGCGCAGGTGGCAGCCGATGACCCCAGCGGTCTCGAGCAGTGGCTGGCCGACCCGTGGGCGACGCCACACGACGGTGAGTCATTGGCGGGTCTGGTGGAACGCGTCGGACGGGTGCTCGACGGAGCAGGCGCCGCAGACGCGTCATGGTCGGCGAGCTGGCCCGAGGCGGGGGCGACCCTGGTGGTGGCGCCGCTCGTGGCCAGGGCCGCCGTCGTGCACGCCCTGGGCGCTGGCCCGGCTTCGATCTTCAACGTCGACGTCGCACCGTCGGGGAGCGTTCGCCTCGCACGTCACGCGGGTCGGTGGCGGCTGTCGGGACTGGAGCGCGCCGACCGGTCGTGAGGCCAGGTACCGCCATCGGGGGCATGAGAAAAGGGATCCCGTTATCGGAATCCCTTGACTGTCAACCCTCGTCGCCTTTGACGCGGCCGAGGTGAGTCGTGACCTCAGAGGAGGCCCATCATCTCCTCGTTCGTGGTGTGGGCCCTGTACTGTCCGACGGGCTGCTGCTTGGACGGACGGTTCATGGCCGCGAAGAACGTGACGATTTGCGACATGACGGTGTTGCTGCCTTTCCTGCTGGTGACCACTGCGGGTCACCGTGGTTGATCGTCGTTGCGGGACGGTCGGTACCGAAAGTCGATCGGAAGTGTCCGTGGAAACCGGTCACCCTCGAATTTCGACTTCGAAGTAATCGTACCATTTTCAACGGCCAACCGCATCTCGGCGGGATCGACCCGATGGCGTGAGAATGGAACGGTGACCAGCCATCGGCAAACTCCCCCCGGCGACCCCCGAACCGAGCAGATCGTGCGGTCGCTGGGCCCTCTCGACCTGCCGCACCCGCCTGCTCTCGTGCTGCGCGGGCGGCGCTTCGACGCGGCTCGCCCGGCCGTGATGGCCATCGTCAACCGCACCCCCGACTCGTTCTTCAGCGGTAACCGTCACTCGGATCTGGACTCGGCCAAGGCGGCCCTCGAGAGGGCGATCGACGATGGCGCCGACATCGTCGACGTCGGTGGGGTGCGGGCCGGCCAGCAGGGGGAGAACGTCGACGCCGCCGAGGAGATCTCGCGGGTCGTTCCCTTCCTCGAGTACGCGCGCACCGCACATCCCGACATCGTCCTCAGCCTCGACACCTGGCGGTCAGACGTGGCCCTGGCCGCCGCCAGCGCGGGAGTCGACCTCGTCAACGACACCTGGGCCGGTCACGACCCCGACCTCGTCGAGGTGGCGGCACAGATCGGGGCCGGGTATGTCGTCTCGCACACCGGTGGGCTGCCGCCGAGAACCGACCCGGTCGACATGACCTACGGAAGCGACCAGCTCGACGTCGTGGTCGACGTGCTGCGCACTCTCAGCCGGGGGGCCGCGACCGCGGCGAAGTGCGGCATCCCGCGGGAGCGGATTCTCATCGACCCGACGCTCGACTTCGGCAAGACGACCGTGCACTCGCTCGAGGTGCTGCGGCACACGGCCGACGTCGCCTCACTGGGGTTTCCTGTGCTGCAGGCGATGTCGCGCAAGGACTTCGTCGGCGAGACGCTCGACCTGCCCCCTGAGGAGCGTCTCGAGGGGTCGCTCGCAGCGACTGCTGTCGCTGCCTGGCTGGGCGCCGCCGTGTTCCGCTCGCACGACGTGCGGGCCACCAGAAGGGTCCTCGACATGGTGGCCACGCTCCGTGGCGACCGGGCCCCCGTGCGGGCCGACCGTGGCACCCGGGTGCACCCGCCGGGGGACGTGTCGTGATGCTCTCGTCTCGGGCCGGAAATGGCCTGTGCGCGAACGGGACGACCCGCCGGTATTCTGCTACGTTCGTCGCGGTTGCAGTTGCAGTTCCTCGTCGTCGAGTAGGTGCCCGTCATCCAAGGTGGCGGGCTTTTCTTCGTCACTGACGGGTTTGCCCGACATGTGGAGTCGCGGCGGCGGCTTGGGATACGCGAGGTGCGTTTTCCCACACGCTAAAGAAGGAAAGAGTTACCGGTATGGCACAGGGCACCGTCAAGTGGTTCAACGCTGAAAAGGGCTTCGGCTTCATCGCCCAGGACGGCGGCGGCCCCGACGTCTTCGTCCACTACTCGGCGATCCAGTCGAACGGCTACCGTTCGCTGGAAGAGGCGCAGCGCGTCGAGTTCGAGGTCACCCAGGGTCCCAAGGGCCCCCAGGCTGACGCAGTTAGTCCGCTCTGACAAGAGCACGCAACGAGCGACGCCGATAGTCGTTTGTGACGAGACCCCCGGCCCACGGTCGGGGGTCTCGTTTCGTTCTGGGGCTCGTTCCGTCCAGGGTTCAGGGTTAAGGGTTAAAGGTTCAGGGTTCAGCAGTCGGCGTAGGGCGTGGTGGCCGAGGATGGGGTGAGCGATGGGGTGGGCGCGGTGGCCTTTTTCGTCGCCGCCGGCGAGGAGGATGACGATGGCTTGGCCTTGGGCGGGCTGATCCCTTTGCGCACCAGCTCGCGGATCAGGCCGTAGTCAGGGTTGGCGCTCGACACACCCGTCTTGGGCGAGAGCCCGATGCTCGTGATCTCAGCATTCTTGATGCGCTCGACCAGCTCGACGAACGCCGACAGGTGGGCCGCCGGGATGTCGGTGAAGATGTTGTCTTTGGCGATCCGGGCGAGCTGGGGGTACCGCGCCAGCATCGACGTCGGGTTGACCTGCTCCACGAGCGCCTTGACGACGCACCGCTGCCGGTCTTGACGGAAGAAGTCGTCGTCGCCGGCGCGAGTGCGGGCATACCAGAGCGCGTGGAAGCCGTCGAGGCGCTGCCGACCGGTTTGGAAGTAGCCGGTCACGCCCTCGAGCACTCCGGTGCTCTCGTTGATGTGGCCGCCGATCGGCAGCTTGGCACCGTAGCCACTCAGCTTGACGTTCACCTCGACGCCACCCATCGCATCGACGAGCTGCTGGAAGCCCTTCAGGTCGATGACGACGGTGTTGTCGATCTTGAGGCCGGTCACTTCGCTGATGACGTCTCGGATCTCGTCGCGACCGGGCGATGCCACGCCGGGATAGGACTCCGGATGGTTGGCGCGAAACTGGTCGGCCTCGGTCCAGATGGCGTTGAGCAGACACTCGTTGGGGCCGCTGAAGCAGGTCGGGCGGCCGTAGATCCCGCTGGGGTAGACCTCGCGCAGGGGGCTTGTCTTCGGCAGCGGCGCCCGTTCGAGGTTGCGGGGCAGCGAGATGAGGGCCGTTCGACCGCTCTTGGTGTCGATGCTGGCCACGATCATCGAGTCGGTACGGGTGCCGGTACGCCCGACGCCGGCATCCGAACCGAGTAGCAGGATGTTCACCCGAGGGGTGTCGGCCCATGGATCGTCACCTTCGGCCACGACCGGGCCGGGCTGGGTGACTCCGGGCGTCGGCACCGTCGGCTGGAACACCTCGTTCACGGTGTCGCGGGTGATGGTCGCGTACTGGGCCGCCGTGAACGACACGACGCCGACGGTGAGCACCAGCACGGTCGACACGAGGGAGAGCACGACCTTCGGGCCACGATCGGGGCCGGTCGGTCGGGTCAGCACGGCGGTGAGGATGATCGAGGCGCACCAGATCGCACCTCCGACCACGGCCACGACGGCGACCGCGCGCAGGGACCCGGGGTCGGTGGCCAGTGACAGAGCCGCTCGTGTTGCACCGCGGCTGGCGACGCGCCAGCCGACGAAGGCCCCCAGGGCCACCGCGAGCGCGAGCAGGGCCCACCCGAGCCGGCGGCGTCGCGTCTGGGTGAGTCCGGCCCCCGGCAGGAGGGTGCCGAGCAGGGTGAGCCCGACGGCACGCCCGAGACCTCGATGGCTCTCTGCGTCGGGCGTCGAGTCAGCGTCGCCCGACTCGCCCGACGGGTTCTGCGGCTCTGACATGACTTCCCTCCAGCCCGCCGACGGAGGGCCGGGCGACCCTTATTGTGCACTGGCCGGGCCGGTCGTGGGTGCCGGCGGTGCAGACGAAACCCGTCAGCACTCCGAGTACGGGGTGGACTCCACGACGCCTGGGGTGGAGGTGGCCGTTGCCGACCTGGTCGGCTTCGGCGGCTGGGTGCCGCTGGCTCGGGGAGTGCTCGTGGCGGGGGGCGTGATCGCCTTCTTGACGAGCTTGCGGATGAGGGCGTAGTCGGGGTCGCCGGATCTGACGCCCTGGGCCTGCGTCAGGGCGACACTGGTGATCTTCGCCTTCTGGACCCGTTCGACGAGGTCGACGAAGGCCGGCAGGCTCGAGGCCGGGATGTCGGTGTAGATGTTGTCCTTGGCGATGGCGGCGACCTCGGGATACTTCGAGACCATCTCGGCCGGGTTGACCTGCTGCACGATGGCCTGCACGACGCAGCGCTGGCGGTCTTGGCGGAAGTTGTCGTCGTCGGCGGCCCGGGTGCGGGCATACCAGAGCGAGTGGAAACCGTCGAGGTGCTGCCGCCCCGGCTCGAAGTAGCCGGTGACGCCGAACAGGCGGCCGCTGGCGTCGTGCTGCCCGCCGATGGTGAGCTTGGTTCCGACGCCGCTCAGCTTGACGTTGATGTCGAGGCCGCCCATGGCGTCGATGAGCTGTTGGAAGCCCTTGAGGTCGATCACGACCATCTGGTCGATCTTGAGACCGGTGATCTGCGCGACCGCGCCACGGATCTCGACCCGGCCGGGGGTCTCCCCCGCCGGGTAGGAGCCGGGGTGTTCCTCGGCGTAGGTCTGCGCCTCGACGTAGAGGTTGGTCAGCATGCACTGACCGGTCGCGCCGCCCCCGTTCTGCGCGCAGCTGCTGTCCGGCTGGCCGAAGTGACCCGAGGGGTAGCGCGCCCGCAACGGGCTGTTCTCGGCCAGGGGCGCATTGAGCAGGTTACGGGGCAGCTGGATCAGCGACGTGCGGCCGGATGCCGTGTCGATGCTGGCGACGATCATCGAGTCGGTACGGATGCCGACCCGGTCAGACCCGGCATCCGAGCCGATGAGCAGGATGTTGACCCGGGGAGTCTGCGCCCACGGGTTGTCGCCCTGCGCGACGTGGGCTCCCTGACCCGGCTGGTCGGGGGTCGCGCCGAAGACGTCGCTCACCGTCTGCTTGGTGATGGCGGCGTACTCCGCGGCCTTGAGAGAGGAGGAGGCGACGAGCAGCACCATGACTGTGGTGAACGCGGCCAGCCAGCGGGTGCGGACCCGGTCGAGGCGGCCCGGTCGGGTCTGCACGGCGGTGAGCACGATGGAGGCCGACCACACGAGACCGGCCACGAGGAAGCCGATGACGAGCCACTGGAGGGTGCCGGGGCGGCTGACCACCGAGAGGGCGGTGGCCGTGACGCCCTTGGTCATCACGACGAAGGCCAGCCCGACGGCCGCGAGCGCGGCGAGCGCGAACAGCGCCCAGCCCAGCCGCCGGTTGCGGGTCTGGGTCAGCCCGGCACCGGGCACCACGGTGCCGAGAGCGGTCAGACCGATGGAGCGCCGAAAGCTTGCCGTCGTCTGACGGCGGAGCTCATCGCGACTCTCGGCTGCGGTGCGGCGCACCTGGGGATCGGTCATACGTTCCTCTCGGCTCGGCCGCACACGGCAACCTCGACATTCTGCACCCCCGGCCCCCCGATGGCCGTATCGCGCCGGGTGACGGTCTGGGAAGACACACGGGGCAGCTCTGGGCAAGCGGGGGCAGGAGGGTGGGACGGGTGTTGACGAGTACAACGCGCGAGGGCCTGGTTTGGTTGGCGTCACCGCGCCCGGTAGCCTGTGTGCGCCCGGCCGTGCTGCACCTCGTGTGCCGTCCGGCGGGCAGTTCGACAAACATGGAGGCGTCGCATAGTGGCCTAGTGCGCCCGCCTGCTAAGCGGGTTGGGGATAACACCCCTCGCGAGTTCAAATCTCGCCGCCTCCGCCGCAACCTGGCAATCGAAAGGGCAGCTGGTGTCGTCTGGAACGACACCAGCTGCCCTTTCGGGGTTCTCGGAGCCGTCAGCTCGCGTCGAGCCGCGCCTTCAGAGCGTCGAGCTCGGTGCGCATCCGGGGCGGCAGGTGCTCGCCGAAGATGGCGAACCACTCCTCGATCAGCGGCAGCTCCCTGCGCCAGTCGTCGGGGTTGACGGCGATGGCCTTCTCGATCTGGCCTTCGAGAAGGTCGAGGCCGTCGACGTCGATGGCCCCGGGTGTCGGGACGAGCCCGATCGGGGTCGACACGGCATCCGCCTCGCCCTCGAGACGCTCGACGACCCACTTGAGCACGCGGCTGTTGTCTCCGAAGCCGGGCCAGAGGAAGCTGCCGTCGTTCTCGTCGCGGCGGAACCAGTTGACGCCGTAGATGCGAGGGAGCTTCGCGGGGTCGTGGGCCTCGCCGATGTCGAGCCAGTGGCTCAGGTAGTCGCCGGCGTTGTAGCCGATGAACGGCAGCATCGCCATGGGGTCGCGGCGCACGACACCGACGGCCCCGGTCGCCGCTGCGGTGGTCTCCGACGAGAGCGTGGCCCCGATGAAGGTGCCGTGGCCCCAGTCGTGGCTCTCGTAGACGAGCGGCACCGTGGTCTTGCGTCGCCCGCCGAAGAGAATGGCGCTGATCGGCACACCGTCGGGAAGGTCGTACTCCTCTGCCGTGATGGGGCACTGCTTCACCGGGGTGCAGAATCGGCTGTTCGGGTGCGCGGCCTTCGTTCCCTTGGCGCCGTCTTCGGGGGTCCAGTCGTGGCCGTGCCAGTCGGTCAGGTGGGCCGGCGTCTCGCCGGTCATGCCCTCCCACCACACGTCGCCGTCGTCGGTGAGGCCGACGTTGGTGAAGACGGAGTTGCCCAGCTCGATGGTGGCCATGGCGTTGGGGTTGGTCACGTTGCTGGTACCCGGGGCCACGCCGAACAGGCCGAACTCGGGGTTGACCGCGTACAGCCGGCCATCGTCGCCGAAGCGCATCCAGGCGATGTCGTCGCCGACCATCTCGGCCGACCAGCCGGGGATGGTCGGGGTGATCATGGCGAGGTTGGTCTTGCCACACGCGGAGGGGAAGGCGGCGGCGATGTAGTGGGTCTTGCCCGCGGGGTTGGTCAGCTTGAGGATGAGCATGTGCTCGGCCATCCAGCCTTCGTCGCGGGCGATGGCGCTCGCGATGCGCAGCGCGTAGCACTTCTTGCCGAGCAGGGCGTTGCCGCCGTAACCGGAGCCGTAGCTCCAGATCGTGCGCTCCTCGGGGAAGTGGACGATGTACTTGGTGTCGGAGCACGGCCACGCGACGTCGGTCTGGCCCGGCTCGAGCGGGGCGCCGACAGAGTGCAGGCCGGGCACGAAGTCCGCGTGCGACTGCTCGAGCCGGTGCAGCACCGTGTTGCCGCAGCGGGCCATGACGAGCATCGAGACGGCGACGTAGGCCGAGTCGGTGATCTCGACGCCGAACATGGGGACCTTGGCGTCGAGGTGGCCCATGACGAACGGGATGACGTACATCGTGCGCCCGCGCATCGACCCGCGGTAGAGCTCGGTCAACCGCGCCTTCATCAGCTCGGGTGCCATCCAGTTGTTGGTGGGGCCGGCATCCTTCTCGAGGGTGCTGCAGATGAAGGTGCGGTCCTCGACCCGGGCCACGTCGCTGGGGTCGCTCGCGCAGTAGAACGAGTTCGGCTTCTTGCTCTCATTGAGGCGCACGAACGTGCCGGCGGCGACGAGGTGGTCGGTGAGCTCGACCCACTCCTGGTCCGTGCCGGTGATCCAGCGGATGTCGCGGGGCTCGGTGAGATCGGCCATCTCGCCCACCCAGGCCGCAAGACGTGGGTCGGTGGTGTGCGTACTCGGTTTCGACTCGGTCGTGGTCATGATCTGCCCCATCTCTTCGCGAGGTGCCCGCAGCAGCTCGCCGTGCTGGTGGTCGCGCACCCTGTGGCCATCCGACGTCGCCTCGACCCGAGGGAGATCGGTGTCCACATGGTGAACAAATGACGTGATGCCTCAAGGTAGCCCCCGGCGTCTCGGCGTCGGACCGGATCCGGTCGTCCACGTGGTGAGACGGCTCACAAGCCCCTGTCGCTGCAAGACTCGGGACCGATTCCTGCCTTCTTCTTGCAGGAATTGCAGTGGCTTCCATCGGGAGTGATCGCCGACCGGGCCACGTGGCTTGATGGGCAGTGGCCTGCCGATCCAGGCGAACCTGCCCGATTTAGTGGATGCCGGGTCGAGGGGCTAAACTCGTTCTTCGTGCCGCCGCGCGATCCGCGGTGGCGCTTTCGCACCCGTAGCTCAACGGATAGAGCATCTGACTACGGATCAGAAGGTTGGGAGTTCGAATCTCTCCGG
Source organism: Actinomycetales bacterium (assembly GCA_038235595.1). Lineage (GTDB taxonomy): Bacteria > Actinomycetota > Actinomycetes > Actinomycetales > Dermatophilaceae > DSM-29435. Next base: position 24 of record JBBSTU010000018.1, on the reverse strand, counting down.
GTGCACTCTGTGTTGAGACAGAAG
>JBBSTU010000017.1:0-33830 GCA_038235595.1 Actinomycetales bacterium | reverse complement strand
CGCGACCTGCGCGACAAGGGGCTCGGGGTCATCCTGATCAGCCACAACATGCCGAACGTCTTCGAGACCGCTGACCGCATCCACATCCAGCGGCTCGGGGGCAGCGCCGGGGTGATCAGTCCCAAGACCCACTCCATGCAGGATGCCGTCGCGATCATGACCGGCGCGGCCACCGTCGAGGAGGCAGACCAGACCCTGCGCTGAGCCCGCCGACGACTCGGTCGGGGCCGTACTGCCGCCACCGGGCTGCGCCTCGAGAGGTATCACCAGGGCTCCGACGTCCTCTGGCTGCTGACCCCGCGTTCGCAGTGGACCGGGCCACGGAGGAGCCAGCGCATGAGCGCACACCCGACACTGACCAGCCGTTCGCCACGATCTGGCCACGCCACGGCGCCGCCCGCCCCGCTGTGGCTTCCCGGTCAGGCGGCCGCTCATCCGGGCCCCATCGACCTGTCGACGATGTACCTGATGCACCATGGCTTCCGTCGTGACCTGGCGTCCTTTGCGTGGGCCGCGCACGTCACGCCGGTCGGCGACCGCGAGGCCTGGCGGGCCCTCTCCGAGAGATGGGCGCTCTTCGCCGCTGTGCGAAACCGCCACCACCGCGGTGAGGATGCCGGCCTGTGGCCCGCCCTGCTCGCACGCAGCGACGCCGACGCCCGCGCGGTGCTGCACGACATGGCGACCGAGCACACCGAGATCGACGTGGTGGTGGGGTGCTGTGCGTCGGGGTTCGAGCGGCTCCTTCGGGCACCAGACGTCGATGGCCGGATCGCGCTGGCCGACAACCTCGAGGCGGCGAAGGCACGCGTGGGGCGCCACCTCGACCGCGAGGAGACCGAGACCTTGGCCATTGTGCAGGAGGTACTGCTGGCGGCTGAGTGGACCGCCATCGAGCAGGAGCATTTGACGGGCTCGCTCCCCCAGCGTGAGGTGCGGTCACTGGTGCCGTGGATGCTGCACGACGTGCCGGCGGCAACGCGCCGAGAGGTGCTCGCCCACTTCGGTGCCGGCCACCGGACGATCTGGAGGCTCACCCACGGGGCTTTCGAGCGTCGCGAGCGCAGCACCTTCCGCTACCTCGACTGAGCGGATGCCGCTGGTGGCTCCGAAGAAGACATCGCCCGGGCCCGTCGAGGGTTGCCCAAGACAGGGGCTGGGCCCGGACCGCGGCGTGAGACCGGTTCGGAGTCAGAGGCCCAGTTCTTTCAGGATGCGGGCCGCCGACTGGGTGGGTGAGAGATAGTCTGTGTCGAGCACGAGGTCCCATCGGTCACCGACAGGCACGTTGAGGTGACCGCGGGCGTTGCCCAGCTGTTGTCCTTGGGTGCGGGAGCGTTCGCGCTGCTCAAGGGTCGGCAGCGAGGCCGTGAGCCGCACCCAGAGACTTGAGGTGGCCCGTAGCTCCCGCCGCCAGGCCGGCACGATCGACTCGTCGACGGGCATCTCGTCGATGATGACGTTGTTGCCCGTGGCCAAGAGTGCGTTCACCGCAGCGCGCATCCCGGCCAAGAGTGTGAAGCCGGCTTCGCCGTAACGGATCCTCACTCGGGGTGACCCGTCTGCGTCAACGCTTTGATCGACCCAGAAGCCCGGGCCGGGCTGGCGTGGGTGGTCGCGCCAGGTGTAGGGAAACATCGAGAAGAAGTGATCCACACCCACGTGCAGGTAGGGCTCACCAAGCCCCAGCTGCAGCTGGTTCGACACCGACGTCTTCCCGACGCTGGACGGCCCGACCAGGATGATCGCGTCGCCGGTCGTATCAGCAGTCTCGCAGGCGACGAGAACCCGCTGCTCCCGCACCGGTTGTCAGCCCATGACCACGGCCCCAGCGGCCCCTCCGGGCGCCCCGTCCTACAGCCACACGCGGGATATCGACGCGCGACGAGGCGAGCCGGATAGCGTCGGCCCGGTGACCGCCCGCCTTGCCACGCTTGAGGACCTGGACTGGATCGTCGGGGCCCTCGTGCGGCGGCGAAAGCCCCTCGTTGAGCACGCCCCTGTCTACTGGAAGCCTGCGCCGGATGCCGAGGTGAGACACCGCGCCTTCATCGAGCACCTGCTGACCGACGGTGGGGCCAAGGCTTACCGCACCGACTGTTCGGTGCTGATCGCTGCCCGACGAGGCGATGGCTGGCTTGTCGACGACGCCAGCGTTCACGGTGAGTCGTGGGCGGCAGGCGATGGGCGCGAGCTGTGGAACGCCTTTGACGTCGACGCCCACGGGAGGGATGTGCGGCTGGTTTGCCCGACCTACGAGCGGGAGCGGGCCGAGTTCGCTGTGGCGGTCGGCTTGGCGGTGGCTGAGTCGTGGTGGCTGCTCGAGGTGCCCGACTCTGGTGGCGGTGCGGCTGGAGCCCAGGTCACGATGCCGGGTGCGGACGCGCTCACGGTTGGCGCACCGCCGGTGTATGCGCCACCCGGGCCAGTGCTGTTCCTCCGCGCCGTGAAGAACGCGGACCGCGCCCTCCCGGCCGCCGTGTCCAAAGTGGGCGACCTGGGTTGCGCCGCAGTCGTGGTCAACCAGACCGTCGAGGATGACGACCTGGCCACGTCGCTTGCGGCAGCGGGGTTCCGACGGCACTGCGACTACTACACGGGCGTGGTCGGCGCGATCTGACACTGCTCCCACCTCGATCATCCGAGTAGCGTGGATGACACCAGCGAGGCAGGGGATTGTCATGTTCGACCGGTTCGACGACGTTGCACGCGAAGCCGTGGTGTACGCCCAGGAGGAGGTGCGGTTGCGGGGCCACCACCAACTTGGGGCAGAGCACCTGCTGCTGGGCGTACTGCGCACCAGCGAAGACCTCGCTCATGCTGTTCTGCAGGTCTCGCTCGAGCAGGTCCGTGACCGGCTGCTCGGCACGGGGCCACCCGGCAAGGGGTCGTCCTCAGGGCACATCCCCTTCACGGCGAACGCCAAGAGGGCCATGGAGCTAGCGCTCCGAACCTCTCTGGAGCTCGGCCAGGGTCGAGTCACCACGGCGCACCTGCTCGCCGGCATGCTGAAGGTCGATGATCCTCTCGTCTCGGGAGCCCTCGTCGGCCTGGGCGTCGACCCGGCTCAGGCCTACCTCCGGGCGCGAACCTGGGCCACCGGCGACCAGCCGGGGGTAGTACGGGAACCGGAAGAGGCGGCCGAGCCGGTACGTGGCTCCCGGTCGGGTGCCGATCTGCAGCAGCAGCGCGGCGATTCTGCAGGCGCTCCGGCGGTTGGCATGCTGGGTGGCGTGACCTCCTCCCACGCTGACACCGCCAAGTCCCTGTTGCTCGACGGCTTTGGTCGCGTGCTCGACGGCGTGCCCGCGGTGGTCGACGGGCTCACGAACGACGAGCTGCTCTGGCGCCCCGACCGCGATGGCAACAGCGTCGCGTGGTTGCTCTGGCACCTGGCCCGTCAGGCCGACCTGCAGATCGCCGACCTGGCCGAGACCGAACCGGTGTGGAAGGAACAGGGTTGGGCCGAGCGCTTCGCGCTGCCCTATGACCGCAAGTCCATCGGCTACGGCATGTCATCGGCCGAGGTCGGCGCCTTCACGATCGCCGATCCGTCGCTGTTCGCCGGCTACCAGACGGAGGTGCACGACCGCACCGTCACGTTCCTCGACTCCCTCACCGACGACGACTACGACACCGTCATTGACGACCGATGGGACCCGCCGGTCACCATCGCGATCCGCATCGTGTCGGTGCTCGACGACGCCATCAAGCACCTCGGTCAGGCGGAGTACGTCAAGGGACTTCTCGAGCGTCGCCGAGCGTCGTGAGGCTCGACCCACGATTGGGTTAGGCATACCTCTGCGTGAGATGATAAAGGGGATGACGATCTCAGCGGCACTGACCGCGACCTTGCCTGACGCGGCCGCTGGTTCCGCCCCTGCCGCGACTGAACCGCGCCAGCTGCGCCGACCGGCGTTCTGGGCGACCGTCGTCGTCGTGATCGCCCTGGTGGGCCTCAACGTGGCCGACCACGTGCTGGGCTGGAACACGATGTGGCTCGGGCCGGCCGGCGCCATCGGGCTGCTGGCCTTCGCCCGCGCCACCGGGCTCTCCTGGGAGCAGCTCGGGCTGGCCCGTCACACGCACGCCGCCGGTGTGCGCTGGGGCCTGGGTGTCATCGGCGTCGTCGGCGCGATCTACCTCGCCGGAGTACTCATCCCCGACACCCGCACCGCCTTTCTCGACGTGCGCTACCACCTGCCCCCCACCGGGGCGCTGCTGACCGCGTTCGTGATCATCCCGGTAGGCACGATTCTGCTCGAAGAGGTCGCTTTCCGGTCGGTGCTCTGGGGCTTTCTCGCGCGGCACCTTCAGATGTGGAAGGTGGTCGCCGGCTCCTCGTTGCTCTTCGGGCTCTGGCACGTGCTGCCCGCCATCGGTTCCGCCGGCAACGCGGCGGTCGGCGCCGCCGTCTCCGGTCTGGGCTCCTTCGCCCACATCGCCATCGTCGCCGGAACCGTCGTGTTCACCGCGGCCGGTGGGGTCGTGGCCGGTGAGCTACGCCGCCGCAGCGGGAGCCTGTGGGCCAGCGTCGGGATGCACTGGGCCACCAACGCCCTCGGGGTGCTCTTCGGTGTGCTCGCTTGGCGTCTGGCCGCTTGAGCGAAACGTGAGCGCCAACCTCTCGGTGCGGCGCGCTCGTCTGGGCGACTACGAGGCGCTCGGCGACATCACGGTCGCGGCCTACGTGGGCGACGGGCTGCTGAGTGCGGCGACCGACAGCCCCTACCTCGAGGTGTTGCGTGACGTCGCCGACCGGGCGGAGAGCGCCGAGGTGCTCGTATGCGTCGACGACAGCGGCACGGTGCTGGGGGGGTGTCACCTTCGTGGACGGGCCCGGCCCCTACGCCGACGTGGCCCGACTCCACGAGGCCGAGTTCAGAACGTTGGCGGTTGCCGGCGCCGGCCGAGGTCAGGGCGCCGGCGAGGCCCTCGTGCGAGCCTGCATCGCCCGCGCCCGGGCGATCGAGGGGTGCGGGCTCCTCGTCATCTCGACGCAGCCGACCATGGCGGCGGCGCGAAGGCTCTACGAACGCCTCGGGTTCGTGCGCATGCCAGAACGCGACTGGATGCCGGTGCCGCACATCACGCTGCTCACCTACGGTCTCGAGCTCTAACCGCTCGAATGAGTCGGCGGCCCCCGGAACCAACGGTGGGCAGGTCGGCGGCTGTGCCGTCACGAGAGAACCCCAGTCGAGCCGACCCTCCGAAGAGTGCCGACTCGATGGAGGCCCAGCGCGCTCAGGCGGCCCGATAGGCTTGGAACACGGACTGCTCCTGTGCTCCCATGTACGGGGCGAACATGATGCCTGTGTTCGTCTTGTTCGAGTTCACCGATGTCACCGTGCCTAGCCAGTCGGAGCGCACGTTGCTCAGCCAGGGCCCGCCACTCGCACCCCCGGTCATTCGGCACGGAAGCGACATCTGGCCGGTGTAGGCGCCGCTCGGGTAGTAGGTGTCGACGCCCTGGCAGTAGTAGAGATCTTCGCCCGATGCCGTGAACCCCGGGAATCGCGGGTCCGTCACCGGGTACCCGAAGGCGGTGCGCGTCGCGTTCACGTTCCCGTTGAAGGCGATTCCGTGACCACCGAGTCGGTTGGCGATGGCGCCTCCGGAGCTGTCGCGGCTGACTAGTGCGATCGCCATGTCATCGGCCCACGCCAGGCGGTTGAACCAGTTGTTCGTGGTGGCGACCTGTCGGACGGGCCAAGCACCGAGGTGCTTCCCGTTCTCGTAGCCAGGGTAGAACCAGAGGTTGGTGTACCACTGTCGAGTGCCGGGGCTGAAGACGCAGTGTCCGGCGGTGAGCAGCAGCGACTTGTTCTCACTGTTGATGACCGTCGCGGTGCAGTGACGCCAGTCCGTCGCGGCAGAAGGGTCGGCGTCGAAGTACAGCTTGCCCACCTGGCGGTTGGGGTTGGCGGTCGAGCCTCCTGGCCACAGAAGCCCCTCGACCCTGGCTGCCGCCGCGAGGCTGCCGACCCGCGCTGCACTCGCGGTGCTACCGAGCCGGGAGGCCGAGGTCGGCGCGACCGTCAGGGTGGGGCCGTCGGACTGATCTGCCCGCGCGGTTGGAGTAGCGGTCGTCGCCGCTCGCGGCAGTACGGCGGGTTTGGCGACCCGCGCGATGGCATCGTGGTCGAGGTTGGCCACCAACCGCTGCTCGGATGCCGGGACCACGCGACTCACGGGGGCGGTTGCGGCGCCGACCTTCTCGGGAACGACGCCGGCCGAGGCGACAGTGGATCCCATCGAGACCGCCATGACTGAAGCGGAGACGCTCACGACCGCAGCCAGCACGGTGAGCCGGCGGGTGGCACCGCCAGGGAGCATCCTCCGCGTGGCACGGCGGGTTTCATTGCGGGGGTCAGGCTGGCTGCGGGTGGTGCTCATGACGTCCTCCTGAAGTCGCGGCTGCGGGTAGAGCCGATGAGTCAGGGTGGGTCGGAACGCTTAAGAGCCTCTTAAAACATCAACGGGCTCGCCAGCGGCTGAAGCCGGTCGTGCGGATCACCATGAGGGCGTCGCCGTCTGAGAGCGTGCGACTGCTGGTGGCCTGGCCCCGTCGGTCGACGCACGCGAGACTGCCCGACGGTGGGATGCCGTTGGCTTGGCAGGCGGGGACAGCGACGAACGTCGTTGTGAGCCCAGGCGCGCGGTCGACGTTGACCTGCGCCCAGGTCTTGCCGCCCAGCACGGAGGTGTCGTACCGCAGCTGCAGAACAGCGGGGTTGGTCGGTGTGGCTTGCAGGTTCGAGGCGCCCGCATAGACCCGCTCGCCGATGGTTCCGGCTGGACCGGCCCCGTCCAAGAGGAGCTCGATGCTCGCGCCGTCACCGTCGGTCGAGGGGATGCTGATGCTGCCGGTCTGGGGGTCCTGCGCGTCGGCCACCGGTTGGCACCCGAAGGTGTCGGTGTTGCATGCGCCGAAGCCGTAGGTGTCGGAGGCGCCCACGAGGGCGTTGTGTCCAACGCCCTCGGGCATGCTCAGGGTGCCCCGGTCGACGCGGATGGCGCCGCCGCCGACCCTGGTGTAGGTCCCCACGACCACGCTGGTGCCGGTGCCGGCCGACTTGCGGATCAGCCCGCCGTTGGCGATGGCCGACAGCGTGGTGATGCCGTACAGCGTGCGGCCCTCGTACCAGCCGCCGTCGTTGGTGATGAGCAGCGTTCCGGCCCCGTTGGCGTTGAGCTTGGGAAGAAGCTCGAGCGAGGTGCCGCGGTCGGCTGAGACGTAGCCCTGACCGAGCAGCTTGAGCGTGCCGTAGACGCGCAGCTGGTACTCATCGGACAGGTTGACGCCGAGCGGGGTCACGTCGACGCGGCCGCCGTTGCCCACCACGAGCAGGCCGCGCGGGCCGCTGACGGCGCCACTGCAGGTGGCGCCCAACCCACACCGACGCGTGGACATGGTGCTGGCCCCTGTGGTGCTGCTCGCCCACGTCATCTTGCCGAGCAGCTCGATACGCCCGGGGCCGCCGAGGGTCCCCTTGAGCAGAGTCGTCGTGCCGCTGCGCAGGTAGGAGGGCCGGGTCACCTGACTGCCCTCGACCAGCAGGATCGAGCCAGTGTCCAGCTTCAGCGTGGTGCCGGTGGCCACGTCGAAGGCCTGCAGCTCGGCCGACTCACCGGCACGCATGGTGACGGTCGACCGCGCGTTGATGCAGGCGTAGCCCGTGGCGCCGTCCGTGAAGTTGGGGGCGCGACCTAGGGACCAGTTGCCGCCGGTGTCCCAGAGTCCGTCGCCGGCGCCTCCGGTCCACGTGTTCTTCTGCATCCCGCTCAGGGAGCAGAAGCCAGGCGCAGCAGCTTCGGCGGTGGGGCCGGATACGACCCCCGTCAAGAACGTGGCGACGATGGCTGCGAGCAGGAGCACCGAGGTGGCGATGTTCCGTCGAGCAGGCAGAGGCGTGCCCATGAAAGCTCCTTGCGGCGAACGGCCCCTGACCGCTGAGCCGAACCTAGCCGAGCCTCGTCTTCGGCGACGCCGATTGGTGGATCTACGTGGCCGTGCCTCCCCGGTCGGAACGACATACCCCCGCGATCTGGCTTCGGCGACTAGTCTGTGGCCGTGCTGATCCGGTTGCTCGGGCCCGTGGACGCCGTTCACTTAGACCAGCCTGTGCCGCTGGGGGGGCCGAGGCAGCGGGCCGTCTTCGCGATCCTCGTGCTGGCGGGATCGCGCACGGTCTCGACCGACGCTCTCGTCGACGGGGTCTGGGGCGACAACCCCCCGGGGCAGCCACTCGCTTCTCTGCAGGTCTACGTTCACGGCCTACGGGGAGCCATGAACAAGGTCGGCCTGGGCAGAGACGTGCTGGCCAGCCGGCCGCCCGGCTACCTGCTGGACCTGGGCGGCCACCAGGTCGACGTCGATGACTTCGAGCTGGCGTGGCAGCGTTCGCGCGAGCTGAGCCAGGTGCCCGATCCGGTGGCCGCGGTCGCGGCACTCGAGGAGGGGCTCGGTCGTTGGCGGGGCCCCGGACTTGCCGACCTGCGCGGCCTGCCGTTCGCTCAGACGCCGGGGGTGCGACTCGACGAGATGCGGGCCCTCGCCGAGGAGGACCTGCTCGACCTGCTCCTGGCGTCGGGCCGCCACCCCCACGTCGTCGGTCGGGCCGAGGCCCTCGTGGCCGAGCACCCGACCCGTGAGCGACGTTGGGGCCAGCTCATGCTCGCGCTCTACCGGTGCAACCGTCAGGCTGATGCGCTGGCCGCCTACGCCCGGGCCCGCGACATGCTCGCGGACGAGCTGGGCATCGATCCAGGGCAGGCTCTGCAACAGATCGAGATCGGGATCCTGCGACACGATCCGCGTCTGGCCGCCCCCCTTGCCGGAGCGGCCCACGCCGTGGGGAAGACCGGTGTGGACGCGGCTGGGCTCACGGTGTCGGGCCCGAAGGATGCCCACGGCACGCCGGCCGCGCGACGACAGCCAGACCCTTCCGTACAGCCCCGACGCGAACTGCGTCTGCCCCATCCGACCACGACGACGTGGGGCCGCACCGAACTCGTCGCTGACCTCGTGACCCGGGTCTGCTCGCCGAACACACGATTGTTGACCCTGGTCGGCCCGGGTGGCACGGGGAAGACCAGGCTGGCCACGCTCGTGGCGCGCGAGGCACCGGGTTTCGAGGGCGGACGCTACTTCCTGGCGGCTCAGGAAGGGCTCGACGCCACCGGCTTCTTGGCCAGCCTCGTGCTGGCCATGGGCGGAGCCGAGCCTCACGACCCCACGACGACGTCCGCTGCCGAGGCGGTTGCCGATCAGCTGACTCCTCACGTGCCCAGTCTCGTGGTGCTCGACAACCTTGAGGTCGTTCCCGATGCCGCCTATGCGGTGGGGACGCTCCTCAAGTCGACCGATCAGCTCACGGTGCTGGCCACGAGCCGACTGCCGCTGCATCTGAACTTCGAGGTGGAGGTCGTCGTACCTCCCCTCGAGGTGCCCGACAGTCGGATGACGCCGGCCTCGGTGGCGAGCCACCCGACGGTGGCGTTCTTCGTCGACCGTGCCCAGCTGGTCAACCAGCGCTTCCAGGTCGACGACGGCAACCGCGACGACGTGGTGGCACTCTGTCGCCTGCTCGGGGGAGTACCCCTGGCCTTGGAGCTGGCGGCGGCACGTATGCGGGTCCTCACCCCGGGCGCGGCTCGGAGCCGGCTGGCATCGGGGCTCGACCTGCTCTCGTCCGACCGGTCTGACGCCACCGCCACGCAGTCGCGGACCCTCACCGGCACCATCAACTGGAGCCTTTCGCACCTGAGTGAGTCGGCGCGCACGCTGCTCGACGACCTCTGTGTCTTCGAGGACGGCTTCGGCCTGGAGGGCGTCGAGACGGTATCGGGTCGCTTGCCCGCACGGAGCGCCGAAGGGGGGCCAGGCGCGCTCAGTGACCCGGTCGACGACCTCGGCAGCCTGCTCGACTGCGGGCTCGTGCACGTCAAGGACACCCGGGTCGAGCTGCGGTATCGCATCCTGGCGCCGGTGCGGATGCACGTGCTGGCCAACGGTGGCGACCTCGCGCGCCGCCGAGACGAGGTGCGCTCGCTGCACCTCGCCTGGATGCTGAAGCGCATCGGCCAATGGGCCGCCCAGCTCGACGGGCCTGAGGGGGACGTGGCGCTCGCCCGCTTCGACGACGAGCACGCCGACATCGTCTCGCTCGTCGACTGGGCTGTGCAGCGGGGGCACACCGATGCCGCCGCGACGCTCGCCGGCCACGCAGCTGCATACTGGTTGGCCGCCGGCCGCGTGCGTGAGGGGCTGGAGCGAGTGTCGGGTTTCGCCCACGCGCAGCTGACGTCGGCAGCCCGCCGCCGACTGATGATCGGTGAGGCCCGGCTGACCTATCAGGCAGGGGACTTCGCTCGCACGGAGCAGGTCTGTCGCTCGCTGCTGGAGAGTGAGCCGCAGCCCTTTCCGGAGGAACCAGCGGCGCGGTGCTACCTCGCGGCTGCGGTCATCGCGGCTGAGGGGCCGGGTCCGGAGGCGGTGGCGGAGGCCCACACGGCCCTCCGGCTGGCTCGGGAGCAGGAGCAATGGGACGTGCAGGCGGTGGCCCTGTCGGTGCTGGCGATCGCGTCGGCGATGTCTGGAGACCTCGAGGCTGAGCGAGGCTGCTACGAGGAGCGACTAGTCGTCGCGCGCACCCGCGGCGACCGCGCCCGCACCGCCGACACGTTGAACACTCTGGCCGAGATTGCCATTGACGAGCCGCGCGACCTGGCCTCGGCGCGCGACCACGTGACCGAGGCCTTGCGGCTAGCGGGTGAGAACCGTCCGATGGAGCGTCGGGACGGTCTGGTCACGGCGGCGCGAGTGTCGGTTCTCGCCGGCGAGCTGGATCGGGCGGTCGTCGAGCTCGTCGAAGCGCTCGACCTGTCGTCTCGCACCGGACAGCCGCATGGCGCCGCTCAGGCCGCGCGGGTGGCTGCCTGTGTGCTCGTGGCCCGTGGGCACCAACACGACGCCATCCGGCTCTTCGCGATGGCCGACGTCCTCTCGCCGGCCGAGGGCGACGACGGCGAGCCGTTCGAGAGCGATCTGTGCGAGGCGCTGCGCGCCGCCCGAGCGGGTCTGGGCGTCGACGAGGTCGAGCGACTGGCTCGGCTGGCAACGCTGACGGTCGACACGACGACGGTGGTCGCTGCCGCACGGACCGCCGTGGCACTGCCGGCTGCAGCTCGCAGCTGAGCCACACGCAGCGGGGGGCGGGGTGGCCCCGGGGCCCCCGCCCCCCCCCCCCGGGGCGCCCGGGTGCCCCCGCCCCCCGCTGCCCCCCTCCCCCAGTCATCAGGACCCGATGTATACCTGACCGGCGTAGGCCGTGCAGGTACGGCTGGTCGAACAGACGTAGTCACCGCTCCGCGACATCTGCGCGTTCATCGATCCCTGCACGGCACCAATGGGGCTGGTCCAGGTGAGCGCCAGCTGCACTCGGTAGTAACCGGATCCGGCGTTCGGCAGGACCGACAGGTTGGGCAGCTTCGCAGACACGGAGCCCGCTGCGATGGTCGCCGACCCGCTCACGTTGGTCACGTGGGCCCAGGCGGAGCCGTTCCATCTCTGTACCGTGTAGGTCACGCTGACGCTCTGAGCTCCGGTAGGGGTCGTGCGCGAGGCGATCGGGCCGCTCTGGTAGACCCACGGACGCCACATGGGGCCGGTGACCGCCGAGCCGCTGTTGTAGTGCGCCCCCTGCACCTGGTAGATCGTCGGCAGAACGGGCACGCTGCTGCGGTTGCTGTAGGTCCAGGCGCTCGCCGACCCGGCCGAAGCCACGCCGATCAGCACGAGCAGCACGGCCGTGAACGCGGTCAGCAGTGCTCGTCGCGGCAGAGGCGACCCTTTGCCGGTGGTCGCTTCGACGGTCTGGCTGCTCTGGGGGCTGACGGTGTTCATCGGACTCTCCTTGTCTGCGGTGGTCTCGCCGGGCTGGCTGGTACCACGTTCGGGTGAGGCGCTTAAGAACGGCTTAAGGTCGCCACGCCGACGATCGGAGGGCGAGGCTTCAGCCCTGATCGCCGACCCGTGAACGCTCGAGCGGTGGCGCCCGGTGGGGGTGTGAGGCAGGGTGGAGAACGTGAGCGTGACCATCGACGACGTTCGAGAGGTGGCCCAGGGGCTGCCCCGGTCGAGCGAGCTGCTGGCGCCTGACCGGCTCAGGTTCCGCATCGGACGGGTGGTCTGGCTCGCGGTGTCGTCCGATGAGACGAGGATGGGTTTCGCCTTCCCACGGGAGGAACGCGAGATCCTCGTGGCCAGTGAGCCCGAGGTGTTCCTGCTGCCGCGAGCCTACGATCTGCGCTTCCACTGGGTCGAGGTTCGACTGGGCGCCCTCGACCCGGGACGGATGCGCGAGATCGTCCTTGACGCGTGGCGGTTCGTGGTGCCGAGTGCCGTCGTGGCGGCCAACGAGCACACGGGCTGACCGAGCTACGCATCTGTGCCAATCGGGTACCGATCTCGTTTTGACATCTGCTGCGTGGGTCGCGTCACTCCGGCACCGGCACAGGTATACGTTCCGGCCGAGAGCCAACGTTCGTGAGCTCGCACCCCCCTCAGAATCGAGCCGCTGTGGACAACTACCATTCCCTGGCTCGGCGCCCTCATTTACCTGGTCGCCCGCGGAACGAGCATGTACTCCCGCGACGCGAAGCAGGCCGAGGCGAGCCGCGACGCCATGGCGCAGTGGATCGCCCAGTCGCCCAGCGCCGCTGCCGGGTCGAGCCCGGCCGACCAGCTGGTCAAGCTGGCCGAGCTGCACCGTTCCGGTGACCTCACCGACGCCGAGTGGGAACAGCAGAAGGCCAAGGTGCTCGCCTGACGCGCATGAACCTGCCTGGGCGCGTCGCCTCCGGACGACGCGACGCGCCCCGACGGCATCCGGCCATCGGTGAAGAACCCGCCGACGTCGTGCCGACCGCGCGGCGTGTCGTGGGCCTACGATCGAACGCGTGAGGGCTGACGGTTCGGTCGGCAGCTGCACAACCACATCGGGCACCGGCCTATCGGTGCGGAACAACGCGGGGAGCATCATGGAGCAGAACGTCTTCCGGTCTCAGCTGAACCGGCGTTCGCTGTTCGCCCTGGGCGGGGCAGCCGCCGTCGCCGGGGCACTGGCGGCGTGTGGTGGCAACACCGGGCGAGAGCCGGCCGCGACTGGCGGTGCCTCTGGCGGCGGTGGCAAGGTCGCCCTCAACCAGTGGTACCACCAGTACGGCGAGAAGGGCACCCAGCAGGCGGTCGAGAAGTACGCGGCGGCCTACCCGAACGCCACGGTCAAGGTCAGCTGGAAGCCGGGCGACTACGACCAGTCGACCGCGGCGTCGTTGCTGACCGACGCCGGGCCCGACGTGTTCGAGTACGGCAACGGCCCGACCATCGACATGATCAAGGGCGGCCAGGTCGTCGACCTGACCGACGCCTTCGGTGACGCCAAGAGCGACTTCAACGACTCGGTGCTGAAGCGGGTGACCTACCAGGACAAGATCTGGGCGATCCCGCAGGTCATCGACATGCAGCTGCTCGTCTACCGGAAGTCGATGCTCGACAAGGCCGGCGTCAAGCCTCCCGAGACCATCGACGACCTCATCGCGGCGTCGAAGAAGCTGACCACCGGTGACGTCAAGGGCCTGTTCGTCGGGAACGACGGCGGAGGCGGGCTGCTCGGCGGACCGATGCTCTGGTCGGCGGGCCTCGACTACCTCACCGACGACAACCAGTTCGGCTTCGACGACCCCCGCGCGGCCACCGCCCTGGGCAAGCTGCGCGAGCTGTGGCAGAGCAAGTCGATCCTGCTCGGCGCGCCCAAGGACTGGTTCGACGCGTCCGCCCTGACCTCGGGGCTGACCGCCATGCAGTTCACCGGCCTGTGGACCTTCCCCGACATCAAGAAGGGCCTCGGTGACGACTTCGGGGTGATGGCCTGGCCCGCTCTCGACAGCAGCGGCAAGGCCTCCGTGCCGGTCGGGGCCTACGGTGCGTGCGTCAGCGCCAAGAGCAAGCACGTCGACGAGGCGAAGGCGTTCGCGAAGTGGCTCTGGGTCGACCAGACCGCAGACCAGCTCGACTTCGCCACCGCCTACGGCTTCCACATCCCCTCGCGCACCAGCCTCATCCCGAAGGCCAGCACGCTCAAGACGGGGCAGGCGGCGGATGCCGCGAAGCTCGCGACCGAGGTCGGCCACGCCCAGTCGCCGCTGCTCTGGACGCCGAAGTGCAACACCGCCTTCGGCGACATGATGAGCCGCATCGTCAAAGACGGCGCCGACCCGAAGACCGAGATCGCCAAGGTCAAGACCGTCGTCGACGCCGAGCTGAAGCGAGTGCTGGCCTGACGACCGAGGCGGCCGCCCGGTCAGGCGGCCCGAGCGACCAGCACGGGGCGGGCGGAGCGGCATCCCGACGGCCCGCGAGCCCGAAGCGCACGCTCGGCGAGCGCCTGCGCGGGCGGCAGAACGTCAACCTGTGGTTCGCGGTGTTCGTCGGCCCGTTCGTCATCGGGCTGATCATCTTCGTCTACGTGCCGATCGTCTGGAGCCTCTACCTCTCGTTCTTCGAGTCGTACAACACGGTCACGCCGACGAAGTTCGTCGGGTTCGGCAACTACGCCGACATGCTCGCCGACCCGGCCTTTCGCCAGAGCCTGGTCACCTTCGTCGTGTTTGCTGCCGTGATCGTGCCGGTGACGTTCGTGCTGTCGCTCACGGTGGCGCTCCTCGTCGCGCGCACGACCGTCATGCAGGCCTTCTTCCGGTCGGTGTTCTTCCTGCCGACGGCCTGCTCCTACGTGGTCGCCTCGCTGATCTGGAAGATGTCGATCTTCTCCGGCATCCGCTCGGGGCTGGCCAACGCCGTGCTCGGCTGGTTCGGCATCGACTCGATCCCGTGGTTGAGCCTCACCGAGCCGCCCTGGTACTGGCTGGTCATCGTCACCGCCCGGCTCTGGCTGCAGATCGGGTTCTACATGATCCTGTTCCTGGCCGGCATCCAACGGATCAGCCCGAACCTCTACGAGGCGGCCGCCATCGACGGCGCCGAGGGCTGGAAAGTGTTCCGGCACATCACCTTCCCGCAGCTGCGCGCCACCTCGACGGCGGTGCTGCTGCTGTTGATGATCAACGCCTTCCAGGCCTTCGACGAGTTCTACAACATCCTCGCGACGTTCGGCACCTACCCGCCCTACGCCCGGCCGCCGCTCGTCTACCTCTACTACACGGCGCTCGGCTCGGGCCAGGACTTCGGCCACGGCAGCGCCGGCGCGGTCATTCTCACTCTCATCATCGCGATCGTCGCCCTTACTCAGGGGCGGCTGCTGCGGCTCGGCCGGAGAGACGACTGATGGCCATCGTTCGCGGCCGCCGGGCCAGCCGGGTCGCCGGTTGGGCCCGCTACTCCGCCCTCGGCCTGGGCGCCCTGCTCTTCCTCATCCCGTTCTACCTGCTCGTGCGCAGCGCCTTCATGAACGAGTCCGACCTCGGCTCGCCGACCTTCCACTGGCTGCCGCCGGAATGGAACACCGAGAACCTCACCGGCCTGTTCAGCAACCCGGCGATCCCGATGGCCCGCAGCATGTTCAACTCGGCCTTCATCGCGGTGACCCAGACCACCGGGGTGCTGCTCATCTCGGGGCTCGCGGGCTACGGCCTGGCCCGTATCCCCTACCGCTGGTCGAACGCCGTGTTCTACATCATCACTGCCACCTTGCTGATCCCGGCCGCGGTCACGTTCGTGCCGAGCTTCGTGCTCGTCTCGACCCTCGGCTGGATCTCCACCCTGCAGGGCCTCATCGTTCCCGGCCTCTTCCAGGCGCTGGCGACCTTCTTGTTCCGGCAGTTCTTCCTCGGCTTCCCGAAGGAGATCGAGGAGGCCGCGTTCATGGACGGGCTCGGCTACTGGGGCACCTTCTGGAGGGTGGTCGTGCCCAACTCCTACGGCTTCGTCGCGGCGATCGCCACGATCACCTTCATCGCCACGTGGAACGCCTTCCTCTGGCCGTTGGTCATCGGCCGCGACCAGGACTCGTGGACCGTGCAGATCACCCTCTCGACCTTCCTCACCGCCCAGTCGGTCCAGGTCAGCCAGCTGTTCATGGCGGCCCTGGTGGCGATCGCGCCGCTGCTGGTGATGTTCCTGTTCCTGCAGCGCTGGATCGTCCAGGGCGTCGAGCGCGCCGGCATCGGCGGCGACTGAGCGCCGCTTGATCTGCAGTCTGATCCGCCGCCTGACCGGATCGGGCATCAAGCTGCGGATCAGTCGGCGAATGGTGTCGTCAGAGCGACAGCGAACGCCGCTTGATCGGCAGTCTGATCGGTACGGATGCCGTCGAGCTCGGACCCGGGTCTCCACCGATCGGTGGAGGCGAGGTCGAACCGCTCGGTCGATGCTCGAGGCGCTGCGCGTCATCGCGCCGGGGGGCAGCAACCGGTCGGCGGCCGAGAGGCTGCTCGTCAGCGAGGCCACGGTCAAGACCCACGTGCTGCACGTCTACGAGAAGCTTGGCGTGGGCGACCGGGCCGCTGCGTTGCGGGTGGCCTACGAGCGCCACCTGCTCTGACCGGCCTGCCCCCGACCCGCCGCTGGGTCAGGGGATCATCCACGACAGCACAGGGGTCGACTGGAGGTAGACGAGCACGCACATGAAGAACAGGAACCCGAGGCTCCAGAAGATGACCTTGCGGAACAGGTCGCCCTCCTTGCCGGCCATCCCCGTCGCGGCCGCGGCGATGGCCAGGTTCTGCGGCGAGATCATCTTGCCGAGAACGCCGCCCGAGCTGTTCCCGGCGGCGAGCAGCACCTCGCTGAGCCCCGCCTTCTGGGCGGCTGCCACCTGCAACGTGCCGAAGAGGGCGTTGGCCGAGGTGTCCGAGCCGGTGACCGCGACGCCCAGCCAGCCCAGCACGGGCGAGAGGAAGGCGAAGAAGCCGCCGGTACCGGCGATCCACTGGCCGATGGTGATGGTCTGTCCCGAGAAGTTCATGACGTAGGCCAGGGCGAGCACAGCAGCGACGGTGAGGATGGCCCACTTCAGCTGGTTCAGGGTGTCGCCGAACGCCTTCAGGGCCCGGCCGGGTGAGACCCCGAGGGCCACCATGGTCAGCAGGCCCGAGAACAGCAGCAGGGTCCCGGCTGACGGGAGGTAGCTGAAGGCGTAGGTCGCTGCCGACGGGGGCTTGCCACCGGGGGTGACGATGTCGAGCCCCGGCCAGTCGAAGCTCACCGAACCTGCAGCCAAGGCCGTCTTGACGGCGGTGATCTGTGCGAGCGAGAACACGACGATGATGATGATGTAGGGCAGGTAGGCCTTCAGCACCTCGGCCGGTGGGTCGACCACCGGCCCGGCCGTGGCGGTCGGGGTGGAGCCGCTGCCGCGCGACGCGGTGTTGACGGAGGCGCCCGTCGTGGAGGCGGAGGTCGGCTCGCCGCCGCGGCGTGTGCCACCGGTCTCGACGGCGTGGGCGCTGGCGGTCGCGTTCGAGATGCGGCTCTTCAGCTCCTCCTCGCTCAGCTGTTCCACGGTCAGCTCCTCGGCCGGCTGCCACACGCGCAGCAGGGCCACGATCGCTCCGGCCGCCCCCAGGGAGGCGATGATGTCGGTCAGCTCGACCGACAGGTAGTTCGAGGAGACGAACTGCAGGATCGCGAAGACGACACCGCCGACCACGGCCGGCAGCCAGGTCTGTCGCAGCCCGCGACGGCCGTCGACCATGAACACGAGCACGAGCGGAACGAACAGGGCCAGGATCGGGGTCTGGCGACCGACCATCGACGCGAGCTCGTGCACCGGGAGCCCGGTGATCTTGGCCAACGTGGTGATGGGCACCGCGATCGCGCCGAAGGCCACCGGAGCCGTGTTGGCGACGAGCGCGACAGCGGCCGCCTTCATCGGGCGGAAGCCGAGGGCGATGAGCATGACCGAGCTGATGGCCACGGGGGTGCCGAAGCCGGCAAGGGCCTCCATCAGACCGCCGAAGCAGAAGGCGATGATGATCGCCTGGATACGTTGGTCGCTCGAGATGGTGCCGAACGACCGGCGCAGCACGTCGAAATGGCCGGTGGCCACCGTCAACGTGTAGATCCAGATGGCCGCGATGACGATCCACATGATGGGGAAGATGCCGAACGCCGCACCCTCGGCCGCAGAGCTGAAGGCCTGTCCCACCGGCATCCCGTAGGCGATGATCGCGACGGCCAACGAGACCGCCAGGGCGATCAGGGCCGCCCACTGGGCCGGCATCTTGAGCACGCCGAGCAGCAGGAAGATGGTGAGCAGGGGCAGGAGCGCGACGAGGGCGGACAGGGCGAGCGACCCACCCACCGGGTCGAAGATCTGGTTATACATGGGGCGTCCTGACTATGCGGAGAGGGACGGTTGTGGACTGCGAGAGTCGACGCGGCCGGGTGCCGCCGCGGCGATGGGGTCAAGGCCTCTGATCGAGGCGTCGATCAGCTGAACGGGGTGGAAGAGCGGAACCCCGGCGTCGAGGTAGCGACGGATCTGCAGCAGGCAGCCGGCGTTGGAGGTGACCACCGCGTCGGGGAGGGTCGAGACGATGTTCTCGACCTTGCGGCGGCCCAGCTGCTCGGCCGGCTCGGGCTGGACCATGTTGTAGATGCCGGCCGAGCCACAGCAGATCTCGGCCTCGGGGATGTCCATGACCGTCATCTCGGGGATGCCGCGCAGCAGGGCCCGGGGCTCCTCGTGGATCCCTTGGGCGTGACGCAGGTGACACGCGTCGTGGTAGGCGACCCGCGCGGCGATCGGATGCCGGGGAGCCACCGGGCCGATCTGGGCCAGCAGCTCGGAGATGTCGCGCACCTGGGCCGCGAACTCCTGCGCCCGTTGCGCGTACGCAGGATCGTCGCGCAACAGCACGGCGTACTCCTTCATCGACGACCCGCAGCCGGCCACGTTGACGACGATGGTCTCGACCCCCGCCTCGGTGAAGGTGTCGATGAGGCGCCGAGCGCGGTCTTTCGCCTCTTCCTCCCGCCCGGCGTGCGACGAGAGGGCGCCACAGCACTGCTGGCTCTTCGGGGCGATGACGTCGCAGCCCTCAGCTGCCAGCACGCGGGTGGCGGCCGCGTTGACGTCTCCGAAGAACACCCGCTGCACGCAGCCCGACAGCATCCCCACCCGGTGGCGCCGCGGGCCCACGGCCGGGGTGTAGGCGGGCTGGCGCGCCACGACCTGACGGAGCGAGAGGGGCGGCAGCAGGGCCTCGAGAGCGCGCAGGCGGGGTGGGAGCCGGTCGAGCGCCTTCGTCCGGGCCAGCAGCCGGCGCATCCCCAACCCCTGGTAGAGGGTGCCGAAGAAGGCGGCCGGCCGCAGTCGCGACGGGTACGGGAAGAGCGTGAAGATGAGCGATCGGAAGAGCCGGTCGGATCGGCTCCTGGCCCAGTTGCGCTCGATCTGGGGGCGCACCGCCTCGATGAGCTGGTCGTACTTGACGCCTGACGGACAGGCGGTCACGCAGGCCATGCACCCGAGGCAGGCGTCGAAGTTGTCGACGAACTTCTCGTCCATCGGCACCTCGCCGGCGTTGCCCATCTTCATCAGGTAGATGCGGCCCCGGGGGGAGTTCGCCTCCCTGCCCTCGAGCAGGTAGGTGGGGCAGGTCGGCAGGCAGAACCCGCAGTGCACGCAGTCGTCGATGAGCTCACCGCTGGGCGGGTGCTGCTCGTCGAAGGCCGAGAACAGGCTGTGGCCCCCGTCGTTCATGCCGGCGGTGACGGCCCCGCTGTCGTGGCCGCCCTGGGTGGCACCCGGGGTCATACCGGGCGTCGTTTCGGGGGTCGTGCCTGGCGGTGAGGAGGTCGGTGAAGAGATCGGTGCGGTGCTGCTGGCGCTGTTGCTCGGCTGGTTCATGAGAGCTCCTGGCGGTGGTCGGTTAGGCAGGCGGTGAAGGGGATGCCGCCGCGACGGACGGTCGGTCTGGGCCGCGACGCGGCAGGCGTTCAGACCCAGGGGGCCAGGCGGCCTGGTGCGAGCCGGCGGTCAGGGTCGAACTGCGTCTTGATGCGGGCCAGCAGTGGCGCGTGGCCCGGCGCGGGCCCGAGCGGGTCGACCAGGTCGTCCAGCCCTGGTGGTCGCGACCGGGTGAGCACGCTCGCACCCTGGCCGAGGGCGAGGTCTCGTGACGCCGTCATGAGCCGGGCGTGGTCGTGAATATCGGGGCCCACGAGCCGCACCGTGTGGATGCCGAGCCCCAGGCTCGAAGCGAGCTCGAGGCCCATCCCGGTCTCGTCGGCGAGACGAGCGACCTGGGTCGCGAGCTCGCCGAAGTCGCTCGGCAGCCCGCACACCCGCAGTACCGTCTCGGGGTCAGCGCCGGAGCCTTCGCCGCTCGGTGTGCCGGCGTCGCCCAGCACCGCCGCCGCCTGTTCGTCCCACGCCTGCCGGGCCGGCTCGTCCTCACGAGCGTGCGTCTCGGGCCGGATGCCGTGGGCGGCCAGCAGCTGCGACATCCGCTCAGCGGCGTGGTCGGCGTGCGACGCGGTGCCGTCGACGCGAACCAGGAGGCGACCTGACCGACTCAGAGCGCCCGGGTCGCTGAACCACTCCAGCGCGGCCGGCTCCAACGGGCTGGCGGCGATCGCCAGGGCCGCTGCGGTGGCCTGTTCCGGGTCGGCGGAACCGAGCAGGGTGCGGCTGGCCCGGGGCACCGGGTGCAACCGCACCACGACCTCGGCCACCAGGGCGAGGGTTCCGAGCGACCCGTGCACGAGCTTGGCCAGGTCGTAGCCGGCGACGTTCTTGATGACATGGCCTCCCGAGCGGGCCACCTGACCATCAGCCAGCACGAGGGTGACCCCGATGACAAGGTCGCGCAGACCGCCGTACCGCAGGCGTGACGGCCCGGAGTCGCCGGCGGCGAGCAGCCCGCCGATGGTGGCGCCGCGGCGCGCGGCGGGCGGGTCGAGGGCCAGCCACTGGTCTGAGCCGGCGAGGTGTTGCTGCAGGCTCGCCAGGGTGGTGCCGGCCCGCATCGAAGCCGTCATGTCAGCGGGGTTGTGCGTGAGCACTCCGGCCAGCTCGGTGGTGTCGAGAACCAGGCCGGGGTTCACGACCGGGCCGCCCCAGTCGAGCTGGGTGGCGCCGCCTTGCAGCAGCACGCTGCCGGAGCTCTCGCGAAGCAGGGTGGCGGCTTCGGTCACGGTCTGGGGCCGTTCCACGCCGGGGGCGTGGTCGAGCCTCGGCGAGACGGGGGCGGGTTGGTTCGTCATGGCCGTCACATCCGCTCGATCACGCCGGCGGCTTCAAGCGGGTGGACACGGTAGGGCCCAGGGCGCTCGCCGCACAGACGCGGGGTGGGAAAGATCTTGCCCGGGTTGCAGATTCCGTGTGGGTCGAACGCCGTGCGCAGACGCTTCATCACCTCCAGGTCGTCCTCCGAGAACATCTTGGGCATCGAGCAGGCCTTGTCGGTGCCGACGCCGTGCTCGCCGGTGATGGAGCCGCCCATCTGAACGCAGAGCTCGGCGATGGCGGTCGACAGGTGCTCACCACGCTCGGACTCCCCTGGAACGGCGGCGTTGTAGAGAACGAGGGGGTGGAGGTTGCCGTCGCCGGCGTGGAAGACGTTGGCGACCCGCAGCCCGGCATCCTCAGCCATCGACTGCATGCGGGCCAGCACCTCACCGAGGCGGGTGCGGGGAATGACGCCGTCCTGCACGAAGTAGTCGGGGCTGATCCGGCCCATGGCGGCGAAGGCGGCCTTGCGGCCCTTCCAGATCAGCGCGCGCTCGGAGGGCTCGGTGGCGAAGCGCAGGTGGGTGGTGCCCGCGTCGCGACAGATCTGTTCCACCCTCTCGAAGTCCTCGTCGCACTCGCTGGCGGGGCCGTCGAGCTCGACGACGAGGGCGGCGCTGGTGTCGAGCGAGTAGCCGGCGTGCACGGCCGCCTCGCAGGCCTCGATGGCCAGGGCATCGAGCATCTCGACCGCGGCCGGGATGATGCCTGCCGCGATGATGCCGCTGACGGCTGCGCCCGCGTGTTCGGGCGCCGCGAAGTCGGCCACGAGGGTGCGCACCGCCTCGGGGCGGCGCAGCAGGCGCACCGTGACCGAGGTGGCGATAGCCAGCGTGCCCTCGGAGCCGATGACCGCCCCCCGGAGGTCGGGACCGACGCCTTCCAGACCGGCGCCGCCGACCTGCACCACCGAACCGTCGGGCAGCACGAGGGTCATGGCGTAGACGTGGTTGGTCGTGAAGCCGTACTTCAGGCAGTGGGCGCCGCCCGAGTTCTCGGCGATGTTGCCGCCGATGGTGCACACGGTCTGGCTCGAAGGGTCCGGCGCGAAGTAGAGGTCATGACCTGCACCCGCCTTGGAGATGTCGGCGTTGGTCACCCCGGGCTCGACCGTCATCCGCTGGTTCGGCACGTCGATGTCGACGACCCGGCGCATCCTCGCCAGGCTCACGACGACCCCGTCGGCCACGGGAAGCGCTCCCCCCGAGAGCCCCGTGCCGGCGCCGCGGGCGACGAAGGGCACCTTCACCCGGGCACACTCGGTGACGACGAAGGCCACCTGGTCGGTGCTCTCGGGCAGGGCGACGATGCCGGGCACGACCCGGTACCCGGTGATGCCGTCGCACTCGTAGGTGCGCAGCTGCGTCAGGTCGGTGATGACCTGCTCAGGCGCTAGGCGACCTCGTAGGCGGGCGGCCAAGGTGCGGAGGACCTCGCCGGCCGCAGAGTGTGCATCGTCGTTCGGAACGTGATCGGAGACCGTCATTGTT
The DNA here is from genome assembly GCA_038235595.1 of Actinomycetales bacterium. Classification (GTDB taxonomy): domain Bacteria; phylum Actinomycetota; class Actinomycetes; order Actinomycetales; family Dermatophilaceae; genus DSM-29435. Next base: position 11,080 of record JBBSTU010000017.1, on the reverse strand, counting down.
TGGAGCATCATTGCTCTTTCCGTAATGCGAAATTAAGTTATCGTCTGGTGGAAACACTCCTCGCTATCTTCTTCAGTGTCAATGGCCTGGCAATGTTTCGCAATACGGAATGGGATCTCACCGGGCTGCACCCTTTTCGATGATCGACCTGCGGGGGAGGGCGGCGGGCACCACCGCATCGCCCAGCAGCATCCGGGAGAACCGTTCGGCGACCCCAGTGACGATCGGGCCGATGCGGTTCGCCTCGTCGTCGCCCAGCCGGCTCTGCGGGCCGGACACGGTCAAGGCCACCCGCGCCGTCAGGCCCGGAACGGGCGCGGCGACGCACCGCACCCCGATCTGGTACTCGCCCCGGTCCTGCGCCCACCCGTTTCGACGCACGGCCCGGAGGCAGACCATCAGCTGCCGCGTGTCGGTGTTGGTGTCGGGTGTCCACGGGTGCAGGCCGGTACGCGCCAGCAGCTCTCGCACCTTCTCGTCGGTGCCCAGGCTGAGCAGGGCGCGGCCCACGCCGGTGCAGTGCGCGGGCGACTGCTGGCCGGCCTCGATGGACACGGCCATCGGCCGGCCCGAGGTTTCCTGCGCCACATAGGTGACCTGGTCGCGCTCCAGCACCGCGACCCCGCTGGACTCTCCCGTCAGCTCGACGAGCTCGACGAGGAAGGGCTTGGCCCGCACGGCCAGCCCGTCGCCCGCCAGCTGGCCGAGTCGGATGAGCCGGGGCCCGAGGGCATACTGACGAGAAGCGTCCTGACACACGTGGCCGTTCGCGACGAGCGCACGCAGCAGCCGGTGGATGGTCGGCTGGGGCAGACCCGTGGCCTCGGCCAGGTCGTTCAGTCTCAATGAGCCGCCGGCCTCTGCCATCAGCTCGAGCAGGCGCACTGCGCGGTCGATCGACTGCACTCCGCTCCGGTGCGTGGTTTCAGCGGGTGTGGCCATGGTGGGGGCTCGACTCTCTCGGGCCGGCCAAGGCCGGGTCGATGTGGAATGCGGAGGTTGGCTCCACCTCGTCAGCCTAACTTCCGTCAAGCGAAAATGTGTTTCCGTTACCTGATTCACCGTCGAGATGGACAGTGCCCACATATCCGACTTTCCGGTTAAAGTGAACACCGCAGTCCGCTTCCGCAGGCTTGCGCGGACCCTACGCGAAACGTGAGGCGTCATGGCTGTTCGGGCCCAGGACACCGCTGGCGAGCACCCGTCAGGCAAGACGCCACGAGCCGCTACCAGACGCGGCAGTGTGCTGGCCAGGGCCTCTAGCGCCAAGATTGAGCCGGGTGCCACGCTTTCGGGGTGGGCCACGTTGCTCGGCCCCCCCGGGCCTGAACCGGTGCACAGCCGACGCCTGGCGCACACGGGCGCAATCGTGTCGCTGTTGTCGCTGCTTCTCTACGTCAGCTGGCGAATCGCCTTCACCTTGCCTCCCGGCGGCTGGGATCGAGTGGCCGCCTGGGTTCTCGTCGCCTTCGAGATGGTGCCGCTCGCGGGTCTGCTGATCCGGACCGTGACCCTCTGGAACATCGACTCGACGGGCCCGGAGCCGGTGACCGAGATTAGCCCCGGGTCGCGGGTCGTCGTGTTCATCCCGACCTACAACGAACCGGTCGAGGTTATCGCGCCGACCATCGTGACGGCCTGCGACCTCACGCCCGAGCACGAGACCTGGGTGCTCGACGACGGGAACCGCGAGTGGGTACGCGAGATGTGCGAGACCTATGGCGCGCGTTACGTGAGCCGGGCCACTCATGACCACGCCAAGGCCGGCAACTTGAACCACGCTCTCGCCGTGATGGCGACCGAAGCGGCAGCGGGCGGCACCGAGTTCGACGTCATTGCTGTGCTCGACTGCGACCACGTTCCGTTACCCACCTTCCTTACGGCCACGCTCGGGTGGTTCGAGGATCCCGAACTTGCGCTGGTGCAGGCTCCCCAGACCTACTACAACGCCGGCGCCTTCGATGACGACGGCGTGTCGGGCGAGCAGGGTGTTTTCTTTCACGTGCTGCTGCGTGCTCGAAACCATGATGCCGCAGGCCCCTTCTGGTGCGGCTCGACCTCGCTCATTCGCACTCGGGCTCTCACCGAGGTGGGGGGAATCTCGACGGAGACGATTGTCGAGGACATGCACACGACCCTGGCCCTGATCCGCGCCGGGTGGAAGACCGCCTACCATCACCAGACGCTCGCGCTCGGGCTCGCGCCGGCGACGGCGGAGCAGTACCTGTTGCAACGTCGTCGATGGGGCATGGGATCGATGCAGGTCCTGGCCAAGGAACGACTGCTGCTCGCCAAGCGATGGCTCTCGTGGCGCAACTACTACGAGTACCTGAGCGGAACCCTATGGTGGCTCGAGGGTGTTGCCACGCTGCTCGTGTTCCTCGTGCCGGCCACGGTGATGCTCTCAGGCGCGCAGACGTCCACGGCCGCTCCCCTGCAGTTCGCGGTGGTGTTCACCGTCATGTTCACCCTGCGAATGTGGGGGACCAAGCGGATGTTCCGTGGGCACCTGCACTGGCCGACCGCCTTCGCGCTGCGCATCTTCCGCGTACCGATCGGAATCTCGTGCGCCTGGTGGCTGCTGACCAGACGTAGCCTGACCTTCGAAGTGACGCCCAAGGCCGCCGCCCAGGAGCGCCTTCGCGGCACCGTCCCCCGCGTCCTGACCGTGCTCGTCATCGTGGTCACGAGCGTACTGTTCTACGCGGCTCTAGGCGTCTTCGGGCTGGTCCCCTGGCGCACGGCGCCGACGGCGACCATCGCCTCAGCGGCGTGGCTGCTGCTCGCCGACGTCGCTTTGATACTGGGCACGAGGCGCATCCGTGACATTGATTACGCGACCTCGCGGCGCAATGCCCATCGGGTCGCCATCAGCGCCGACGTCACCCTGGACGGCGTTCACGGCCGCCTGGTCGACATCTCCGTCGGCGGCGTCGCGGTTCGCTTTCCGGCCGGGTGCGCCCCCACCGCCGGTGAGGTTGACCTCTTTCTGCCCGGGGCTGATCCCGTACACATGGTGATGGTGCGGGTGGTGCAGGCCCCTCTCGGCGCCGGCGACGTCGTGTCCTGCCGACTGGTGACCAACGACTGGGAGGGCTATCGAACGCTTTCGCGGTGGCTGTTCAACACCCCGTCGGGTGCGGTCGCCGGTATCCCTGACGGCGTCCCCGCGGTGGCCGCCCGCAGCTGGTCTCCGATGCCGACCAGCCCGGATGCCGCAGATCTGGCCCCAACCGCTCCCTCCGTGACGACGGCCGGGGTGTCCGAGCGGCCCCAACGGTGACAGCCCCGGCGTCCGACCCGATGACCGAGACATCAGGCAGGGCTGCTGGTGCTGCGTTCGGCAACGCGCCGACGAGCGAGACGGCGTCAGGGCTGGTCGGGGACGGGGCCCGGCCTGCCGACCGTCTCTGGTGGGTGGCGCTCGTCGTTTACGGTGCCGTCATCGGGCTCTACGGCGTTGTTCCCGAAGGGCTTCCGCGCGACGTCGTCTACCTGGTGGTGGGGCTGTCGGTGACGGTCGCCATCACGGTGGGAGTGCGCCGACACCGGCCGGTCGTCGTGATCCCGTGGGCGCTCATGGCCGTGGGCCAGCTGATCTGGGTGGTCGGTGACACCACCTACAGCTGGCAGCACGACGTTCTCGGTAGCACCGCGAGCCCGGCGCCTGCTGACGTCTTCTACCTGCTCGCCTACCCGGTGTTCGCGGCGGCGATGCTGGTGCTGGTGCGGCGCCGCCAGCGGGGCCGCGACGTGGGGGGCTTCCTCGACAGCCTGCTGGTCACGACCGGTCTGGCTCTACTCGTGTACGAGCTGCTGGTGCGGCCGGCCCTGGAGGGCGGGCCCCGGTCGGTGCTCGGTGACGCCGTCACGCTGGCCTATCCCCTCGGTGACCTGCTGCTCCTCGGCGCTGTCATCCGGCTGCTCGTCGCTCCTGGGGCCTGGGTGCTCTCGGTGCGCATCCTGCTGTTCGCGGTCGTCATGCTCGTGGGGGCCGACCTGGTGGCAACCGGCTTCTTGCTGTACGCCGACGGGGTCGACGACACGCCTTGGTGGGTCGACTACCTGTGGCTGACGTCCTACGGCGCGTGGGCGGTGGCCGCGCTGCATCCGAGCATGAGAGTCGTGACGCTGCGCAGCGACGAGACGCAGCCGAAGTTCGGAGCCTTCCGCCTTGCCATGCTGGCCCTGTCCGTGCTGATCGCACCGGGGACTCTCGTGGTGCAACAGCTTCGAGGTCTGCCGACCAACGTCTGGCCGGTCGTCGTTGGATCGGCGCTCCTCTTCGGTCTCGTCATCGCCCGGATGGACGTCGCGATGCGGCAGATCAGCCGCATCAGCCAAGAGCGCGAGCTGCTGCAGGCCGAACTGGCCTTCGAGGCCGGCCACGACTCCCTGACCAGGCTGCCGAACCGAGCGCAGGGGATGACCATCATGGGGTCGGCCCTGGCGCGGTCCCACAGATCGGGCATCGCCCTCGGGTTGCTGTTCGTCGACCTCGACGGCTTCAAACACGTCAACGACAGCATGGGCCACGGGGCGGGTGACGAGCTGCTTCGCAGGGTCGCGGCGCGGTTGCAGGCGAGCGTTCGTGGCGGTGACACGGTGGTGCGGCACGGTGGAGACGAATTCGTGGTGATCCTCGAAGAGATCGTCGACGAGCGGGCAGCCCTTTGCGTCGCCCAGCGTCTCGTCGACGTTGTCGCTGAGCCCGTCCAGCTCACGGGCGTGGGCACGGCCCAGGTCGGCGCGAGCATCGGGGTCGTCGTGTGCGACGTCGAAGAGCTCGACCCCGAGGTACTGCTCGGCCAGGCTGATGCGGCAGCCTACCGGGCGAAGTCGAGCGGCCGGGGACAGGCTGTGGTGTTCGATGGCTCATTCCGCTCCGAGCTGGCTGAGCACGCTTCGTTGGCAGTGGCGCTCGCATCGGCGGTGCGCGACGGTGAGCTCGTGCTCGAGTTCGAGCCCGTCGCTGCCGTGGCCGACGGGTCGCTCAGAGGGTTCCAGGCGCGTCCGCGCTGGGAACGGCCGGGCGGGGAGGTGGTCGATCGACATCGGTTCCTGGCCGTCGCCGAATCGAGCGACCTTGCGTGCGACATCGGCCGCTGGGTGCTCGCCTCGGCGGCGGCCCACCTCGTCGCGTGGGCAGCCGCAGGCGACACGCTCACCATGACGGTCGCCGTCTCGCCGCGCCACGCCGCCTCGAACCACCTCGTCGACGATGTCGGTGCTGCTCTCAGCGGCTCGGGTCTGGCCCCCGACCGGTTGGTCCTGGAGGTGGCGGAGGGCGTGCTCACGGGCCGTAACCGAGCGGTGTCGAACCTGCGCATGGTGCGCAAGCTCGGCGTACGGGTGGGCGTCGCAGGATTCGGAGCGGGCTACACCTCGGTCGCCCGACTCAACGAATTGCCCGTCGACGCGGTGAAGTTCGATCAAGGCACGCTCGACCGAGGCGCCGGCTCCTCACCGGTGATTCTGCAGCTCATGTTGCAGGCGGTGCATTCAGTCGGTCTCTCCGCGGTCGTCGAAGGTGTCGAGCGCACCGACCAACTCGCGGCCTTGCAGGCGGTGAGCTGCGATCGGGCGCAGGGGCGGCGGCTCGGAGGCGCGATGACCGCTGACGAGGTGGTGGCCCGACTTGACGGCCGTGCCGAGGGCGAAACCAGTTTTCGTGCGGTGTTCAGCGACTGAGGTGTGGCGTCCACACCTGGTCCAAGGACCACGCGCCGAAGACGAGCTCGTCGATCCTCTCAGCGGGGACGGCGGCCGACCAGAGGAAACCCTGAGCCGAGGTGCAGCCAAGGGCGCAGGCGCGGTCGGCCTGGGCGATGGAGCCGATACCCTCGATCGTGACCCGTAGCCCCAGCTCGCGGGCCGTAGCGAGCACCAGGCGTAGCACCGCCTCCGCCCGGGCCCCGGGCGCGGTGGCCAAGTAGTGGTCGATCTTGAGGCCGTCGATGGGTAGCTCGAGCAGGTGCCGCAGTTGCGACCAGCCGCTCCCGAAGTCGTCGAGCCACACCGAGAAGCCTGCTTCGCGCAGCGTCGCCAACCCCGTCGCAGTCGTCGCCGGTGCCGAGGGTCGCACGGTCTCGGTCAGTTCGAGGTCGATGGTCTCGGCGGCGACCCCAGCGCCACTGACGATGGCCTGGATGTCCCGTGGCCAGTCGGCCTCGTCGAGGTGGCGCCCTGAGACGTTGAGTCCGAGACGTAGGTCAGGCCTGATGTCATGCCATCGAGCGAGGTCCCGGCATGCCTGATCGGCGATGGAGCGATCGAGGGACACGACCGATCCGGTCTCTTCGGCGAGCTTGACCAACCGACCTGCCCCCTGGGCTTTCGCGTCGTCATCCGTCCACCGGGCCAGGGCCTCGAGACCGACCAGACGGCCCGATGAGAGGTCGATCACCGGCTGATACCAGGCGGTCACGTTACCGGAGACGATGTCGTCGGCCAGTCTGGGTTGCGAGCGGGGGCTCGGCCGACGAAAAGGCACGGCGCTCAGCGTAGCGACTGGCGGTCGAGGTGTGCGCAACGTTGGCACCCAGACCGTCCATTCGGCCGTCAAGCCCCGGCGGTGATCGGCCAGCGCGACTCAACCTGATGTGAGGGCGGCGGCCGGGATGTGGGCGGCGAACTGGTGCATCGTGTTGGTGCAGACGGCTCGCAGCTCGGTGCTGCCGAGCCAAGGCTGTGGGCGACCTGAGCCCAGCAGCTCCTCGGTGGCGTCCCACCGCCAAGCCGTCTAGAGCCGCTCGATCACGGTGAAGTCGAGCGCAAGCCACCGAGTCGGTCGCGCACGAGCTTGTGGGCCGGGCCGGGAGTACTGCGCGCTCGACTCCCAGCTCATCCCGCCGAGCATCCCGATGACCCTCTGCTGCGGCTGCACTGTCACGTCCCATCCTGTTGGGCGCCAGCCCAGCGGGTGCGAAGTAGTCACGCGCGCCCCACCGCGGCGGACACCTCGAACCGGCCGGCCCTGGGTCAGCCGACGTCCTGCACGTCGGAGCGACGGGCTATGGTGGCCGCGGCTCGGCGGGTGGCCAGCACCGGCACGTGCGGAACGATGTCGTCGAGAAAGGCGAACCGGCGCCGCAGCGAGCGGTGGTAGGCATCGCAGCTGGGGTTGGCGCTCAGATCACTCCACCAGTCGGCGATGTCTCCCCATCCCGGTGCCGCGAGAGACCCGCCGTACTGCTGCAGGGCCAGGCCCGCGCAGAGGCCGGCGAAGGTCATCCGTTGCTCCAGGGGCCACTGCGACAGCGTCCCGACGAGCATCGCGGCCCCGAACACGTCGCCGGCCCCCGTCGGGTCGACCTCGCGCACCCGCAACGAGGGCACCTGAGCCTCCTCGCCGGTGTTGCCATCGATGCCGAGGGCTCCCTCCGAGCCGTTCGTCACGATCGCGACGGGCACCCGGTCGGCCAGGTCGTAGAGGGCCTCTAGGGCCGTGTCGGTGCCGGTGTAGGCCATCGCCTCCACGGCATTGGGCATGAACACGTCGCACCGGTCGAGCCGGGCGAGCACGTCGGCCGACCACGCCCCCTTGGGGTCCCACCCGACGTCGGCGAACACCAACGCTCCGCCGGCCCGGGCCCGGTCGACCCAGGTCGAGCCGGTGCTCGAGAAGGCCTCAGGCTCGGCGAGGTCGGCGAGCACCGCTCGAGCGGCCGGGGGCGTTCCGATGAGGGTCTCGGCGTCGATCGGAGAGGGGTGACCGTGCGAGACCATGCTGCGGTCGTGGTTGACCGACATCGACACCGTCACCGGGCTGTGCCAGTCGGCGAACTGACGGCTGCGACTGAGGTCGACCCCCTCCTGTTGCTCCAGGGTGCGCCAGCAGAAGTCGCCGTAGTCGTCGTCGCTGAACGCCGCGGCCAGGGAGGTGCGCAACCCCAGTCGTCGCGATGCTGTCGCGAAGTTGGCGATGCCTCCCGGGCAGGAGGCGAGCCCTTCGGCCCACACCTCCGTTCCCGGCGTCGGAGCGCTCGGCATGCCGGCGAAGATCATGTCGAGAAAGACGGTTCCCCAGACGAAGACGTCGAAGTCGGGGCCGTCGTCGGAGCGGAGGGCGGCGAGGGGGTCGAACATCTGGTTCAGCATGATGGGCCCATCGTCTCGCACCTGTCGCCCGCCGTGGCCCCGTTTCGCCCGCGAGCCTGCATCCAGCCGTAAAGGATTGGTACGTTCGGGTGGTGGTGAGGTCATGAGGCTGGCGATCCTCGGCGGAGGCGGCTTTCGGGTGCCCCTTGTCTTCGGTGCGCTCCTCGGCGACCTCGGCGCTCGCCGGGTCGAGACGGTGGTGCTGCACGACACCGACGAGATGCGGCTGGGTGCGATCGAGCGGGTGCTGGCCCAGCAGGCTGACCAGGCGAGGGCGCAGCGGCATCCGGGCTCGTCCTGGGAGGCGCCCCGGGTGGTCACGACGACGAGCCTCGACGCGGCGCTCGACGGCGCCGACTTCGTCTTCTCGGCCATGCGGGTCGGCGGGCTCGCGGGCCGGACCGCCGACGAGCGGGTGGCGCTCGACCTCGGCCTGCTCGGTCAGGAGACGACGGGCGCCGGGGGCGTGACCTACGGCCTGCGCACGGTACCCGTGGCTCTGCGGGTGGCGCAGCGGGTGAGGGCCGTGGCGCCCGACGCCTGGGTCATCAACTTCACCAACCCGGCCGGCATGGTGACGCAGGCGATGCAGTCGGTGCTCGGCGAGCGGGTGGTGGGCATCTGCGACTCACCGCTCGGGCTGGCGAACCGCGCCGCCGGAGCGCTGGGCCGCCGGCTGGACGACCTGGAGATCGACTACGCCGGCCTGAACCACCTCGGCTGGCTGCAGGGGCTCCGCTCGGGAACGACCGACCTGCTGCCCGACCTGCTCGCGGATGCCGCTGCGCTCGGTTCGATCGAGGAAGGTCGGCTCTTCGGCGTCGACTGGCTGCAGACGCTCCAGACGGTGCCCAACGAGTACCTCTACTACTACTACTTCACCCGAGACGCGATCGGCCAGATCACGACGGAGGCTCAGACCCGGGGGGAGTATCTGGTCGACCAGCAGGCGAGCTTCTATGCCGCAGTGGTCAGCTCGCCGGCCCAGGCCCTCACGCACTGGGACGCCGTGCGTCGCGAGCGCAACGCCACCTACATGCAGGAGACCCGTCGCGAGCAGGCGCACGACCATGAACGTTCCGCGGCCGACATCGAGGGGGGCGGTTACGAGGGGGTGGCGCTCGCCCTGATGGCAGCGATCGCCCGCGACGAGCCGGCCCGCCTCATTCTCAACGTGCGCAACGGCACGACGCTGCCCGGTCTGCCGGCCGACGCGGTCGTCGAGGTGCCCTGCCGGGTGACGGCATCGGGCCCGCAACCCTTGCCGGTTTCTCCGTTGCCGAGTCACGCCCTCGGTCTGGCGCAGCAGGTCAAGGCCGTCGACGAGCTGGTGATCGCCGCCGCCGCCGACCGCTCCCCCACCCTGGCCATCGAGGCCCTGGCGCTGCACCCGCTGGTCGACTCGGTGACGACGGCCCGTGAGATCCTCGACCGCTGTCGATCCCGGGTTCCTTCGCTCGACGCGGTGTTCACGAGGGCGTGAGTCACCCCTCCGGGACGGCTATCTGGTCGTCGCCCGTGGGCGAAGTACGTGCCAGGGCCGCTTGCTGCCAGGCTGACCTCTTCCGCGCCGGCATCCCGTCGACCTAGCGTCGAGCCGTGTCGGGATCGAGCTCGGGCCCAGACACGGGGGGTCACCTGGTCGACCAACGCCACCTCAGAGCCTCGTCGTCGCCGAGACGGGTTCGGTCAGCCGGGCCGCGGTGAACCTCGGCTACTCGCAACCGGCCGTCACCCAGCAGATCCGACAGATGGAACACGAGCTGGGCGTCTTTCTCTTCGATCGAGAATCCCTCCCTCTGCGACTCACTCCGGCCGGTCGCGAACGGCTTCTCGTGGCCGAAGCCATCGCCATGCTCCGACAGCGACTCTTGGCGTCGGCAAGTCGACCCTGGTCCACGCGATCGTGGGCCTCATCAACCCCACCCAGGGAACCATCGTGGTGGGCGGCGAGACTGCGGGATCTCGCAACGCCTGCCAGTCGATCGGGTTCGTCTACGACGACCTGCCGCTACCGGTGAACCTCACCGGCCGGGAGGCGCTCGACCTGCTCCAGTCGTCACACCGTCGCTGGGACGACGAGATGGTCGACCGACTGACGCGACTTCTGGGCCTCGACGTCGCGCTCGACCGCCTGGTGGCCGAGTACTCGCACGGTATGAAGCGCAAGCTCCAGGTCATCGGGTCGCTCGGCCATCGGCCCACCGTCTGGGTGCTCGACGAGCCCTTCCGTGGCCTCGACCCCGTTGTTACGTCGGTGCTTTCACACCTCATCACCGAGTTCGCCCGGGCCGGGACGGTGCTCATCGCCACCCACGACCTGTTGCGGGCCCAGCAGATGGCTGACGACGTGCTCGTCGTCGACGGCGGAAGGGTGGTGGCGGCCGGCTCGCTCCACGACGTGCTCGACGGCGAGAGCGACCTCGCGGTTCGCTACCTCGGCCTCACTGGTCTCGACGTCGTGGTCGAGCGCACGCGCGCCGACATTGCGGCGCTCGACCTCGCCGGCGAGCTGGTCTCGTGAACCTGACATCGAGGCCACCGAAGCTCCGGACAACGACAACGACAACGACAACGACAACGACAAGGAGAAGCAGAACATGACATCCGCGACCAACCACCAGGAGATGACGATGAAGACGACCGGAACGGGTCGGAGGCTCACCTCAGCGGCGTCGTTCGCCGCCGCCGCCATTCTCGTCGCCATGGTGGTTCAGCTCATCGTGGCCCTCGTGCTGAGCGCGACGATCTCGATCTGGGGGCTGCTCTCGGTCACGCTCAGCGAGAGCGCCGCCGCCTCCGGTATCGGGTTGGGCTTCCACGTCGGGCAGACCTTCTTGCTCTGGCTGCTGCTCACGATCATCGGGGTGCTCCCCTGGGACCGGGTGTCCCGGTCTGACTCGGGGAGCCCGGCCGACTCGTCACCCTCCGCGGGAAGATGACTGACCGCCGCGCCCTCCTCGGGCTCTCCCGAGCGGTG
>JBBSTU010000016.1:0-33935 GCA_038235595.1 Actinomycetales bacterium | reverse complement strand
TTCCCGCTCGTCGAGTTCGCGGTCGAGGACGTGCCCCGCGGGCCGGCGCCCTGGGACCACCTGGAGGTGGCGCTCGGGCGGCTCTACCCGTCCGCCGGGTCAAGCCCGGCTCGCATCGTGGTCTACCGGCGTCCGGTCGAGACCCGGGTCACCGACCGTCGTGACGTGGCCGCCCTCGTGGCCGACATCGTCACCGAGCAGGTGGCGGGGCTGCTCGGTGTACCGCCCGAGGAGCTCGATCCCGGCTTCGGCGACTGATCAGTTCGCCACCTGTCGCACCGGGATCGACAGGGCCGTCAACGGGGCCGAGCTGAGGGCCGCGATCGACAGTCGGGGAACGCCCGAGGCGAGCCCTGACACGCTCACCGCCGCGCGCACGTCACCCCCGGTCTGGCTGACCCAGACCTGGTCTGCCGCACCGAGGCCGATCGAGACGACCGAGTCGGGCGCCACCACCGTGGGCAGGGCGCGATCGGCGTCGCCGGTCACGACGTGCACCACGACCTTGCCTCCGCGGCTGCCTCCCGCCAGAAGCAGCGAGCTCGCGCTTCCGGAGGCGCTGAGACCGGGAAGCGCCAGACCCGCCAGCCCGTTCACCGGCCGGGTAGCCGGCGCCCACCCGAAGTCGCCCATGCGGTCGGCCCCGGTGGTCATCCGTCGCTCGACGTAGGCGCCGGCGACGATCGGGTGGTCGGCCGTGAGGTGCAGCCCGGTCGGACCCGCCGCCAGGTCGAGGGCGACATCGGTCGTCGAGCCGGCCGGAACGCGCACCGCCCGAAGCTCGGCCGGTTGGGTCGGCCCCTTCGGCAGCAGCAGCCGTACCTGAACGAGGGACTCGGTGTCTCCAGGGTTGACCAGCCGCACCATGGCGGCTCCCGACACGTCAAGACCGGCAACCACCTGGTCGGTCGAGGGCGCCGCCGATCTGGTCGCGTCGTCGACGCCTCGCGCGGTGGCGCCGTCGATCCAGGCGTCGTCGAGCACGGCCGAGACGACGCCGCCAGTGGCCACGACGTGCACGCTCGGGCTCGGCTCCTCAGGAGCCAGCGCGTCAAGGGAGACCACGGCCCTCGAGCGAGGCGGAATCGAGATGGCGCGGTTCTGCGCCGAGGCGACCGGGCCGGTGGCGCCGAAGACCTCGAACGACACCGAGACGGCGTTGGCACCCGGGTTGCCCACGATGACGCGCTCGGTGCGTGAGGGGCCGCCGCCGCCGCCGACCAGCCAGACGTCGGAGGACGGGAGCCCGCACGGGGTCACCGCAAGGCCACGGTCGTCGTCGCCGCGGCGTTCCCACACCTGCGTCGCCGCGAGCCCGGGGGCCAGGCCCAACGTGGCTCCGGCCGTCACGATCTCCGGCTTGGTCAGCGGCGTCGTGGCCGGCTCACCCCGCCCACGGGCGGTGGCGGCAGGCCGAGACGCTCCCACCGAGAGCGTCACCACACCGCTCGCCGCATCGGCCGCACGGTTGACGCCGGCATCCGTGAGCGCGTCGACCGGCGGGGCCGACGCGGCCGCGCTGACCGTGCCACTGACGTCACGCAGACCCTTGGCCCCGACCCGCTGTGGGCCGGGGCACACGAGGATCGAGGAGCTGACGAGCACGGTCGAGGAGGTCGCCAGGCCCGCCCTCTCGTGGGTCGCCGCCACCTGAACCGAGCCGGAGGTGCGGGTGGCGCCGAAGACGACCGCGCCGACGGCCAAGGCCACCGAGCCCACTCGGACCAGGCCTGCGACGTTCTTCATGAGCGCCTCCTCGAGCGGCGGTTGCCGAAGGGCAGGGCCATGAAGACGACGAACCCGAGCAGCACACCCTGACCCAGGCGCCACCACGGCGCGGCAGCCGCCAGGTCGACGCGCAGGTCGCCCGCGGTCTGGGGCAACGCGTAGGTCGGCTGGTCGGCCCCCGGCTCGGCGACGAGCGGCACCTCGTTCCAGGTGACCAGCGCCTGCTGGGCCCAGCCCTCGGGTTCGGCCACGACGAGTCGTCTCGCCACGGGCGAGGCGGTGACGGGTCCGTCGACCGCGGCGTGCGGACCGATGGCGGGCACCGCCGCCAGCAGGGCGCCTTGGGAGTCGACGATCCGCACCCGCGACGGGGCGGTGGCCGGGGTGACCCCCGGGGCCGCCGCGAGCGGTGACACCTTCCAGAGGATGCCGTGCTCGCTGGTGCCGAGACGGCTCAGACCCTCGGCGGCGTCGAGGCGCCGCGCCAGGGGCGTGTCGGCGTCGCCGCGCACCTGGACGAAGCCGATGGCCAGACGGGCCAGGCCGGCCGAGTCGAGCGAGTCGGCGCTGCGACCGCCGACCATCTGGGCCACGGCCTCGACGAGCGCTGCGTCGTCGGTCGCGGCGGGCCGGTCGAGGTCGCGCAGCAGCTCTCCCGGCTCCTGCCCGACGAGCACGAAGTCGGTCACCGTGTCGGAGGGGCGAAGCAGGAGCAGCCGGTTACCGAGCGGGCCGCTCCCCTGCTCGACCGCCACGGCCGGGAGGGTGGCCTGGCCCACCGTGAGCCGCTCCCCCAGGCCCTGGGCCCCCCAGAGCGCCGCCTGGGCAAGCGTGGACATCGCTGCGACAGCGATCACCGAGACGGCGACCGCTACGCGGAGGCGGTGGCCAGGTGACGTCAGCCAGGCAAGCACCGGACGGCTCCCCACGAGCACACCGACGAGGATGCCGGCCAGCCACAGGTCGAGGCCGACGCCTGACCACAGATGGGCCGGGGCAGACACGCCGACGCCGGTCTCAGCCGAGCCGAGCACCACCCGGCTCGCGCCGAGGGCGAGCACGAGCCCGGTCACCGCGAGCGCTGCTCCGGCCGCCAGCGCCACGTTCTCGGCCTGCCCGCGGCCCCGGACGGCATAGCCGATGACACCCAGAACCATGACGGGGGCGATCAGCCAGGACGCGCGGACGACAGCGGAGTCGGGCTGCGCCAGCAGAGCGCTCACGACCGAGGTCTGCGGCGAGGTCGTCACCAGGCCGGGGCCCGACAGCAGGAGCCGCCAGTCGTCGACGAACCGCGTGACCCACGGCCCGAGCAGGGCCACCGGCACGACGAGGAGCACCAGGCCGCGCCAGCGCCGCGTGCCCGGACCGATCACGAGCAGCAGGAGGGCAGCCACACTGGTCAACGCGAGCAGGGGCGGCGCGAAGGCGCCGAGCACGCCGGCGGCGAGCGCGGTGGCGAAGGTGGCGGTGTAGGTGCCGTCTCGGCGAGCCGCGAGCACGAAGCCCGCCAGCACGAACGGCAGGATGACGTGGGCGACGGCGAAGGTGACCCGACCCGAGGAGACCGCCGCCGTGAGCACGGTGCTCGACCCCCAGACCAGCGCCACCACGGCCCGGGCCCAGCGCGAGGAGGTGACCACTCGGGCCGCCAGGTAGGTGGCCCACGCCGACAGCGGGGGCGCGAGGAACAGCAGCCAGGCGATCACGACGCCGGCGCTCGATCGACCGTCGGTGACGCCGGGGAGACGCTCGGCCAGCCAGGTCAGGCCCGAGAGCACGGCGAGGTGGGGGCCCGACTCGACTCCGGTGCCGAGGCCGGCTCCGTGCCAGGCGTCGCGGAAGGCGTGCCACAGGCCGCTCGACCCCGTGGTCACCGCCCGCAGCTCGCCCCCGGCGAGGCCGGTGTTCGTCGGCGACAGACCCCCGGCTCGAATGGTGCCGCGCCACGCCACCGCCGTGGCCACGGCAACGGCCATCACTGCGAGAAAGCCCGGATGCGTGGCGATGCGACGGGGCAGCGACGCCGGAAGCGCCACCGGTGAGGCCGCGTCGTCGTCGACCGGGCCGGTCTCGGTGGCCGGGGCCGACTCGCGGCGAGGACGTGACCGCTCGGGCGTGACGGCATCCTGGATGTGGTCGAGGGTGGTGCGGGCCGCTGCCCCCGGGGTGACGAAAAGAGTGGCGAGGTCGTCACGACGCAGCTTCTTGGAGGTGCGTCCGCGCCAGCGTGCACCGAGCACCTTGACGGGGTGGACCAGGGCGGCAAGATCGGAGAGCTCGCGCCAGGCCTGTCGCGGCCGCTTGGCCAGGAGCAGGGCCAGGGCCGAGACGACGGCTGACAGCGCCATCCAGATCGCGAGGAAGGGCATGGCGAACGGCGAGCACCGAGCGAGCACGACCTGGCGCGCGGCACGGCGGCTGCCGCTCGCGGCATCACGCCGGGCCCGGGCGACCGACGGCGTGGGTGCCTCACCGGGCGCTTCGACAAACGACCCGTCGCGCACCACGGCACTGGGAACCACGATGACCCGGTGGTCGGCGAGCTGGGCGCGCCAGCCGAGGTCGAGGGCGGCGCCGTGGCCCAGGAAGCTCGGGTCGAACCCGCCGATGTCGTCGTGGGTGGAGCGCCGCAGCAGCATGCCCGCCGTGCCGACGGCCAGCACGTCGGTGCGACCGTCGTGCTGACCCTGGTCGGCCTCACCGGGCGCCGGTGAGGCGATGAGCCGCCCCGTTCGGGTCAGTGAGACTCCCATCTCGACCAGCTGTCGGGAGTCGGCCGCGCTGACCACCTTCGGACCGGCCACCCCGACCGAGGGCGAGCGCAGCACCGCCTCGAGCAGCCGGGCGAGCGTCGTGCGACGCGCGATGGTGTCGTGGTGCAGCACCCACACCCAGCCGGCCCGGGGGTCGCCCACGACCGGCAGCGTCTCGATGGCCCTGTCGATGGCCTCGCCGATGCCGACCTGGGCATCGAGACGCAGCACCCTGACCTCGCTGACCACGCGCCTCACGTCCTGGTGGGCCGACGCGATCGCGCCCGAGCTGTCGGTGCTCGCGAGATCGACGATCACGAGCCGTTCGGGTGGCAACGTCTGTGTCGCGATGGCGTCGAGGCAGCGCACCAGCCAGTCGGCGCCGTCGCGCACGACCAGCACCGTGTCGAGGCTCACCCCGGCCACGGTGCCGCGGACCGGAGCCGGTGTGGTGCTGGCACCGACGGCGTTCGGCAGTTCTGGGTCTGTCGATGCCGCGCCCGTGGGAGCAGCGCCCGTGGGAGCGGCGAGGGTTGCCATCAGCTCATCGGGCACAGCGACCACCTCTGCCCGGACACCACGAGGCGCCGGGGCTCGTCGAGCACGCTCAGACCGCGCGCTTCTTCAGCTTGCGCCGCTCGCGTTCGGACAGCCCGCCCCAGATGCCGAAGCGCTCGTCGTGCGCCAGCGCGTACTCGAGGCACTCGGAGCGCACGTCGCAGCCGACGCACACCTTCTTGGCCTCACGGGTCGATCCCCCCTTCTCGGGGAAGAACGCCTCAGGATCGGTCTGCGCGCAGAGCGAACGCTCCTGCCACGACACCTCGCCCTCTTCGTCGATCTGATCCACCATCGCCACCAGTTCGTGCATGACCCCTCCTCGACCCTGACGTCCACACCTGTGTGTCAGCACTCGCTGTGTCCGCCGCCGCCCTGACCCCGGATGGACCCACAGCGAAGAACACAACAATGGAATTACAAGCGTGTCATACGCCTCACGTCAAGCCCTGCATGATATTTGCTTGAGATTCGACCCAACTGATAAGGCCCCTTCCGTGGGAGCACGGACCGGGTCCGTGACGAGCTTGCGAGGAGTTCGGACCGAGTTCGGGACGGTTTCGCCGGGGGTTCGCGGCCGGCACGACACGAGTTGGCACGGGTGGGCGGGTATGGACGGCCGGGTGGGGCTGGGTGGGCTGTCGTCCAGCCCCTGACCAGCACCTGACCAGCACCTGACCAGCATCTGGCCAGCCGTGGCTGGCCCTGGCTGGCCGGGGCGGATCGACTGCTGAGAGGATCGTCCCCATGCGCATCACCGCTCTCGCGGGTGGCGTGGGCGGCGCCCGGTTCCTTCGTGGCCTGCTCCGCCATCTCGCCCAGCACCCGTCACCGGGCTCCTCCGACGAACCGGTGTCCGTGACCGTCATCGGCAACACCGGTGATGACATCACCCTGTTCGGTCTGCGAGTCTGTCCCGACATCGACACCCTGCTCTACACCCTTGGCGGGGGTGTTCACGAGGAGCAGGGTTGGGGTCGGGCCGACGAGACCCATGCACTCTCCGACGAGCTCGCCGCCCTCGGTGCCGAGCCCCAGTGGTTCACTCTGGGCGACAAGGACTTCGCCACCCACGTCTACCGCTCGCAGCTGCTGGCCCAGGGTGTGCCGCTCAGTCAGGTGGTCGCTCGTCTGAGCGAACGATGGGGGCTCGGGCGGCAGGGGGTCACCCTGCTTCCCATGACTGACACCCCGGTCGAGACGCACGTGGTGATCGACGAAGGCGGCGCCCAGCGGGCGATCCACTTCCAGGAGTGGTGGGTTCGCCATCGGGCCGCCGTGCCTGCGGAGCGCTTCGTCGTAGCCGGGCTCGACCGGGCCACCGCCGGCCCCGGAGTGCTCGAGGCGATCCGTGAGGCCGATGTCGTGCTGCTTCCACCGAGCAACCCGGTCGTCTCGATCGGCATCATCCTCGGGGTGCCGGGTGTCCGTGACGCGTTGCGCGGCACCCGTGCCCCCGTCGTGGGGGTGTCCCCGCTCATTGATGGTCGCCCCGTGCGCGGCCACGCCGACGTCTGCCTCCAGACCATCGGGGTGGCCGCCACGAGCGAGGCCGTCGCCGGTCTCTACGCCGACTTCCTCGACGCCTGGCTGGTCTCACCCGATGACCCCATGCGATCGCGCCCCGGGCTGCACGTCGAGCACCGGCCACTGCTCATGAGCTCGATCGGCGCGGCCGCCGACCTCGCCGGCGCCGCACTGGCCCGCTCCACCCACCTCGGGCCGGGGCGGACCACGGCGTGAGCGCAGCACCCAGCAGCGGCACGGTCACGATCACGCCGCTGGGCGGCATCCCTGAAGTTCGCGAGGGCGACGACCTCACCGCCCTGATCGGGCTGGGGTTGTCGGCGAGCGGGGTCGTGCTGGGAGACGGTGACGTCGTCGTCGTCTCGAGCAAGATCGCGAGCAAGGCCCTGGGCCTGGTCACCGACGACCCCGACAAGGATCGCGTCGTGGCAGGCGAGACCGAGTACGTCGTGGCCGAGCGGTCAGTGCCGGGGCGAATCACCCGGGTGGTTCGCTCAAAGGCGGGGCCGATCATGGCGGCGGCCGGAGTCGACGGCTCCAACACCGGTGACCGGGGCGGCTGGCTGCTGCTGCCCCATGACCCCGACGGCGTGTGTGAGCGCCTGCACGACGGCCTCACGAAGCGGTACGGGGTGCGGCTCGGGGTCGTGCTCAGCGACACCTCGGCCCGGCCGTGGCGGCTCGGCCACTCCGACTTCGCGCTCGGGGCCCACGGGTTGCACGTCGTCGACGACCTGAGGGGCGCCGTCGACGCCGACGGCCGTGAGCTCACCGTGACGACGCGGGCGGTCGCCGACGAGATCGCCGCCGCTGCCGACCTGGCCAAGGGCAAGACCGGTGCGGTTCCCGTCGCGGTCGTGCGTGGCCTCGCCCCGCTGCTTGTCGACGGCGACCCGCGAAGTCAGCCACGGGGGCGCGACCTGGTGCGAACCGGTCCGCACGACTGGTTCGGCCACGGACGCGTCGAGGCGGTCAGGGCGGCCCTGGGTGTCGCGCCCGGGAGCGATGAGTCGGTGGCGGTCGGCATCCCACCGAGTGAACCGGGCCAGGATCGGCTCGAGGCGGTCGGGCGGTCGGTTCGGCTCGCGTTGCACGGGCTGGAGTCGGGCACAGCCGACATCGGAGCGGTCTCGGTGACCCTGGGCGCGCAGACACCCTTCGAGCTCGGGTTGCTGTCGGCTCGCCTGCAGGTGGCGCTGTGGAGCGAATGGCTCGAGGGGTCGGCCGGGTCGCTGAGCGCCGACGGCGCGTCCCTGGTCGTGGCGATCACCGCACGCTCCGGCCCCTGACCGCGACGCACTTCTCGCGCGACGCGCGGCGCGACGCGCCAAAAGTGCTGGGCTCACGACACCACCTGCGCGACGCGCGGCGCGACGCGCCAAAAGTGCTGGGTTCACGACACCACCTGCGCGACGCGCAGCGCGACGCGCAGCAGGGGTCGGCGCTGGTGCGTCAGCTCATGGTGAAGACGACCTTGCCGAAGACGTCGCCCTCGATCATCTTCGCGAAGCCGTCACGGGCATCGGCGAGCGGAAGGACCGAGTCGATCACGGGCTCGATCTTCGCCTGCACCAAGAACTTGGTGAGTCGCGAGAGCTCGTCGCGCGTACCCATCGTCGAGCCGATGACCCGAAGCGGCTTGAAGAAGATCTTCGTCAGCTCAGCCTTCGGGCCATCCCCTGAGGTGGAGCCTGAGATGACGAGAGTGCCGCCGGGCCGCAGCGAGTTCACCGAGTGCGACCAGGTCGCCGCACCGACGGTCTCCATGACGGCGTCGACGCGTTCGGGCAGCCTTTCGCCCGACGCGAACGCCCGGTCTGCCCCGATCTTCACGGCCAGCGCCCCACGTGCCTCGTCGCGCGAGGTGACCCACATCCGGTAGCCGGCCGCCGATCCCAGCTGCACCAGCGCCGTGGCCACCCCTCCCCCTGCGCCCTGCACGAGCACGGTGTCGCCGGGCTGTGCACCCGAGTTCGTGAACAGCATCCGGTAGGCCGTGAGCCACGAGGTGGACAGGCACGCCGCGGTCTCCCACGACAGACCTGCGGGCTTGGGCACCAGGTTGTGGCTGGGCACGGCGACCTTCTCGGCCAAGGTGCCGTCATGCACCTCCGACAGCAGCGACCGCCGGGGGTCGAAGGTCTCGTCACCCCGCCAGCCCTCGGAGGCCACGACGGCGTGCACTATGACCTCGTTGCCCTCGGAGTCGACCCCGGCGCCGTCGCAGCCGAGGATCATCGGCAGCCGGTCGGCGGGCAGCCCGGCGCCGCGCAGCGACCAGACGTCGTGGTGGTTGAGCGCGGCCGCCCGGAGGCTGACGACGGTCCAGCCGTCGCGGGCCTGCGGGTCGGGACGGTCGCCGACGACGAGACCCGAGAGGGGGTCGGTGGGCGACTGGGTGGCGGCGTAGGCAGCGAGCATCCGCTCAGCCTATGCCGACCGTCCCGAGTCCTCCCAGCCCGCCAAGTCCGCCGAGTCCCCCGAGTCCCCCGAGTCACCGGAGGGCCTGGGCCCCCCCTGAGGTTCCCACCCGGGCCGCCACGGCCGCCGCCACGGCCGGTGCGACCCGACGGTCGAAGACGCTGGGCACGATGTGGGATGCCGTCGGCGCCTCCACGAGAGCGGAGATGGCCTCTGCCGCTGCGAGCTTCATCGGCTCGGTGATCGACCGGGCCCCCGAGTCCAGAGCGCCGCGGAAGATCCCCGGGAACGCCAGCACGTTGTTGATCTGGTTGGGGAAGTCTGACCGCCCCGTGGCGACGACCTCGGCGAAGCGCGCCGCGACGCTGGGGTGCACCTCGGGATCGGGGTTGGCCAGCGCGAAGATGATGGCCCGTGGCGCCATCGACAGCAGGTCGCGTTCGGCGATGGTGCCGCCGGACACCCCGATCAGCACGTCGGCCCCCTGCAGCGCAGCACCGATCCCGCCGGTCACCCGCCGCGGGTTCGTGATCTGTGCGATCTCCCGCTTGTGGGGGGCCAGACCGGCGCGTGACCCTTCGATGACCCCGGTGGAGTCCACCACGATGATCTCGCCGATCCCTGCGCTCAGGAGGATCTTGGTCACGGCCACTCCGGCCGCGCCGGCTCCCGAGACGACCACGGTGAGGTCGCCCAGCCGCTTCTCGACCACGAGGGTCGCGTTACGCAGTGCCGCGAGCGCCACGATCGCGGTTCCGTGCTGGTCGTCGTGGAACACCGGGATGTCGAGGAGCTCTTTGAGGCGTCGCTCGATCTCGAAGCACCGCGGGGCAGAGATGTCCTCGAGGTTGATGCCGCCGTAGGTCGGCGCGATGCGAGCCACCGCGTCGACGATCTCCTCGACGGTGCCGGTCTGGAGGCACACCGGCACGGCATCGACGTCGGCGAAGTGCTTGAACAGCACGGCCTTACCCTCCATCACCGGCATCGCGGCGAGCGGGCCGATGTCACCGAGTCCGAGCACCGCGGTGCCGTCACTGACCACGGCGACCGTGTTCTGGCGTGTCGTGTAGCGGTCGGCCAGCGCAGGGTCGGCGGCGATGGCGAGGCAGACCGCTGCGACGCCGGGAGTGTAGAGCAGCGACAGGTCGGCGGTGTCACGCAGCGGTGAGCTCGCCTGCACGGTCAGCTTGCCGCCTTCGTGGGAACGGAAGACCGGGTCGGCAGGGTCGAAGTCACGACGGACAGGTAGGGCACTCATGAGAACACCTCGTTCACGACGGGAGGAAGGGGGCCAAGGCCTGCACCGGGGTGGTCGGTGCTGGTTGCTGGCCTGGTCTGGCCGTCCGAGCTGGAACATCTCGTGTGGCGGGAGGTGGCCCGCGCCGTCAGTGTGACAGTGGATGCCGTCTCATCGGCAGCGCGTGTGAGCGGCGTCTCAGCCGACCGGTCGAGTGTCGGCCAACGCCCGTTGCAGCGCGTCGACGACCCGCGGGTCGTACTCGTAGCCCAGGCCGAGATAGATCCGCTCGAGCGCGTTCTCTCGCGCCCGTCGACTGCGCGCCCCTGCGGTGAGGTCCTCGTAGGCGTTGACGACCTTGACGATGCGGCTCGTCAGCGGGATCTGCTCGCCCAGCTCGCGCACCTGACGGTACGGGGTCGTCTGGTGCTCCAAGATGGTGGCCACGTCGTCGAGCACCCCGGTCTCGCGAACGATGGCAACGGTGTCGGCCTCGATGCGGCGCTGGTCGGCCGGCGCGGCGAGCACGGTCGCTCCCCCGGGGATGGGGTCGACCAGCGCCACCTGGCCGATGTCGTGGAGAAGGGCCGCGTACTCGAGGTCGAGCAGGGCACGCTCGGGGAGGCCGAGCTCGCGACCCACCGACACCGACAACGCCGCCACCCGCTCCGAGTGGCCCGAAGGGGTGTAGCCGGCAACATCGGTCAGGCGCGAGAGCGTTCGGATGCTCTGCAGGTAGGTCGCACGGATCGCGAGATACCGACGGAAGGCGAACTGGGTCAGCACCAGAGGCGCCAGGAAAAGCGGTAGCGCAGCGATCCCGAGTGGCTTGGACGCGAGTGCGATCAGTACGCCGGTAACGGCGACCGCTGTCGACAGCGCCACCGACGAGCGCACCTCGTCGACCACAAGCCGACGCAGGTTGCGCATAGCCGGAGCCGTGTGCGCGGTCGCCGTGAAGAGCAGGTCGGCCAGCAGGGCCACGACGGCGATGCCGAGCAGCAGCATGGCGAGCTGCCACGGAAGCAGTCCGTCGTCTGGGGCCGGCGACTGCCCCTCCTGTCGGAGGTACAGCGTGCGGTACAGCAGCGCGGCCACGACGACAGCCACGAACCGGCCGGTCGACTCGACTGTGCTCGCGGGGCGCCCACTCGCCCGGCGCAGCGCCAGCCCGATGGCCATCGCCGTGCCCGATACGGCGATGATGACCAGGGCGCCGTAGGGCAGTCGTTGCGTCTCGGGCAGGTCGACCACGAAGCACAGACCGAAAGCGGCAGCCATCGAGATAGGGGCCGAGCCGCGCAGTCCCGGAGCCGACAGCGCGAAGAACTCACCGAGCACGATGACGACGGCGAAGGACGCCAACACGCCAAGGACTGCCCAGCTCGACCACACTGCTGGGCCGGTCGCGCTCACTGCGGCCACGTC
Organism: Actinomycetales bacterium; assembly: GCA_038235595.1. Lineage (GTDB taxonomy): Bacteria > Actinomycetota > Actinomycetes > Actinomycetales > Dermatophilaceae > DSM-29435. The sequence continues at coordinate 22,277 of JBBSTU010000016.1, read as the reverse complement.
GGCCAGCACCAGGCTCGCACCGCCGAGCACCATGGCGGGCCCCTGCCCACCCCGCTGCGTCGCCATCAGTCAGCGCCCGGGGCCAACGCGGCCCAGCCATGGCGGTCGAGCACCACGCGGGCCGCATCGAGCACTGTGGGGTCGTACCGACCGACCTCCTCGCCGAGCAGCTGGAAGGCCTCTACCGAACCGAGGGTGGCCCGACCGCCGCGTTCCTCGGTCAGCTCGACGAACCGGCCCGCGACGGCCACGACCCGAGCAGCCACCGGGATGTCGGGGCCGGCCAACCCGTCGGGTCTTCCGCTGCCGTCGTAGTGCTCGCCCTGGTGTTGGATGCCGGAACGGGCGTCCTCGAGGAAGTCGATGCCCTCGATCATCCGGGCCCCGATGGCGCAGTGCTGGTCGAGCACGTGCCGCTCGCTGTCGGTGAGCGACTCTGCAGGATGGCGCAGCAACCGCGTCGGTATGCCGAGGCGGCCGACCTCGTGCAGGATCGCGGCGTAGCGCACGGTGCCGATCTGCGATGGCGCCAGCGCGAGCTCCTCGGCGATCCACTCGGCGATCCGGGCCGAGCTGCGGCTGCGAGCAGCCGCCCCGGGGTCCTTGCGTGCCAAGGCAGTCACGAGGGTCTCGATCGTTCGCTCGTGAGAACGCAGCTCTTCGCCGTACTGGATGAACGCCCACCGGGCGGCGAGCAGGGGCACGATCACCAGCAGCGCGCTGAACCCGCCCAGCTTGGCTGGGAACCAGAGGATGACGAAGAGGAAGCCGATCACGCCGTAGCCGATGTAGGCCACGCCCGACGTCGTCAGGATCTGCCGTACGAGCACCCCGAACGGGGCCCCTCCGAAGAAGTGGATCACGCCCGAGAGGAGCACCGCGTTGACGAGGCACTGAACGACATCGGCCAAGATCAATGGCAGGCCGACACCGAGCACAAGGTGTATCCCGGTCAGCCCATCGAGCTCACTCGCGCCCCTCGCAAACACGTAGGCCCATGCCCCCGCCGCACCGGTGATGGCGGTCATGGCGATGTTGAAAGACCGCTGGAACCAGCGCATCTTACGACGAACGACCGAAACCGATATCAGGCCCACAACCCAAGCACCGAACGGACCCAGGATGGACGCCGACGCCAAGAGAATGATGCTCAGGAACGAGAAGCCGATACGCGATCCCACGTTGGGTTCTCGCAGGTTGAAGCTCAAGATTCCTAAGGCGCACAGAATCAAGAGCGGCGTAGGATCAGGCTTTCCGTGCAAAAGGGAAAGCCATCCGACCCCAACCGACACAAGGATAACGGTCGAGATATAGCCGATGACCGGCCGTGAGAACGTCACTGCGCGGTCGCCGACTACTTCGCTGATGGGCTCAGGTGGTGCAACCGCTGACTCAGGCTCCATTACGTGACCAACGGCACAACGGCATCAGAGAAGGTGACGGCGAAGCCGCACAACACCGCTGGGTTCGCGGTGAAGGTGGACTCAGATGTCCCAAGTCCACGTGTTGGCAATGACCGTGAGAACCTGCACGACCGCGTGCGGGGTCATCGCGAGGGACGAGAGGATGGCTGACAACATGGGGGGCTCCTTCAAGCTACATACAGGGGGATTTACTTGGCTAAAACGCCCATAACGACCGTGGGGTGAAGGTAACCATAACCCTCCGGACCGACGTGTCAAACCTCGGGGAATCTTGGAAGCGCAGTCATCCCCAGATCGGCGTCGCGCAGGCGAGACCTCGACCGCGCAACTGACCGTTTGGGGCCGCCACTGCAATTGTGACACACTGCAGTCTCGTGCCTTGCCGTCCAAGTGTCGGTCAAGGCCTTTTCCCGACTGGTCCCGACGAAAGAGCCGACCATGAGCAAGCGCGCCCGCAAGCGTCGCTCCCGCAAGGGCAAGGCCGCCAACCACGGCCACAAGCCCAACGCCTGAGCGGCAGACGCGATGAGGTCCGCCCCACTAACGGGGGGCGGGCCTCATGACGTTCGGGGTTGGCGGCGCCTCGATGACGTGCGCCTCAGAACCGGCGATCGATCCGATCCACGCTGATCACCGTCATGGAGATCCGGCTCATGATCGTCATCCGAAGGGCATCGGGGGCGCTCTCAGACCCGCACGATCGCTTGATCAGGGCCTTGAGCGTCGTGTCGAGGTCGTACTCCTTGAGACAGGGGCCGCACTCGTCGAGGTGCGCCTGGATCTTGGCGACGTCGTCGGGCCCGAGCTCGCCGTCGAGGAACTCGTAGACCCGGAGCAACGCCTCGGAGCACTCCGTGCTCGGGCTGACAGCGTGGTCGCTCATGACGGGTTTCCTTCCTCGCTGGCGCGGCTCGCCGCAGTCTTGGTCGTGCCGCCCTTGGCGGCGGCAGTGGCGAAGCCCCGCCCACCGGCATACTCGGCCAACAGCTCGCGAAGCTGTCGGCGACCGCGGTGAAGCCGACTCATGACCGTGCCGATCGGAGTGTCCATGATCTCCGCGATCTCCTTGTAGGCGTAGCCCTCCACGTCGGCGAAGTACACGGCCAACCGGAACTCCTCCGGGATCGACTGGAGCGCACGCTTCACGTCACTGTCGGGCAGGTGGTCGAGCGCCTCGGCCTCGGCCGAGCGAAGACCCGACGAGGTGTGCGACTCGGCCCGAGCGAGCTGGTAGTCCTCCACCTGCGCGGTGTCGCTCTCGAGCGGCTGCCTCTGCTTCTTGCGGTAGCTGTTGATGTAGGTGTTGGTCAGGATGCGGTACAGCCACGCCTTGAGGTTGGTACCGGGGCGGTACTGGTGGAAGGCGGCGTACGCCTTCGCGAACGTCTCCTGCACGAGATCTTCGGCATCGCTGGGGTTTCGAGTCGTCCGCAAGGCGGCGCTGTAGAGCTGGTCCAGCAGCGGCATCGCCTCACGCTCGAAACGGCCGCGGCGCTCGTCTGCGGTCTCGGAGGCGACATCGGCACGGGCGTCAGCCAGTCCGAGGTCGTCCGCCTCGTCAACGACCCGAGCAGCGGACGCCGCGCCGACAGCGGGCCCCTGGGTGGCGGAGTCGAGAACGGCCGTGGCCAACGTGGGGTCGAGATTCTTGTCCTTGGTGGTCATCGCCTCCCAGCCTAGCCCGCGGCTCGTGGACTGCTGTCGGGTCGGTCGGGCGGCCTCGGTCGAGGCCCGTGGGGGTGAGATGACCATGTTGGGTGCAACGGCGCCCCGCCGAGCAGCATTCCCGCCAGTCCCCTCTCGACGGTCGCGAGGGCCTCGAGCAGGGCCTTGCGAGAGCCGGCCCGGAAGCTGTGGACGCCAGGCACCTCGAGCAGGGTGGCATCCGATGGCAGATGCGGCCTGACCTCGTCCGGCGTGCCGAACGGGTCTCTAGCGCCCTGCACCACCCAGGTCGGGGCGGGCGCGAGCGCGAGCTCGTCGGCCCGGCTCTTCTCGGGCCGACCCGGTGGGTGCAGCGGAAAGCTCAGCAGCAGAGCGGCATCCGCTCCGGTGGCGGCCGCAGTGCGACAGGCGACGCGTGCCCCCGCGCTGCGCCCACCGACGACCAGCGGGCGCGGCAGCTTGCCGCGGCCCGTCGTGAGGGCGTGCAGCATCGGGACCCAGGCAGCGTCGAGGGCGGGCGGACGCCCGGCGATCCTCCGGCCGGCGACCATCCACGGCTGCTCGACGAGCACGAACGCCCAGCCGTCGGCCACGAGAACGTCACGGGCGACGGCGAGGTCGAGCGGCCACGTGGTGGCGATGGAGCCACCAGCCCCGTGAGAGAGAACCACCGTGCCGTGGGCGCGCGGGGGGCGAGAGATATGCGCGCGACCGGGGCCCTCAGGGGTCGCGATCTCCCGCACGGAGACAGCCGCCCGGCTCGTGCGCAGGGCCGGCGTCACGGCGTCATTCGCCGAGGATCTCACCGGTCGTCGGGTCGATGACCCCCACCAGCTCGCTGGGCGGGAGCGCGTCGAGCAGGCCCGGGCCGTTGTTGCGCGTCGCGCCCACGCCGCGGCCGACAGGGTGAGCCTCGAAGCGCCCCGGTTGTGCGAACTCGAGAAAGGGGCGCACCGCCTCAGGGTCCACCTCTTCGGGGTCGAGCCAGGGCTCCCACTGCCCGCGTTCGAGCACCAGGGGCTGGCGGTCGTGGATCCGGTCCATCCCCGGGTCTGCGGCCGTGGTGATGATGGTGAAGGTGGTCAGCCAGGCGTTGGGGTGCTCGGTGCCGACCTGCTGGTCACGCCAGAACTCGTAGAGCCCGGCGAACGCCACCATGTCGCCGTCAGCACGGTGGATGAAGAAGGGCTGCTTGCGTGGCTTGCCTTTGGCGTCGAGGGCAGTCGGCGAGACCTGCCACTCGTACCACCCCAGCGCCGGCACGAGACACCGCCGAGATCGCGCCGCCTGAGCGAACGCCCCTTTGCCCAGCACCGACTCGGCCCTGGCGTTCGTCATCCGCAGACCCATCTTGAGGTCCTTGGACCATGACGGCACCAGCCCCCAGGTCAGCAGGCGTAGCTGACGGCGCGGTTCCGCCTCCGCGTCCGCCCCCCGCGAGGCGCGGGTGAGCACGACGGGGGCCTGCTTGGACGGGGCCATGTTCCAGTCGGGCTCGCCGGGAGGTGGGCTCTGCGGGTTCTTCAGCACCGAGCGCGTCGTCTCGTCGGTGCGGTCGTCGTCGACGTCGAACGCCTCGATGAGCTCATCGGGGCGAGCGCTCGCGGCATACCTCCCACACATGGCCGCCAGCCTAAGCGCCCGACTGACGGCCGGGAACGTTGCTGGGCGGGTATGTCGCTACCGTAGGTGCCCACGGAACACGATGGCCGCGCCCGAGGGGGCCCGCGCCCGAGGAGGAAGTCTCAATGATCGTTCGTCGTCTGGCCCGCCCGCTCTTGGCCTCGGTGTTCATCGCGGGAGGCATCGACGCCCTGCGCCACCCCGGTGCGCGCACCGACCAGGCTGCCCACCTGCTCCAGAAGGTGCCGGGCGACTCGGTGCCCAACGACCCTGACCTCGTGGTGCGCGTCAACGGGGCGGCGCTGCTAGGTGGTGGTCTACTGCTCGCCACCGGGCGTCTGCCGCGCCTCGCCTCGACCATCCTGGCCGCCTCGATCGTGCCGACCACCGCGATCGAACACGCCTTCTGGGAGGAGAGCGACCCGGCCAAGAAGGCCCAGAGCAAGAGCCTGTTCCTCAAGAACGTCGGCCTGCTCGGGGGGCTGCTGCTGGCCAGCGTCGACACGGCCGGCAAGCCCGGCCTGGCCTGGCGTGCCCAGAACGCCGGCAAGACGACCCGCCGCGAGGCTCGCCACGCGAAGAAGGCGGCCTCGAGAGAGGCTCGCCTGCTGGCCCATCGAGCGCAGGACGTCGTGAGCTGAGTTGGCTTCCGCACACCATCCCGGGCGGGCCGTGGTGCCTGACGGCACGCACGACGACAACCACGAAGACAACCACGAAGACACCCGTGACGAATGGGCCGCTCCCACTGCTGACGGTCCCCTCGACGCGACTGTGCTGTTGCCCGGCAGCAAGTCGCTGACCAACCGCTACCTGGTGCTGGCGTCGCTCGCGAGCGAGCGCTCCCGGCTGAGGGCGCCGCTCCGTTCACGCGACACCCAACTCATGGCTCAGGCCTTGAGGGCGCTGGGCGTTCGCATCGAAGACGTTGCGGCAGAAGGTGATTCCGCGGTCAGCGCGGCCGACTGGGTGATCACGCCCCCGCAGACCCTCACCGGTGGGGTCGACATCGACTGCGGCCTGGCTGGAACGGTGATGCGGTTCCTGCCGGCCGTGGCGGCGCTGGCTGATGGCCGGGTGCGGCTCGACGGCGACCCTCAGGCGCGCCGCCGGCCCATGGCACCCGTCGTCGACGCCCTGCGCTCGCTCGGTGCCGAGATCACCGACGACGGTTCAGGCCGCCTTCCGATCATCGTGGCAGGCACGGGGCGGATGCCGGGCGGCTCCGTCACGATGGACGCGTCGGCCTCGTCACAGTTCATCTCGTCGCTGCTGCTCGCCGGGGCGCGCTACGACGACGGCGTGACCGTGCACCACGACGGCAAGCCGGTCCCGAGCGAGCCGCACATCCTGATGACCGTCGAGACCCTGCGCGACGCCGGCGCCATCGTCGACGACTCCGAGCCGAACACGTGGCGGGTCGAGCCGTCGGAGATCAACGGGCTCGACGTGTCGGTCGAGCCCGACCTGAGCAACGCCGGCCCGTTCGTGGCCGCCGCCCTGGTCGCTGGAGGCACGGTGCGCGTGCCGGGCTGGCCGCAGTACACCACCCAGGCCGGCGATCTCATGCGCGAGATTCTCGACGCCATGGGGGCCGACGTGCGGCTCGACCGTGGGGGTCTCACGGTGAGCGGCACCGGCGAGCTGGTCGGCATCGACATCGACCTGCACGACGCCGCCGAGCTGACCCCCACTGTCGCGGCGCTCGCAGCGCTGGCGTCCACCCCGTCGTGGATTCGAAACGTCGCTCACATCCGGTTTCACGAGACCGACCGCCTGGCGGCGCTCGCGGCCGAGCTCACTGCTCTCGGTGCCAGCGTGCGCGAGACCGATGACGGCCTTCGCATCGCGCCGGCCACGTTGCACGGGGGCCGGTTCCACAGCTACCACGACCACCGCATGGCCACTGCGGGTGCCATTCTCGGCCTGCGCGTCCCCGGGCTCAGGGTCGAGAACATCGACACCACGGCCAAGACGCTGCCCAACTTCACCGGCCTGTGGCAGGGCATGCTCGAGGGTGCGACGAGCGCGACCAGCCCGTCAGACCGCATCGGCCGCTCTCGATGAGCTGGCGCGACCTCGACGAGAGTGATGTGCGAGTTCGCCCCAGCCGCAAGGGGTCCCGGCCCCGAACCAAAGAGCGACCGGCCCACTCCGACGCCGTGGTGGCGATGGTCATCGGGGTCGACCGAGGTCGTTACACCTGTCTCATCCCGAAGGGCGCCCTCGGCAAGAAGGAACCGGAGCGGGTCGTCACGGCGATGAAGGCCCGTGACATCGGGCGCACACGGGTGGTCGTCGGCGACGACGTCGCCCTGGTGGGTGACCTCGCAGGGGGGCCTGATGCCTTGGCTCGGATCGTGCGCATCGAGGAGCGCCGCTCGGTGCTGCGTCGCACCGCCGACGACACCGACCCCTACGAGCGCATCATCGTCGCCAATGCCGACCAGCTCGTCATCGTCACCGCCCTCGCCGATCCAGAGCCTCGCCCCAGGATGGTCGACCGCTGCCTCGTCGCCGCCTACGACGCCGACCTCGACCCGCTGCTCGCGCTCACCAAGGCCGATCTGGTCGACCCGGCCGACTTCCTTGCGCACTACACGCCCCTTGAGGTCGCGCACGTCGTCACCTCGAGCGCGGGCGGCGAGGTGGTCGGGGTGGACGCCCTGCGCGAGAGGCTCGCGGGTCGGGTCTCGGTGTTCGTCGGGCACTCCGGAGTCGGCAAGAGCACCCTGGTCAACGCTCTGGTGCCGGGAGCGCTTCGCGCGACGGGAGTCGTCAACGACACCACGGGCCGAGGTCGGCACACCTCGACGAACGCGGTGGCCCTGCGGCTGCCCGACGACCCCGACGGCTGGGTCATCGACACGCCTGGCATCCGGTCGTTCGGGTTGGCGCATATCGACGTCGACCACATCATCGACCACTTCCCCGACCTGGCGGCGGGCACCGGCAGCTGCCCCCGAGGCTGCACCCACGACGAGCCGGAGTGCGGTCTCGACGCCTGGGTGAAGGGCGGGAGCGCCGGCCCTGCCGGTGCCTCGCGCCTCGAGTCGCTGCGGCGACTGCTGCGCACGCGCAACCCCACCGAGGACCACTGAGCCGTCGGCGGGGGCTCACGGCCGTCGGCGGGGTGACAGCACTCCCGGCAAAGGTCGAACAGCAGCGCCTTGCCCGGTCGATGATGGGCTCATGTCCGAGACGTTCGAGCTGATCCCCGAGACCTCTGCCGCGGAGCGTGAGGTTGCAGACCTTTTGCCCATCCGCGCGAAGCGGCGGCGCGCCGAGCGGGCCCGTGACTCGGTTCCGCTCTGGTTCCACACCTTTGCCCTCTCGCCCGGCGTCTACACGCCGGGGATCGCCCGCGATCACGTTTACCGTCTCCCCCTGCTGCACGCGGACCGCTTCGTCGGTCGCAGCGTGCTCGACATCGGCACGTTCGACGGTTTCTACAGCTTCCTGACCGAGAGCCTCGGAGCGCGCCGCGTGGTGGCCGTCGACAACGAGCAGTACGTCAGCTGGGTGCGTGAGCGTTTCGACGTGACGTTGCCGGGCGGCGCCGGCTTTCGAGCGGTCGCCGAACTGCTCGGGTCGAAGGTCGAGTACCGGCAGATGGACGCGCTCGACGTGCGAGCCCTCGAGGAACGCTTCGACGAAGTGCTGTGTTTCGGGATCCTGCACCGGGTCACCGACCCCATCGCGTTGCTCCAGGCGCTTGCCGACGTTCTCAGCCCAACGGGCGAGATCGTGCTTGAGACGTACGGTTCGCGCCTGCCCAGCGACATCCGAGCCATCGAGGTGCACGCGCCGGGGAAGGTCTACCCTCGCGACAGCTTCCTCTACTGGGGGTTCCCGGCCGAAGGCCTGCGCCAGCTGGGTCGTATCGTCGGCCTCGACGACGTCACCATCGTCAGCACGACCGAGATCGATGGCCACCCCCGCATCGTGGCCACGATGCGCGCCGCCGACTGACCGGGCTCGTCACCACCGGCGGAGGGAGGGGCCGCGCCCGGGTTCCCCCGCGTTCAGCCCCGGTGAATCCACGACCGGCAGGGTCAGGCGGCTAGGTTGACCCGGTGACCTCCTACGACGACGACCTCCGGCTCGCCCACGTTCTGGCCGATGCCGTCGAGCGGCTCACCATGTCGCGCTACCGGGCCGATGACCTTGTCGTCGAGAGCAAACCCGACCTCACACCCGTGACCGACGCCGACCGGGGCGCCGAAGAGCTGATCCGGATGCAGCTGAAGCGCACCCGGCCCCGCGACGCCGTCGAGGGCGAGGAGTTCGACACCACGGGTCGCGGGCAGCGCCGCTGGATCATCGACCCCATCGACGGGACGAAGAACTTCGTGCGCGGCGTACCCGTGTGGGCGACCCTGATCGGGCTCGTCGACGACGGACGTCCGGTGCTCGGGCTCGTGTCGGCCCCAGCCCTGCAACGACGGTGGTGGGCGGCAACCGGCTCCGGCGCCTGGACCGGTCGTTCGCTCACGTCGGCGCGGCGCATCTCCGTCTCGAAGGTCTCCGACCTGACTGACGCCTCGCTCTCGTACTCCTCCCTCGGCGGGTGGCGTGAGCGCGGACGGGGGGCCGACTTCCTCAACCTCATGGACGACTGCTGGCGGTCGCGGGCCTACGGCGACTTCTGGTCGTACATGCTGGTCGCCGAGGGCGCGGTCGACATCGCCGCCGAGCCCGAGCTGGAGGTCTACGACATGGCCGCCCTCGTGACCATCGTCCAGGAGGCCGGCGGGCGCTTCACCGGCCTCGACGGCGCCGACGGTTGCTGGAGCGGCAGCGCCCTCGCCACGAACAGGCTGCTGCACGACGAGGTGCTGGCGCGCATCGGCGACGACCGGGGCGAGGATGAGTGAGCCGGGGCATCCCGGCCGCGCGGTTGACCCCGGCGCGGTTGACGCGACGGTGCGACCCGCGACGGCATCCGACGTCGACGTGCTCGCTCGGATCGCCGCAGCCACCTTTGCCCTGGCCTGTCCGCCACACCTGACCATTGACCGCATCGACGCCTTTATCGACGGGGTGCTCTCGCGCAGCCGCTTCGAGGAGTATCTCGGCGACGGCACGAGGCAGGTGCTGCTGGCCGAGCGCAGCGGCCAGCCCCTCGGTTACGCCATGCTCATCGATGCCGAGCCGTCTGACCCCGACGTCGCCGCGGCGATCCGGCTGCGGCCCACGGTCGAGCTGAGCAAGATCTACGTGCTTCCCGAGGCGCACGGAAGCGGCGGGGCCCGGTCACTGATGGATGCCGGTCTCGACTGGGCCCGCACGCGCGGAGCCCTCGGCGTGTGGCTCGGGGTCAACCAGCAGAACGAGCGAGCTCAGCGGTTCTACGCCAAGAGCGGGTTCACAGTGGTCGGCACGAAGCGCTTTCTCGTCGGTGACCGCTACGAGGACGACTTCGTCATGGAGCTCCCCCTCTGACCCCGTACGAAAGTGGCCACTCGACCGGGGTGGGGCTCGTTCCAGTCGAGTGGCCACTTCCGTACGCCGGTGACGTGCGGTCAGGCGTCGGTCACGACGGTGACCTCACCGAGCCCGAGCGCTTCGAGCGGCTCGCGGTGCTGTGACGCGTCTCCGACCACGACGATCGTCCAGCCCGCTCCCCGCGCACCCGACCCCACGCCGGCCAGGCGCGTGAAGCGCTCGTAGGCGTCGGTGACCCGGTCGCGGTCGACCGTCACCAGGTCGTGCAGGTTGGCGGTCGTGAAGGCGGTAGTCCGCCCGTCCATGGCCATCCCCACCGCCTCGTCGGCGATCGCGTCGGCCGTGGCGAACCGGCCCGGTGCGGTCTTGGCGATGTAGTCGACGCCGGCGCGAACCTCCTTCTCGGAGAAGCCGTCCCGACCACCCTCGAGGATATCCACAATGATGCCGATCGACTCTGCCGTGACGTCGTTCCGCACCGACCCGAACGTCAGGAAGCTGCCCCCTCCCCGTTTCGGGCGGAAGCTGGAGCGGGTGCCGTAGGTGTAGCCCTTCTCCTCGCGCAGCACGGCGTCGAGGCGGGCCGTGGGCGACCCGCCGAGCACGTAGGCCAGCACGGGATAGGGCGCCCATCCGCCCGGAGCCGAACGGTCGGGGCCGGGTGCACCGACGAGGAAGTCGCTCTGCACGGCCCCCGGCCGGTCGACGAGCACGACCCGAGAGCGATGGTTAGCGTGGGTGGCCGACCGCTCGATGAAGCGCGCGCGGTCGGGGCCGGACGGCCAGTCTGCGAGGGCGGTGCCGACGAGCGCCGGCACGTCGAGACCGCTGAGGTCTCCGGCCACCACGAGCGTCGAGCCGGATGCCGTGACGTGCTTTCGGTAGTGGGCCTCCACGTCGTCGCGGGTGATGGTGGTGACGGTCTCTGGGGAGCCTCCGGTCGGCCGTGACGACCGGTCGGTCGGGGCGTAGAAGGTTCGTACGAACTCGAGCATCGAGCGGTTCGCGCCGATCGAGCGCTCCTGCTCGATCTCGGCCAGCCGGCTGCGCACGTGGCGCGCCACCTCGGCCTCGCGGAACACCGGCTCGGTGAGGATCTGGCGCAACAGGTCAAGGGCCGGCTCGAGGTTGCCCTTCACGACGTCGAGATCGAGGGACAGCCCGGCATCCGAGACCCCGGCACCGTAGCCGACCCCCTTGCGCTCGAGCAGCCGGGCGAACTGCTCCGCCGTGCAGGTCTCCGTCCCCTCGTCGAGGGTGCGGGCCATGATCGTGCCGACCCCCTCACGAAGGGTCGGCTCGGAGTCGAGCGGCACCGGCACCGCAAGGCGCACCGACACGACGTACTGGCCGGGCACGTCGTAGGTGACCAGGTGCAGGCCGTTGGGCAGGTCGTGGGTGGTGGCTGCGGGAAAGTCCCACGGGGCGGGGGGTGCCACCGTGGGGCGGGCGACCTGGCTCATGCGGCGACCTCCGCCTCGTCGCGGGCCAGGTAGCGAACCACCGCCCGGGAGGAGGGGGCCAGCCACACCGCGGCGGCCGCCCGCACGTCGTCGGCCGTGATCGCGCGGAGCCGGTCGACGAAGGTGTTGACGTAGGCAGGATCACCCGTCAGAAGCGCGTGGTGGCTGATGTGGTCGGCCCGTTCCTCGATGCTCGCCAGGGCGCTGAGCCACGAGCGTTCGGTGTCGGCGACCACCGACTCGAGCTCGGCCTTGTCAGGCCCTTCGTCGATGAACCGGGTCAGCTCGTCACAGAGGGCAGCCTCGACATCGTCGGGGTCGGCGCCCTCGGCCACGTCGGCGGTGATGGCGCCGAGGCCCACCCCGTCGACGAGGCCCATCGTCCAGCCCCCCACCGACGTGGCGGTCTCGTCGGTGCGCACCAGTCGGCGCATCAGGCGCGAGCTGGCGAGACCGGCGACCACATCGACAGCGATCGACGCCGCCAGGTAGTCGTGCGTGGCGTCGACCGGCATCCGGAAGGCCACGTAGAGGCGGTCGTTCGGCACGTCGCCCGCGCGGTCGACACGCACGGGAGTCGCGAGGGGCTCCAGCTGCGGCAGCCGATCCCGCGGCTGCAGCTCGATCGCCGGCAACGGGCCGAAGTACGTCTCGGCGGCCGCGAACCCCTGCTCGGGGGTGAGGTCGCCGACCAGGGTGAGCACGGTGTTGTTCGGGCCGTAGTGGGCCGAGAAGAAGGCGTACACATCGCCCAGCGTGGCCGCGTCGAGGTCGTCCATCGACCCGATCGTCGGGTGGTGGTAAGGGTGGTCTTCGGGGAACACCGCGGCGTAAACGTCGATGAGCGCCGAGCCATAGGGCATGTTGTCGTAGCGCTGACGCTTCTCCTCTTTCACCACGTCACGCTGGTTGTCGAGGTTCTCCTGCGTGAGCGCGTCGAGCAGATGGCCATGTCGGTCGGCCTCGAGCCACAGGGCGAGGTCGAGCGCCCCGGTGGGCACCGTCTCGAAGTAGTTCGTGCGGTCGAACCACGTCGTGGCGTTGAGGCGGGCACCCTGCTCCATGAGCGCCGAGAAGTGCTCACCCGAGGCGACGTTGCGGCTGCCCTGGAACATCAGGTGCTCGAAGAGGTGGGCGAAGCCGGTGCGCCCGGGACTCTCGTGGCGAGAACCGACGTCGACCCAGAGGTTGACCGCGACGTTGGGCACGGTGTGGTCCTCCGAGACGATGACCCGCAGGCCGTTGGCGAGGGTGGTCTCCGCGAGCGGATACGAGATCGCTGTCACAACATCGAGCCTATGCGACCGGGACTCAGTGACCCGGCCAGGTGCCGGCCCAGACCTGCACGTGACCGCCCTTCAGCGACACGTGCGAGACGTCGACGCACTGCTGCGCCAGCGCCGTCCACGGGTGGGCGTCGATGTCCGAGCCGCCGAGGTGCGTGGCGAGCAGGGCGAGGGGCGTGAGCAGCCGGGCCGGGCCGACCGGCCGCGCCATGTCGACCACAACGACCCTGGCGCCGGGGCGGGCCAACGACAGTGCGCCCGACCACGCCTGCCGCCACGGGCGCATGAGCGAGAGCGCGTAGGTGAACAGAACCGCATCCGCTCGTCTCCGCTCGAAGGCTCGCCCGGGCTCGCGCAGCTCCCCGAGCGCGGTGGCGTCGTGAGCGACCAGCTCGACGTTGGGAGCCTCGTCGCCGAGCCGACGACGGGCCGTGGCCAGCATGTGCTCACTCGCGTCGATACCGATGACCTCCCCCGTTTCGGTGACGGCCCGGCGCAGCAGCGGAAAGTTCAGCCCGGTGCCACAGCCGACGTCGACGACCGTGTCGCCGGGCCCCAGCCGCAGCCTCGGGATGCCGGCCACGCGCCCTGCACCGTAGACCGGCCCCTCCGCAGACAGCAGGTCGTAGAGGGGAGCGACCGCTGTGTACTTCTGGGGCACGTGACCTCCTCTAGCGACGATGCCGGTCAGACGGAGCCGGGTCGGCCCCGTCCCCCATGACACACTAGGCGCGGCCGGACACCGGCGCGGCACCCACCCGCCCCTGTCGTCGGCCCCACCCGCCACCCAGGAGCACCATGACCAGCAGCGTGGCCGAGACCGGCGCGACGACCACCGCCCAGCCCGCCCTGGTCGAGCTGGCGAAGCAGCCCCCCTGGGACCTGCTCGTGCTCGGCGGTGGCACGGCCGGGATCGTGGGGGCGAAGACCGCCGCCCGGTTCGGGGCCCGCGTGCTGCTCGTCGACCGCGACCATCCGGGCGGCGACTGCCTGTTCACCGGGTGCGTGCCGTCGAAGTCGCTGCTCGCGGCTGCGGCGGCTGCCGCAGGAGCCCGAACGGCGGGTCGGTTCGGGGTCGACGTTCCGGTCGTCTCCGTCGACTTCGCCCGGGTCATGGCTCACGTGCGCGGCGCCATCGAGCACATCGCCCCGACCGACTCGGCCGAGGCGCTCGATCGGGCCGGAGTTCGCGTGGTGCGCGGACGCGCCACCCTCGCCGGCCTCACCAGCGCTGTCGTCGAGGGCGTCGAGATCCCGTTCCGACAGGCGCTGCTCGCCACCGGCGCCGCGCCGATGCTGCCGCCCATTCCCGGGCTGGAGCAGGCCGAGGCCCTGACGAGCGAGACGGTCTGGCAGCTGCGTGACCTCCCGGGCCGCCTCGTCGTGCTGGGCGGAGGCAGCATCGGCTGCGAGCTGAGCCAGGCCTTCGCCCGGCTGGGGTCGGAGGTCGTCGTGGTCGAGGCGGCGCCGACCTTGCTCTCGCGCGAGGACCCCGACGCAGCCGCGGCCGTGACCGCCGCCCTCGAAGCCGACGGGGTGACGGTGCGTACCGGCGCCGGGGTGGTCGCCGTGACCGGCCGCAGCGGACAGGGTGGCTCGCTCACTCTCAAGGGCGGTGCACGCATCGACTACGACGTGCTGCTCGTGGCCGTCGGCCGCAGCCCGCGCACCGCCGGCCTCGGCCTCGAGGGCGCCGGGGTGGCCGTCGACGAGCGGGGCTATGTGGTGGTCGATGACCACCTGCGCACGACCAACCACCGGGTCTGGGCCGCCGGTGATCTGACCGGGCATCCGCAGTTCACCCACCTGGCCGGGGTGCACGCCTCGACGGCGGTCACCAACGCCGTTCTGGGACTGCGCCGGTCGGTCGCCGCCGACGTGGTGCCGCGCGTGACGTTCACCCATCCTGAGGTGGCGGCGGTCGGAGCCCCCACCGGCTCAAGGGCCAGCGGCCACGAGGTCACGTCGTGGAGCAACGACGAGGTCGACCGCGCAGTCGCCGAGGGCGAGACGGCCGGCTTCACCAAGATCGTGACCGACCGCCGTGGGCGCATCGTCGGGGCGACCGTGGTCGGCCCCCGCGCCGGCGAGGCCCTCGCCGAGCTGACGCTGGCCGTCACGCGCGGCCTGACGACCACCGCGCTCGCGGGGTCGACCCACCCCTACCCCACCTACGGCGACGGCCCCTGGAACGCAGCCATCGCCACCGTGCAGCAACGCCTGCGCCGCCCGCTCGCCGCTTTCGCCGTCAGAACGCTCGCGGCCACCCGGCGTCGGGTGGTCAGCCGGGGGGCGTGACCAGCTCCGGCTGTGCACCAGACCGGATGCCGCTCAGCGCAGTGCCGTGCGCCCCGTGACGATGCGGTGCACCGCGGTGACCCCGACAACCCCCGCCCAGACCGTCGCGATGGCCCCCGCCGAACCGGGCCAGACCAGCCAGAGGGAGTGCACGACGATGGTCTCGGCGCCCTCGGCCAGCCCGCCGAGAAAGCTCAGCGACCGACCATCGTCGATCTGCCGGTCGGTGCGTTCGGCGATCGAGGAGAAGGCGAGCAGGGCGGTGCCGTTGACGTAGTAGGCGAACAGCACGAGCAGGAAGGGCCACCACGAGGCCTCCTCGGCCTGGGTCGCCCCGATGGCGACGCCGACGACGGTGGCCCCGTAGACCACGAAATCGGCGGTGATGTCGAAGAAGCCGCCGGCCAGCGAGATCGCCTCTCCTCGCGTGCCGACGGCCCGCTCCCGGCGCCGCGCCAGCGGTCCGTCGAGGCCGTCACAGGCCCGAGACAGCAGCCACAGCGCCAGCGCCGGCAGCCACCAGGCCGCCGCTGCCGCGGCGGCGCTGCCCAGCCCGAGAACGAGACCGGCCGCCGTCAGCCGGTCGGGTGAGAGCCATCCCACGTCGATGCGCTGGGCGGCCCGGTCGAGCGGCCCCTCGAGCCGACGGCGCAGTCGCGCATCGATCATCGGCGTCGGGCCTGCGCTGTCGGCGGGTAGCGAGATGCCACGCAGACCGTGTTCCCTGACATGCGCGCTCCTCGAACCGGCCGGCGATCGTTACCCTGGCAACCGCCGAATCCGGGCAGATGCCCACTATCCTGACAAGTCGACGTGGCGCGCGCCAGGCAGGCGCGGTGATGTCCCGAGGTGCACACCGTACCCACCCCCCGCTACGACGGAGTTCCGATGCCTGTGCAGACTCGAACACCCACCAGCCATCGGCGCGTCATGGAGAGCGCTCCCCCGGCACGACGCCCACCTCGGTGGCGCTGGGTCGCTCTGCTCGTCGGTGCGTTTGCCGTCGCCGCCTGCGCTGCTCCCGACTCCGGCCCTGCGCAGGCCGGCGCGGCGACCCCCGATTCCTCACGGTCGTGGGCACAAATCAGCGAAGCCGCACGAGGGCAGACGGTGTCGTTGTGGATGTGGGGCGGTGACCCCCAGGGGAACGCCTACGTCGACACGGTGCTGGCCCCGGCGGTGGCCAAGCTGGGGGTCACCCTTCGCCGGGTGCCGGTGGCCGACACCAAGGACGCCCTGACGCGCGTGCTGTCCGAGCGGCAGGCCGGCATCACCGACGGCGCCGTCGACCTCGTCTGGGTCAACGGCGACAACTTCGCCACCGGCCAGCAGGCCGGGGCGTGGCGCTGCGGGTGGAGCGCCACACTACCCAACATGATGTTCACCGACCCTGCCGACCCGTTACTCGCAAGGGACTTCGGAACTCCCGTCAAGGGCTGCGAATCCCCCTGGCACAAAGCGCAGTTCACGCTCGTGTACGACTCCGCCAAGGTCTCGAGCCCGCCCACCACCCTGGCCGGGCTGCTCGCCTGGGCCAAGGCCCACCCCGGCCGGTTCACCTACCCCGCCCCACCCGACTTCACCGGGTCGGTCTTCGTGCGCCAGGTGCTCTACTCGACCGCCGGCGGCTACAGCAAGGTCTCCTCCAGCTATGACCAGGGCGCCTTCGACCGGCTCACCCCGGCCCTGTGGACGGCCCTCAACGACGTCAGACCCAGCCTGTGGCGCGGCGGCAAGACCTACCCCCGCGACTCCGTGGCGCTCGACAAGCTGTACGCCGACGGTGAGGTCGACCTCACGATGACCTACGGCCCGGCCACCCTCACCGACCTCGTCGCCAAGGGCACCTTCCCCAAGACCACGAAGGTGCTGACGCTCGACGAGGGAACGGTCGGCAACGCCAGCTTCCTGGCGATCCCGTCCGGCTCGCCCCACGCGGATGCCGCGATGGTCGTCGCCGACGCGGCACTGAGCCCGGCGCAACAGGCCGCCAAGGCTGCCCCGTCGGCCTGGGGTCAGTTCACGGTTCTCGACACCTCGCGCCTCTCGGCCCCCGACGCCAAACGGTTCGCCGACCTTCCCGCCTCCCCCGTCGTACCGCGCTACGAGACGATCTCGAAGAACGCCAACCCCGAGCTCTCCGCCAGCTGGGTGGGGCCCATCGACGAGGGCTGGCGCCGACAGGTGCTCAGCACCTCCCCGTGAGGGGGCGCACCTGGGCCCGACCCTCGCACCGGGGTGCTCGATCGGCCCTGCCGGCGGTACTGCTCGTCGTGGTCGTGGTGGTGACGGCCCTGGTGGCCCTCGTGCTCGCCGCCACCGGCCTCATGCCGCTGGTCGGGCGTCCGCACCTGCACTCAGACGCCTTCGCCGCCGTGGCTCCTGACCTGCTCGTCCAGGCGCGAGAGAGTCTGCTCGTCGGGGTCGCTGCGACGGCGGTGGCCGTCACGGTCGGCTTCGCCGTGGCTCTGCTGCTCCTCACCACCCGGTCCGGGAGCCGGGCTCTCTCCGTAGTTGTGACGGTGCCCATCCCGGTCGCTCACCTCGTCGGGGCCGCGTCCTTCGCCCTGCTGCTGACCGGTTCCGGCTTGGCCAGCCGTCTGTTCGGCACACCCCCCGACCAGTGGCCGAGCCTGGTCGGGGGCCCGTGGCCGGTCGCTGCCGTGCTGGCGTTCGCCTGGAAGGAGTCGGCCTTCGTGGCCCTGGTCGTCACGGCCACGCTCGCCGAGAACCTGACTGACTACTCCGAGGCGGCCGCGCTGCTGGGCGCCACCCGGTTAGCCCGCGTGCGTCATGTCGTGCTGCCCCTTTCAGCGCCGGCGCTGATCGGAGCGGGGGCCATCGTGCTGCTCTACACCCTCGGTAACTACGAGGTGCTGTGGCTGCTCGGGCGGGCCTACCCCGAGACCCTCCCGGTCGCGGCCAACCGCCTCTTCGGCTCCATCGACCTCACCTCTCGCGCAGGGGCGGCTGTGACCGCGCTCGCTACGACCGGCCTGGCGCTCGCCGCCGCTGCCGCCGCCGTTCCGCTCGTCCGACGAGCCGGGATGGCGCGGTGAGCCGGGTGGTGGTTCGCACCCGGGCCACCGTCGACGCACCGGGTGCGTCGCGTTCGAGGTCGCAACCATCCGGCCGCGGCGGTCACGTCGGCTACATCGGTCGTGTTCTGACGGCCCTGGTCGCCCTCTGGTTCGTGCTGCCGCTGGTACCGATCCTGTTGTGGGCACTGGCTGACCAGTGGAACTACCCGGGGGTGCTGCCACAGCGGTTCGGCATCCGCGGCTGGGGCGCCGTCGCGAACACCGACACGTTCCTGGCTCTGGGCCGGTCAGCTGCTCTGGGAACGGGCGTCGCGATCGTCGCAACCGTTGCCGGGGCAGCCGCGGGGCGCGCGCTCGGCTGGCGGCTGGTGCGCCGGCGAGGTCTACTCGGGGTCGTGCTGCTCGCGCCCGTCGCCCTGCCCCCGTTCGCCGTCGCGATGGGGCTGACCCCCGTGCTGCTACGGGCGCGCGTTCCCGAGACGCTGGGGGTGGCGGTGGTGCTCAGCGTGTTCGCCCTGCCCTACACCTGTTACGTGTTCGCGGCGGCCTACGCCGGTATCGACCCTGCGGTGGAAGACCAGGCCCGCCTGCTCGGAGCGACCCCGCGGCAGGCCCTCGTGCGCGTCACCCTGCCCACCTTGCGGCCGGCCATCGCCGCCGCGGCCTTCCTGGCGTTTCTCGTCGGGTGGAGCGACTACATCGTGACGCTCGTCATCGGCGGCGGGCAGCTGGTGACCCTCCCCCTGCTCATCGCCGCGGCCGCCTCCGGCAGTGGCAACGAACCGGTCCTCGCTGCTCTGTCGATCGTCTCGGTGCTGCCTCCCGTGCTGGCCCTGCTCATCGGGCGACAGCTCGTCGGCCGGCGTGCGCGCGGTTCGCTTCGCCGAAGTGATGACGGCGGCGGCGACCACGACGACGGCCGGGTGCGGCCGCAGGCCCCCTCGTGACCACGCCCCTGCGCCGAGCAGCCGCGCCGGCCGGCTCCGCCCCCGAGGGTGACGGCGACGCGGGCCTCGAGCTGCGCGGGATCACCTTCACCCACCCAGGCGCCATCGAGCCGAGCCTGGCCGAGGTCGACCTGGCCGTCGCCTCCGGCGAGATGCTCGCCGTGGTGGGGCCGTCAGGATCGGGCAAGACCAGCACCCTGCGGGTGACCGCGGGGCTCGCGCTGCCAGAGCGGGGTGAGGTGTTCGTCGGGGGCCTGAACCTGAGCTCGTGCGCTCCAGAACGGCGTGGCATGTCGATGCTCTTCCAGCGTCCCCTGCTCTTTGCCCACCTCAACGTGCTCGACAACGTGGGGTTCGCCGACCGGGTCGCGGGCCACTCGCGGCGCCGGTCGCGGGCTCGGGCGGCCGACTACCTCGGTCTCGTTCACCTCACTCATCTGGCGGAGCGACGAACCCGAACCCTCTCCGGCGGTCAGGAACAGCGGGTGGCTCTGGCTCGGGCGCTCGCGGCCGAGCCTCGGGTGCTGCTGCTCGACGAGCCGTTCAGCTCGCTCGACGCCGGGGTGCGCTCCGACATGCACGAGCTGCTCGGCGAGGTGCGTGCCGTGCTGGCACCCACCACCGTGATCGTCACGCACGACCTCGACGAAGCTGCCCTCGCCGATCGGGTCGCGGTGCTGGTCGCGGGGCGCGTGCACCAGGTCGACTCGGTGACCGAGCTCTACCGGCGGCCCGCATCGCGCGAGGTGGCCCGCGTGCTGGGCGGATTCGCCGAGGTCGAGGGCCACCTCGACGAGCAGGGGCACCACTCCCCGTTCGGACTGCTGCCCTGGCCGCTGACCAGTGGGGCCATCACCGGCGACGTGCCCCCGGCCGGTCCGGCCACGGCTCTGGTGCGCCGGGAGTCGCTGCGAACGACGAGCGCCGACGACGCTGCCGCAGTATTCGTCGGGGTCGTCGTCGCCGTTCGCCAGCGCGGTCTACGCCACTCGGTGGTCGTGGAGCCCGAGGCCGGCCATGGCGCCGGTCGCCCGCCGCGGGTCGAGGTCGAACACCAGGCCAGGTCGGTGCCGACGCACGGAGACCGCGTTGGAGCCGCCCTGACGGGTCTGCCCTACAGCCTCCTGCCCGCGACCCCTGTTCAGAGGTGGCCCCACGACGCACACCCGTGGGAATGACTCGGGGAAGAGGGGGTCAGGCTCCGACGGGTTGCTGGTCGAGCACGGTCAACGGCAGGAGGCGGCGCAGCTCGACGTTCTCGACCGGGTCGAGCACCCCGTGCTGCGCACAGGCCGGCACCAGCTCGCCTGTCTCGGGGTGGCTCATCGAGTACGTGCAGGCCTGCAGCCGTTCCTGGGTGGCGCGAACACGCTCGTCGTCGGCCACGACTCCGGCCTTGAGCAGCTTCCACGCGGGCGCGACGTCAGCGGCATCCATGAACTGGTGCACGACGAAGGTCATCGGCGTCACCTCGCCCGTGCGGGCTGCCCGCACGAGGGTGCCGAGACCGCCGACTCGGCCGACCACCGAGCGGGTCCACGCCGCGATGACCACGACGTCGTGCGGATGCCGCGCCAGCACCCGAGCGAGCTTGGCCACGAGCAGGGCGGGCGGGGTGCCCCCGAAGCTCATGCCGCCGAAGTGGTTCAGAAACACGTCGCGTGCGGCCGTCTCGGCGGGTATGTCGGCCTCGCAGAGGGTATGCCACGTCTGGCCGACCTTGAACCCGAAGGCGGTTCGGTTGCACCGCCGGTCGCCGAACTGGAGTGCGCGCCACGACACCTTCTGGCCGAGGCCCTGCTCGAGCTCTTCCCAGACGGCGTCGATGTCGACGTCGTCGTAGCCGTCGTCCCAGCGGCGGTCGTCACCGACGAACGCGGCCGGCTGGAACGAGAGCATCTGGTAGCCCATCCGCGAGACCGACGCCACCACCGACGCCACCTGTCGCAGGTTCGCCGGCGTGACGGTCATGTTGTGGGCGAGGTAGGAGCGCACCCCGGTCTCGCGACGCAGCCGGGCGAACATGTCTACGAAGGCAGCCCGGTGTCCGTCGAGCTCGGACTCACTGTACGGGCGCGGAACGCCGCGCCGGCCACGCATGAGGGAGTCGAAGTGGGCGGCGAACGACACCCGCGGCAGGCGCACCCGTCGATCGCCGTCGAGCACGACCTTCTCGAGGTAGTCGTAGTCGAAGTCGCCATGGGTCATCGACATCGGCTCACGGCCGTGGGCCCGCATCGTGAGCAGCGCGGCGGCGTGGTCGTCGGGCGCCAGCAGCGAGACCTCCCCGCCGATGAGCTGCGCGTGGGCTCGGGGCCCCCGACGCTTCGCCAGGTACTCCATCTGCTCGTCGATCTGGGTCACGGTGTGCGATCCGTCGATGCGCACCTTGTTGGCGTCGCGCGAGTGGTAGCACGGCGAGCAGGTCAGGTTGCACTTCGGGAACACCCCGTGCGTGCCCTCGCACCCGACGGCGTGCCGACCGAGCAGCTGCTCCGGTGTGCGAACGGCCTCCGGCAGGGCGGCCCATCGGTCGCGAAGCACCTGCGCGGTGCGCTCGTCGATGGGGCGGCTTCGCTCGAGCCACTGACGAACGTTCTGCCTGATGGTCATGAGGCTCCTATCGGTTGCCGCGCGTGCGGATACACGGACTCGCTGCACTGGCCCGGCACGGCATCCGAAGCAGCCGACTGACCGGTTTGCCCCACCCTAGTCGCGCGACGGTTCGCGGTCCGTGTCGGCCAGCGGGCAGAATGTCCCCCGGCGCACAGCCGACTCACATCGATCAGGGGAGCCCACTCATGTCCGACCAGCCCACCGGAGCCCGTCCTCCCGCGGACGACTACCCCGTCGACCCTCTGGCCGGGTCGACTCTCCCGATCGACGCCCTCTCGAGCGAGCCCTACCCGAGCGGACCCAACGAGTCCGGGCCGGACAAGACCCAACACGACCAGAACCAGCACGACCAGAACCAGCACGACGAGGCCCGGCACGAGGGCGCTCCGACCTCCGTGACCGAGCCGATGCTCCACGAACAGGCCAACCCCTCGGTGCCGCCTGTGCCATCCATGGCTTCGGCGCC
>JBBSTU010000015.1:0-34113 GCA_038235595.1 Actinomycetales bacterium | reverse complement strand
TCGGTGCAGCCGAGTCACTGCACGGCCGACCTCGAGATGGTCGACCGCCTCATCGGCGAGCGGCCGGTGCTCTCGTACGCGTTCCGCACGCTGCTCGACGCCGGGGTGCGACTGACCTTCGGGTCGGATGCTCCCGTCGAGGAGCCCAACCCCTTCCACGGCATCCACGCTGCCGTGACGCGGCAGCGCGAGGGTGGAGTGCCGCCCGGGGGTTGGCGACCGAGCGAGCGCGTGACGCTCGACGAGGCGATGCACGCCCACACCGTCGGCGCACACGAGGCGGTAGGGCGCACCGACGTGGGTCGTCTGGCGCCAGGCCAGCTCGCCGACCTCGTCTGTCTTGACCGCGACCTGTGGGCGGTCGACCCCTCCGACCTGCGCGATACCCAGGTGCTCCAGACCATCATCGGAGGTGAGGTCGTCTTCAGTCGCTGAGCCGCCCGACCACCCCTTTTCGATTTCTCGCCGGGGGCCCCAACCCGCCAGGGGGTCTGGTGCGTTCAGGGGGTGACAAGGGAGGTGCCCGCATGAGACCGATCGACACCGATTTCGCCGACTACGTGCGAGCCCGTCAGCACCGGCTGCTCCGAGCGGCCTACCTCGTGTGCGGAGACACCCACCGGGCCGAAGACCTACTCCAGCAGGCCCTGGAGAAGCTGGCCCTGCGCTGGGACACCGTCAAGCACGGAGCCCCCGACGCGTACGTGCGCCGCATCCTCTACCGCGACGCCGTCTCGTCGTGGCGACGCACCCGAAAGGAGCACCTGCGCGCCGTGCCACCCGAGCCGGACGCCGCTCACCCCGGCGGGCACGACAGCCTGGGTGACCGGGTCGACCTCGACACCGCCCTGGCCCGCCTGACCCGCAAGCAACGGGCGGTGCTCGTGCTGCGGTTCTTCGAGGTCCGCAGCCAGGCCGACACTGCCGATGTTCTCGGGGTGACCGTCGGCACCGTCAAGAGCCAGACCCACACCGCGCTGGCCAACCTGCGAGAACTGGTGCCCCACCTCGCCCCGGCGCTTCGTCAGGAGGACCCGTCATGAACCCCGACATCACCGAGCTGCTCGAAGCGGCCAGCGCCGATGTGCACGAGGTCGACCTCGTCCAACCAGCGTGGGCCGGTGCCCAACGCCGTCGGTCTCGCAGGCGCCGAACGACCGTCGCAGGCGTCGCGGCCGCCGGCGTGGTGGCCGTGGTGGCCGGCTCCTTCGCCGCCGGCCGCACGACCCCAGCTGGCAGGGAGAGACACCGATGGCGGCCTTCCTCGAGGCGGTCGACGCCCCGAGCCATGCCGACGCCACGACCTTCCAGCCGGTGTTCGCCCTGCTCGACGGCACTCTCGTCACCACCGACGTGCGTCTCGGCTGGGTGCGCGACACCGATGGCAACCGGTCGGCGCCGTTGGCGACCGGCTCGCTGTCATTCCGCAGAGTGGCCTTCGCCCAGCCGGGTCGGCTTATCACCCTTGATCTGACCACGGCCGCCGTGAAGACCTACGCGGTCCCCTCCCGGACCATCGAGCAGGTGCGGTGGGCCGGGGCCAAGGTCGTCGCCAGTGGTGACGACGGAGCCTGGCAGATCGACACTGCGGCCGTGTCGCCCACGGCAGAGAAGCTGCCCGAGGGCTACACCGGCGCCAAGAACGTCATCGGTGTCGATCCCGCGGGCGCACCTTCGGTCACGTTCTGGCAGCTGGAGGGTCTGAGGAAGACCCCCACAGCGGTGACCGCGCCGGTGACCCAGACCAACGGACAGACCTTCTCGACGAACCTCACCGCCGCATCCGGGGTGTTCCTCTCAGACGGCCTCGACGCCGGAGACGGCGTGGCCCCGTCCCAGGGCATCCTCTCGGTGACCCTGTACGACCCGAGCGACCGCCGGCTGCTCGTGATGGGCGAGTCCCCCGCGCGAAACAAGGGATGTTGCCAGGTCGTCGGCTACTCGATAGAGCAAGACCTGCTCTACACGAACACCACGGCGGAGGGGGTGCGGTTGCTGCAGTGGACCCCCGACACCGGCGTGGTGAGCCGGATCGCCCTGCTCGTGGCTGATCCGGCCGTGCCACCGGTGCTCGGCTTCGGCTTCAACATCGCGAACTGACGAGGAACTCAGCTCAGGGGGCGCCGGGCACCACGGCGAGCAGGAGGGTGGCGAACAGCGTCAGGGCGCCTACGGCGAGCAAGAAGACGCCGATCACGGCGGCGCCACCCGCCCCTTCCTGCGCCGACGCGGCCCGACGCCGACGACCCGTCACCACGAGCACGACACCCACGACGAGCCACAGCACGCCGATTAAAAGCCCCGTGAGCACCCCACCGTTCCAACGCATCCCGTCAGCCGCCCATCAGCTCGGCGAGATGTCGCCACGACGCCGTCATCGACAGCGCTGCCAGCTCGCTGGGCGTCACCCAGCGAGCCGCCGAGGTCGTGCCACCGACGTCGTGGATCACGATCTCGGTCGGGTCGGGGCAGGTGGCCCGGTACACGATGCGCACCGCGTGGAAGTCCTCGACCACACCGGTAGGCGCACGCCCCACCCAGTGCTGCGCCTGCACCGTGACCAAGGGCCCGAGCACGATGCGCTGACCGGTCTCCTCCCACACCTCACGGTGCACACCGTCGACCGGGGACTCCCCCTGGTCGAGGCCGCCACCGGGCAGGCCCCAGTTTCCCGGAATGGCGGTCTGCGAGTTGAACTGCGTCAGCAGCACCCCCCGCGAACCGTGCACCACGGCGTAGGCACCCACCCGCTGGTGTGGCGCACCCACCTCCTCGTCGGTGATGTCGGCGTCGCGCCGCGTGGCCGCCGGGGCCAAGGGCGGACGACCGGCGAGCGGGCTCACCGCGTAGGTGAGCTCGAGAGCGCCGTCTGGCCCCAGCTCAGCGGACTCGGGAGCACCGACCGACCAGCCGAGCCTCCCGAGCACCACCTCAGGGTGCTCGCCGTGGCCGAGGCCGATGGTCACGACCGGGTCGCCCTCGGCAGTGACGCCAAGCACGCGGATTCCGGCAACGACGTTGGTTCTCATCGGCGCCCCAGGGCAATCGCCCGCTCGTACTCGGCCACGGCGATGGCGGCGACCGCCTCCCAGCGCTGGTCGGGGGGGCTCTCGACGTTGAAGGCCCGCATCCGGGAGACGTCGTCAGGGTGGTTGGCCAGGTGGGCGATCGCAGCAGCCATGGCCGAGTCGCTGTCAACCACCAGTCCGTTGACCCCGTCAGTGATGAACTCTCCCACTCCAGAGCCGGATCGGCCGATGACCGGCAGCCCGACGGTGCGGGCCTCCAGCGCGGCGATCCCGAACGACTCGAGACGGGCGGGTGAGAGGTAGACATCCGAGCTGATGTACCGCTCGCGCAGCTCGTCTCGCGTGACCCGTCCCGGCAGGCTGACCCAGTCGAGGCCCTTCTCGCGCACAGAGGCCTCGACCTTGTGACGGTCTGGCCCCTCCCCCAGGATCGTCAGCGTCAGAGATCCACGACCAGACCGGCGCTCGGCCTCGGCGACCAGGTCGACCAGCGCACCGGGCCGCTTGCGGGCCGCGAGACGCATAGCGGTGACGAGCCGAAGCGGGCCCGGTTCGGGCGCGACCGGCCCCACCGACCACCGGGCCACGTCGATGCCGTTGGGCAGCACCCCCACCGTCGCGGCCGGCCCGACCAGCCGCCGCAGCGGGCTGGCCGCCACCTCCGAGACCGCCGACATCGCCACGCCTCGCGCCGCCCACCGGCGCACGAACCGGGCCACCTCGAAGACCGGCGTCACGCCCGCCAGCATGCAGTGCCAGGTCATCGCGGTGGGCAGCCGCAGGCCCACGGCCACCCGGGTGGCGTCCCAGGCGAAGGGCGAGACCACCCCGGTCTGCACGTGCGCAACGTCGAAGCCTCCACTGCTCAGGCGACGACGCAGCTCGCGTGGAGCGAAGGGGTTCACCGGCAGCTGCCACGGCATCCGGGCGGCGAGCCGGTGAACGGGTACGCCGTCGACCACGGTCACTGCGCCGTGCATCTCGTCGTCTGCTCCGCGGGTGGCGGTGAACACCTCGACCACGTGGCCCAGGCCGATGAGCTGGCGGGCGAGGTCGTGCGTCTGCACCTCGATGCCGCCCAACCGGGGCAGGTAACAGTCGGAGATCAGCGCCACCTTCACGAGGATCACTCTGTCATGCGACAGGATGGCCGTGATGACTCACACTCTGCTCGCCTTCCACGCCCACCCCGACGACGAGGCGCTGCTCACCTCGGGCACCATGGCGCGCGCTGCCGCCGAAGGCCATCGCGTCATCGCCGTCGTCGCCACAGACGGTGAGCTCGGCCTCGCCGCAGAGGAGTACGCCGGTGACGGAACCCTGGGCAGTCGGCGAATGGACGAGCTGCACCGCAGTGCGAAAGCGTTGGGCGTAGCCCGAGTCGAGCACCTCGGCTACGCCGACAGCGGGCTGGGTCCCGACCTCGAGCCGGATCCGCCCGGTCGTGTCCGCTTCGTCAGGGCCGACGCCGAGGAAGCGGCGCAGCGGCTGGCCGGCATCCTGCGCGAGGAACAGGTCGACGTGCTGCTCGGCTACGAGCGCAACGGCGGCTACGGCCATCAGGACCACAAGAAGGTGCACGTGGTGGGAAGGCGTGCGGCCGAGATCGCCCGCACACCAAGGCTGCTCGAGGCGACGGTTCCACGCGACACGATCTGCCGCGCGATCGACCTCGCGGCCAAGGTCTATCGCTTTCCGCCCGAGTTCGACCGGTCGAGCTTCGACCGCGCCTTCTCGGCCCGCGGCGAGATCACCCACCGCATCAACGTCAGCCGGCACATCGCCGCGAAGCGAGACGCCATGCGCGCCCACGCCTCCCAGGCCAGCGCCGACGGTGGCGCAGACCGCACCCTCGCCGCCTTCCTGCGTATCCCCAGGCCCCTCTACGACCTCGTGTTCGGCCGGGAGTGGTTCATCGACCCGGCCGCCGGCCCCGACGACCCGATCCGCCACGACGTCTTCCACGGGCTCCACTGAGCCGGTGGCGGTCAACCCACCCAGTGACCACTCGGCCGGCGTGAAGTCGCTCTAGCCGGGAGGCTGCACGAAGACGAGCGCCATTGGCGTCTGCTCTGAACCCTGACCGAGCGGGTTGTCGGCGAACATCGCCTCGTAGCGCGACTTGGGGCCAGCGGCGTCCTGCCCCAAGGCGTTGCGGCCGAGGTCGTTGGCGTCCATGACGACCGTGCCGGCGTAGGTGGAGCGGTACGGCTCAGGCACGAGGGCCCGGATGCCGGCCGAGAGCGCAGCGGCCACGGCGTCGGGATCCTTCGGGGCGAGCTTGGCCGACACGTTGGCCGGGTAGACCGAGTACTCGGTGGGCCCGTCGATGGCCCGGATATCGCCACCGACCAGCTCGTAGAAGGCACCTCGGCGACCGAACGCCCGGGCCACGCCCCCGCCGACAGCGGCGTAGAGCACACGCGGCAGCCCGGCCTCCTGGATCGCCAGCTGCATGGTGAAGGGCGATCCCAAGCCGATACCAGCGGGCGTGCGGGTGACGTGCTTGCTGAGCAACCGAGCCGATCGCCCGACCTTGATGTCCCAGATGAAGTACGAGCGTCCCTGCGTGATGGCGACGATCTTCTCCGAGATGAACAGGTGCCACGAGCCGCTCGTCGCCGCAGCGTGCTCGGGGCCGGCAGCCGGGAGGCCGTCGAAGAAGCGGGCGACCTGTGCCAGCGTTCGGGCCTGAAGGTCGTCGTCTTGCGAGAACAGCTCGGTGCGCAGCGGGTAGCGACGAACGACGGTTCCGTCGCCCAGGGTGAGGTCGAGCTGCTTGCGGGCGTTGGCCTCGTAGTCGGTCTTCACGTGTTCGGGCGCCGGTGCGGCAGTTGCCGGCTCGTCGAAGAACTCCTGCAGCCACAGCTCGAGGTTGAGCAGTCGCCAGATGGTCAGAGAGTCGGCCGAGCTGCCACCCTTGATCCACCCCTCGAAGGTGTGCAGCACCTCGCTCTGGTCGAAGTAGGGCCGGTTCGCGAACGGCTCGGAGAGGAACACGCCGTAGATGTGGTTCTTCAGACGCAGGAGCCACTCCGCATGGGGGGTCGTGAGGCCGACCTTGTCTCGGCGGCCGACGACCGACGTGGGCAGCAGGTCGCGTACCGCGTCACGGAGCACCCGCTTACTGACGCCGTCCTTGAGCAGCGCCTCGCTGCCGAGCCCGAAGTCGAAGCGAACGAGCTCTTTGTCGAGCAGCGGCATCCGGGTAGTGACTCCGAAGCGGCGGGCGTTGCGGTCGTCGTAGCGCAGCCTTGCGGGCAGCGACCCGACGAAGATGTCGTCGAGCAGTCGCTCACGCAGGTCGTCGAGAGGGGCCGCGAACATCTCGTGACGATGCCGAGCGACGAACTGCTGGTCGAGCAGCTGCGTGACGGGGACCGCCTTTCGGCCGCGAAGTCGGTCGCCCAGACGGGGTCGGCCGCCACGGGCGAGAACGTCGGCCGACCGGACCAGCTGGGTGAGGGCAGCCAGCGAGCTCGTCTGCCGAAGCTCACGCAGGTTCACCAGATGGTGGGCGCCGTCACCAGCCAGGGTCTCGTCGCCGCCCAGCCCTTCGAGCACCGCGGTGGCCCCGCCCTCAGCCGCCTCACGCAGCACGCGGTACTGCGTGTAGGGCCCCGAGGAGTCGAGTGGCTCCTCCTGGGTGCGGACGAAGTCGGTGAGGTCGTTCTTGAACTCGGTGGGGGTCGGCGCCACCGAGTGAGAGGCGACACCAGAACCCAATGAGGAAGTCACGGCCGCGGTGTGTTCCTCTTCGTCGTTGAGCGACCCAGGGAAGAGGGCTGAGAATGTGTTCAGCTGTTCCCCAACGGCTTTGGTCACCGCATCGCCCGGGTTGCCCGTGGTCGCCAAGGTGTCGACCACGGCGGTGATGGCCGCCGAGTCGATCCCTCCCGACAGGGCGATGGCCACGGGGCCGGGTGCGCGCAGCCGCACTCGCACCGCCTCGGTGAGACGCGAACGGAACTCACGCACGACCGAGGCGTCGTAGTCGCGCGGCTGCGACGTGGCGTGGCTCAGCTCGGATCGCAGCGCGGTGAACGGGCGCCGTTGCACCCCGGCATCCGTGATGGTGACCGCCTCGCCGGCACCGATCCGTTCGATGCCGTCGAAGAAGGTCTCGCGGCCGTCGTCGTTCACACCGAAACGCAGGTAACGGTAGATGGTGCGGTCGTTGGGCCTGCGGTCGTGGTGCCCGCTGTTCAGGATCGGCGCGATCGACGAGGCGAAGAGCCACCCCGGGCCCGACTTCGCGAGATAGAGAGACCGGATGCCGAAGTGGTCGCGGGCCAGCGTGATGGAGGAGGTCTCGCAGTCACGGACGGCTACGGCGAACGGCCCGTTCAGCCGGTCGAAACCCTCTGCCCCCCACTCGATGAAGGAGACGAGCGCCACCTCCCAGTCGTCACCGGTCGTGAGCTCGTGCCCCAGCTGAGCGAGCTGGCTGCGCAGGACCACCCGGTTGTAGACCTCGCCGTCGAACACGATCTCGAATCGCTCTGCGACGCGTCCGGCGCTCACTCCGGTCAGACCTGAGCTGGCCTGGGCGAACGCCGTCGCGTCGACAGCCGGATGGGACGGGCAGCGCCCGAGGCGTTCGGTCAGCCCCTCGTCGGCCTTGATTAAGTGAAAGCCGGCGATTCCACACATGCGATCCACCCTACTGGCGCGATGCCGTACCGCCGGCATCTGGGACCGTCCGGCAACGTGTCTCCCCTGGAGGCTGTGCCAGCGGGCGGGCGCGCGGCCAGGCCAGGGGTCAGGTGCTGGGGTGGGGGTAGTCGGCGCTGCGGTGCTGGAAGGCGAGGATCGCGGGGTTCTGGATGACCCCGTCGCGGATCTCGATGGCGTGCCGGATCGTCGGGTCGGTCTGCCACGCCTCGTGCCCGCCCATGACCGTCTCGAGGAAGGGGAGCAACGCCTCGCTGTTCTCCCAGGTCGCAGAGTTCCAGAAGTAGGAAGGGCTGTGGTCGACGGCGTAATACAGCACGTTGTCGCCCACCACGAAGGTGGGGCTGCGGAAGCTCGTCGGCTTGGCCCACTCGAAGCCCATCCCCTCGTCACACGAGACGTCGATGACGATGGTGCCGGGGTTCAGCTGTGCGAGGTCGTCGTTCATGATGAACATCAACGGATGCTCAGGGTCTTGCAGCACGCAGTTGACGATGATGTCGTGGTCGGCGAGGAACGCGGTCAGCGGCACCTCGCCCTCCTCGGTGGCGACATGGCTCACGCTCGTGCGGGTGTCGGCGGCCCCGAAGTTGACGATCGTCGCCGAGTGGATCGGCGCGGCCACCGCCGCCACGTCACGGTGCGTGAGCACGTCGACGTCGTGGACGCCGATGGCACTGAGGGCGGTGACGGCGCCCCGGGCCGTCGCACCGAAGCCGATGACGGCGGCCCGCAGGCGACGTCCGTAGGTGCCCGTGGAGCCCGCCAGTGCCGTGGCGTGCAGCACCGAGGAGTAGCCGGCCAGCTCGTTGTTCTTGTGGAACACGTGCAGCTGGAAGGAGTCCTCCTTGCTCCAGTGGTTCATGGCCTCGAAGGCGATGAGCGTCAGCTTCTTGTCGATGGCCACCTGCGTCATCGCCGTGTCCTGCACGCAGTGCGGCCAGCCCCACAGCACCTGACCGTCGCGCAGCTGCGACACCTCGCTCAGCACGGGCTTGGGCTGCACGATGACGTCGCACTGCGCGATGAGCGAGGCGCGGTCGAGAACACCGGCCACCACCTCGCGCAGGCCCTCGTCGGTCATGCCGAAGTCGGTGGCGTAACCGGTCTCGAGGTAGAGCGACGCGAGTGCCTCCTCCGGGATGCGCCTCAGGTGGTCTGGATGCAGCGCGATTCGCCGTTCGTCAGGCTTGGACGACGTGGCCATGACGCCGACCTTCAACAGGTTCGTGCTCATCATCACTCCCAT
This sequence comes from Actinomycetales bacterium, assembly GCA_038235595.1. Lineage (GTDB taxonomy): Bacteria > Actinomycetota > Actinomycetes > Actinomycetales > Dermatophilaceae > DSM-29435. The sequence goes on along the minus strand of JBBSTU010000015.1, from coordinate 25,161 downwards.
TCGATGGTGCCCGGCGGCTTGCTCGTCACGTCGAGCACGACACGGTTGACCTCTTCTACCTCGTTGGTGATGCGGGTCGAGATCACGGCCAGCACGTCGTAGGGCACCCGAGCCCAGTCAGCGGTCATCGCATCCTCGGACGCGACCGGGCGAAGCACGACGGGGTGGCCGTAGGTGCGACCGTCGCCCTGCACTCCCACGGAGCGCACGTCGGCCAGCAGCACGACGGGGCACTGCCAGATGTCGCGGTCGAGCCCGGCCTTGGTCAGCTCTTCCCGGGCGATCGCGTCAGCGCGTCGCAGCAGGTCGAGACGTTCAGCGGTGACCGCACCGATGATGCGGATGCCGAGGCCGGGGCCCGGGAAGGGCTGGCGCCAGACAATCACCTCGGGCACGCCGAGCTCGAGCCCGACCTGGCGAACCTCGTCCTTGAACAGGGTGCGAAGCGGCTCGATGAGCTGAAACTGCAGGTCGTCGGGCAGCCCGCCGACGTTGTGGTGGCTCTTGATGTTGGCCGCACCCTCGCCGCCGCCCGACTCGACGACGTCGGGGTAGAGCGTGCCCTGCACCAGCCATTTGACCGGATGCTGCTCGTCACCGCGGTCAGCCACGACGTCGCGTGCGGCCTGCTCGAACACCCGGATGAACTGAGCCCCGATGATCTTGCGCTTCTGCTCGGGGTCGGTCACTCCGGCCAGCGCGGTGAGGAACTGTTCGCGGGCGTCGACCACGACGAGGTCGACCCCGGTCGCCGCCACGAAGTCGTTCTCGACCTGCTCGGCCTCGCCCTCGCGCAGCAGCCCGTGGTCAACGAACACGCAGGTCAGCTGGTCGCCGACCGCCCGCTGCACCAGGGCGGCCGCCACCGACGAGTCGACCCCGCCCGACAGCGCACAGAGCACCCGGTCGTCACCGACCTGCTCGCGGACCGTGCTGACGAGGTCGTCGACGACGTTGGATGCCGTCCAGTCGGGAGCGATGCCGGCTCCCTTCCAGAGGAAGTTCTCGAGCACCCGTTGCCCCTGCTCGCTGTGCAGCACCTCGGGATGCCACTGCACGCCGTAGAGCCGGCGTTCGTCGTCTTCGATCGCGGCGACGGGTGCGCCTGCGGTGGACGCGGTGACGGTCGCACCGGCCGGCGCGCGCGTCACCGAGTCGCCGTGCGACATCCAGACCGCCTGGGTGGTCGGCTGCCCCGAGAAGAGGGTCGAGTCGATGCCGGCGATGGCTGCGCTCGTGTTGCCGTACTCGCGTGAACCCGTCTGCTCGACGGTGCCACCGAGGGCTTGGGCCATGGCCTGGAAGCCGTAGCACATGCCGAACACCGGAACTCCGGCCTCGAGCAGCGCCGGGTCGAGACCAGGAGCACCGTCGGCGTAGACCGAGCTCGGACCGCCCGAGAGGATGATCGCGGCCGGGTTGCGCGCCAGCAGGTCGGCGACCGGGGTCGAATGGGGAACGACCTCGCTGTAGACCCGTGCTTCGCGCACTCGCCGGGCGATGAGCTGGGCGTACTGGGCGCCGAAGTCGACGACGAGGACGGGGTGGCTCTGCAGGTCGGTCGGGTGCGGGTCGCTCACCTGGTCAGCCTATCGGCCAGGCTGGATCACGTTCGGTGCGGTCGGAGGCCCCTCCGTCCGGACGTACCCCGCCACGGTCCGGTTCCCGCGGCCTGCCTCAGCCGGTCGTGGGGGCTGAGTCGCGGGTGGAGTCAGGACCGCCGGAGAAGCGTGCTCGCTCCAACAGCGCCTCGATGTCGACGGTGTTGCGCCGCTCGGCGATCCATGGCACCACCGGCACGAACCCGGCGAGCATGTTGCGCACGATCCGGGGCATCCCCCAGGACGCCTTGATCCCCAGGTTCGCCACCGACGCCACGTAGCCCATGTAGATGAGGCCGTGGATCGGGCTCCAGTACTCGGTCAGCACGTTCGTCTGCTCGAGCACGTACTTCATCAGCATCTCGAGCAGCAGCACGAACAGGGCGATACCGGCCACGACAGCGAGGACCCGATAGATCTTCAGCGCCGAACGGATCTGGTTGGCTCCGGCCGGGTGGGGCGGGGTTGTGCTCACGCTGGGACCTCTTCCCGGGGGGCTGCCACGGCAGTCTCCCCCTGCTGTTCTGCTCGAAACATCTTCCACCACATCCAGATCGCGAAGAGACCGAAGACCCACCACTGCACTGCATACGCCGCGTTCCTGAGATTGAGCGGAGCGTCGAGGGTCGGCGGAGGCACGCGGTCGAGCGGCGTGTCGGCGCCAGCGTCGACCGTGGCGCCCCCGACCTGCTCGTTACTCGCGAAGATGACCGCGTTGTAGAGCGCGCCGGGCCACTCGTTGACCAGCTCGGCCAGGTCGATCGAGCGGCGTTGGTCACCGGGCAGGGCCGGCCCGGGCCGGGGCGACTCTCCAGGCCCGAGCGTGCCGTCGACGGTGACCACGCCCCCAGGCGGTGCCTGCAGCGACGTGGGGCTGCCGGGCACGAACCCGCGCAGCACCGCCACCGTTCCCTCGGACGTGACGAGGGGCGTGACGACCCATGAGCCCGACCGGTCGCCCAGTCGACGGTCCACTACGACGAAACCCCGCTCTGCTGTGTATGTGCCTGTGGCGGTGACGGGCCGGTTCGACAGCTCTGGCGTGAAGGGCGCATGGGGAGCGAGCACGTCGGGCAAGGGTGCTCGAGAGCTGGTTCCGGCTGCCGCAACGGCATCCTTGAGCCCCTCGTCACGCGCCACGCCCAGCTGCCAGAGGCCAAGCAGCACACAGACGGCAACGGCCAGCACGGCCAGACCCAGGAACCCCAGCCAACGAGGGGTGAACAGGGCACGCAGCACCTCTTCAGGGTAGGTCACCAGCGGACTGCGCCCTGCACCGCGCCGCTCAGAGCCGCTCAGAGTCGCCGGAGCCGACCAGAGCCGACCAGAGGCGCCCGGACCCCTGATCCGTGCCAGACTCGGCGCCCATGATCGTCCACGCCTCGCTCGCTCGAACCCGCATCCGCACCTCCTTGGCCGCGACGGTCGGCGCAGCGGGTTTGGCTCTGCTCACCGGCTGTGGCTCGACGTCACCGGCGCCTCCCGTGACCACCGTGACGGTGTACTCCGACGGCACCACCGTGACGCCCGGCCCCACGGCTGTCCCGGCGTCGCCGGCCGGCCCGTCGTCGGTGCCGACCGTCACTGCGCCGTCGCAGGATCCGAGCAAGACGACGCCCGCGAGCGTGGCACCGGTGCGCGTCGGCAAGCTGCGCGGCGCCCCCGCCGACTTCGCCGAGGCCAGCTCCCGGGTGTCGAAGGCTGCCGCTGCGGATGCCGCTGCCACCTCGGTCATCAGCCCGAGCGACAACATCTTCTGTGGCGTCATCGACAACGGCGCGGGGGTGGGGTGCGAGGTCGGCACGGGGCGGGCCCCGGCCCCGAAAGCGACGCCGTGCCCCAGCGGTGGCGGCGCGACGAACGTCGGCCGGGTCGAGCTGACTGCTGCGGGCGCGATGCCGATCTGCAACTCCGACACGATCCGGGTTCCCGGAGCGCCGAAGCTCGCCTACGGCAAGCGCTGGAGCCCGCCCGGCACGTCGTTCTCCTGCCTCAGCGAGGAGGCCGGAATGACCTGCGTCGACAGCGAGCACCAGCACGGGCTCTTCATCGCGCGAGAGACGTACGCGACCTTCTGACGTCGTCGACGCCAACGTCGAGACCATCTCGATCCGTCGACCGAGCGTAGGACTTTCGCCGGAACCCATCCGCAAAGTCTGTGATTTCCCCCCATTTGAGATCTCTTTTGCATAACGATGCTTGACCACTCCGTGGCGTCTCACCACGTGGTACTTGACTGGGCCAGCGCTCGAGGCAGAGGTGATGGTGGCCCGGGGCGCTGTCCATCGGTCACTCGTACATTAAGGACGGTCCTTCGTGGGTCACTCACTCATCTCGAGGCGGCGCAGGCTCATCGGCCTGCTGGCCTCCGGAGCCTTGGTCGTCGGAGCCGCTGCAGCGACTCCGGTCCAGGCGGCTCTCGCCGTCGGACACACCAGCGCCACCGGCACGACGGGCGCATCGTCAGCGGCATCCGTCGACGACAACCTTCGCCCACCGCAGGCCGTCAAGCAGGACGCCCTGCGCCAGAAAGCACTGCAGCAGCGCATCCTTGGCGACCCGAGCGCCCAGGGCAAGGTCGCCCAGGTCGGTGGCACCTCCAGTGCCGCCAGGTCGGGCACCGCGAAGGGCAAGGGAAAGTACGTACAGCTAGAACGCGAGGGCACCGACAAGATCTTCGTCGTCATCGTCGAGTTCGGTGACCAGCAGTACCCCAACGCGGTGTTCCAGGGCCCGCCGCCCGACGGCAGCACCACCGATGTGACCGGGCCGCTGCACAACCAGATCCCGACGCCCGACCGCAAGGTCGACAACAGCACCCTGTGGCTGAAGGACTACACCAAGGCGCACTACGAGAACATGTACTTCAACCGCATGGCGAAGTACTACGAGACGCAGTCGTCGGGTCGCTACTCGGTCGAAGGCACGGTCACCGACTGGGTCAAGGTGCCCTTCAACGAGGCGCTGTACGGCCGCAACTACTGCGGCGACATCGTCTGCGCCACCTCGAAGGCGCTCGTGCGCGACGCCCTGGCGATGTGGGTGCAGGGCCGCCTTGACGCGGGCATGACCATGCCGGAGATCACGGCCTACCTCAAGACGTTCGACCAGCAGGACCGCTACGACATCGACGGCGACGGCAACTTCGACGAGCCCGACGGCGTCATCGACCATTTCCAGATCGTGCACGCAGGGGGCGATGAGGCCGCCGGCGACCCGAACCAGGGCTCGGACGCCATCTGGAGCCACCGCTCGGCCGCGAACCTGCAGGCCGGCGGCCCGCTCGGCGCCGGAGTCGACATCGGCACCAACGGCGGGCTCGTGTCCAGCCCCGACGTGCCCAACCACTCGACCGGGATGTGGGTCTACGACTACACGGTTCAACCCGAGAACGGTGGTCTCGGCGTTTTCGCCCACGAGTTCGGCCACGACCTCGGTCTACCTGACCTCTACGACACCTCCGGCAACACCGGAGGCGCCGAGAACAGCACCGCCTTCTGGACGCTGATGAGCTCGGGCGCGAACATCGGCGACGGTTCGCGCAAGGGCATCGGCGACGCCCCCACCGACATGGGGGCCTTCGAGCTCTTCCAGCTCGGCTGGCTGCAGCCGCAGGGCAAGAAGGGCCCCTTCTACGACATCGCTCAGTCTGACGAGCGCTCGGTCCACAAGCTCGGCACGAACGCACCGGCGAGCAAGAGGTCGGTGCAGGCGCTGTTCACCGTGCTGCCCGAGAAGCAGGTGGCCCTCGACATCGGCACGCCGTTCGCCGGCGAGAAGATGTACTGGAGCACCTCGGGCGATGAGATCGAGACCACGATGACGCACGCGGCCACTGCCGGTGTGCTGTCTGCCAAGGTCAGCTACGACATCGAGCAGGACTGGGACTACGCCTATCTCGAGGCCTCGCCTGACGGCTCGACGTGGGCTCCGGTCGCGACGAACCTGTCTACCACGGCCAACCCGAACGAGCAGAACCAGGGCCAGGGCATCACCGGCTCGAGCGACGGCGCGTGGGTCGACGTCACGGGCACCCTGCCTGCGGGCACGACTGCGGTGCGGTTCCGCTACTGGACCGATGTCGCGGCCACCTTCCCCGGCATCAACATCGACCAGGTCGCCCTCGACGGCGCCCTGATCGGCACGGCCGAGACCGACACCGAGGGCTGGACCTTAGACGGCTTCGTGTCGACGACCGGCACCGAGGTGCAGTCGTACTTCAACGCGTACATCGCCGAGAACCGGCAGTACGACGGTTACGACACGTCACTCAAGACGGCCTACAACTTCGGGTTCCTCACCACGACCCCCGACCGGGTCGAGAACTACCCGTACCAGAACGGGATGCTCATCAACTACTGGGACGGCTCGCAGACGGACAACAACGTCGGCGACCACCCGGGGTCGGGGCTCGTGCTCCCGGTCGACGCCCACCCGGGGTTCACCCACTGGGCCGACGGCACCCTGATGCGACCCCGCATCCTCTCGTACGACTCGACCTTCGGGCTCGAGAGAACCGAGACGATCACCCTGCACAAGGACGGCGAGACGCAGAGGGTCTGGGGCCGGAGCGCTGCTCCCGTCTTCGACGACACGAAGAAGTACTGGTACGACTCCGACGAGCACGGCGCGACCGGCGAGCACCCCGGCCGCTACCAGCCGGGCTGGTACGGCGTGAACGTGCCGAAGACCGGTACGACGATCCGGGTCGTCAGCTCCACCGGGAAGGGCCAGACGTTGACGGTGAAGGTGCAGCCGAAGGGCTGACCCCACCCGCGGTCACGACGCAGGGCCTCGCCGGCCAATGGTCGGCGTGGCCCTTCGGCGCCTCTAGGATTGGCGCTCAGCACTCGTCCTGACCACCCGACCGAGGGGCCGCCGTGGCACAACTGCTGATGCTGCACCTGGTCGCTGCCGGGCTCGCCCCGCTGCTGGTCAGGCTGCTGCGCGCCCGGGCCTTCCTGGTGCTCGCCCTCGCCCCCGCCGCCGGGTTCGGCTGGCTGGTCTCCGTCGCGACCATGGTGCGCGACGGTCGTTACCCGACCCAGAACTTCTCGTGGGTGCCCGGTCTCGGGCTCGGCATCGACTTCCGCCTCACGACGCTCTCGTGGCTGCTCGGTCTGCTGGTGACCGGTGTGGGCGCCCTCATGCTCGTCTACTGCCGGTGGTACTTCCGTGACGACGACCCGACGCTCTGGCGCTTCTCCGCCGTGTTCACCGCCTTCGCCGGGGCGATGTTCGGCCTGGTGCTGACCGACAGCTTCCTCGTGCTCTACGTCTTCTGGGAGCTGACGACCGTCTTGTCGTACCTGCTCATCGGGCACAACCCGGCGAGCTCGACGAACCGTCGCTCCGCCATGCAGGCGCTGATGGTGACCACCGCGGGCGGCCTAGCCATCCTGGTCGGCATCATCGCCCTCGGCGTGCACCACACCTACTCGATCAGCGGGCTGCTGGCCGCGCCTCCCCCTCCCGACGCCGTGACGACCGTGGCGGTCGTGCTGCTGCTTGTCGGCGCCCTGTCGAAGTCGGCGCTCGTGCCGTTCCACTTCTGGCTGCCGGGGGCAATGGCGGCGCCCACCCCCGTCAGCGCCTACCTGCACGCCGGGACCAGCTCAGCTGGGGCAACCTCGTCAAAGGCCTGCTCGTCGGTCTCTTCGTGACGCTCGCTTTCCCGCTTCCCTCGATCCAGTACGCCGGGTCGTTCCGGCCCCTGCGGTACGCGATGCTCATCGGCCGGTTCCTGTTCGACCTGGCGCTCTCGTCGTGGCAGGTGCTGCGCCTCGCTCTCGGGCCCCGCACCCCGCAGAACGCCGTCATCGGCGTGCAGCTGCGCTCACGCTCGGACTTCTACCTCACCATCACCGCCGAGCTGGTCACGCTCGTGCCGGGCTCGGTCGTCATCGAGGCGCGGCGGTCAACCTCGATGCTCTACCTGCACCTCATCGACGTGGGCCGGCCGGGAGCGGTCGAGGCCCAGCGGCGCAACGTGCTCGAGGTCGAGGAGCGGGTGGTCAGGGCGCTCGGCTCCCGGGTGGAGATCGCTGCTCTCGAGCAGACGAAACACTCGGAGTCTGGCACCGCACGTCCACGAGCCTTCCCCTGCTGATGATCCTGGGTCTGGTCAGCTTCGTCGGAGGGGTGGCCGTGACCCGGTTCATGGCCACCAGCGCCGAAGATGCCGAACCGAGGCCTGCCGTCCGAGCCGACGAGAGGGACGAGCCGGGGGCAGTCCGATGAGCTGGACCGCCGCGCTCGACGTCGCCGGCGCCGTCGCCCTGCTGCTCGGTGCCTTCCTCTGCCTCGCCGGCGCCATCGGCCTGGTGCGTTTCCGTGACACGCTCTCGAGGCTGCACGCGGCGACCAAGCCCCAGACCCTCGGCCTGATCCTGGTGCTGACGGGCCTGGCCTTCACCCTGCGCACCTGGGCTGCGGTGACCACGCTCGTGCTGCTGGCCGCCACCCAGTTCTTCACCGGCCCGGTCTCTGCCCACCTCGTCGGCCGGGCGGCCTACCGCACCGGCACCGTCGACAAGGAGAGCCTGATCCTCGACGAGCTGAGCGAGGCCCTCGAGCAGGCAGAGGCGCCCGAAAGGGGTTCACCTCCCGAATAAACGGGATGAGGCTCGGCCGCCTGGATCGTAGGATGAACCAAGTGATCCGCCTGCCCCTCGCCGACCCCGGCACCCCTGCCCTCACGAGCCCGACCGCCTATCTCACCTGGGTCGCTCGGGGCCAGCGCCGCACCCTTGTGGTCGCGGTCTGCTTCGGTGTCGTGTGGTTGGTGAGCCAGGCCCTCTTCCCTGCGGTGATGGGCAAGGCCATCGACCAAGGCATCATCGGTCGCGACAGCGGGGCCTTGCTCAGGTGGTGTCTGGTGCTACTGGGCCTGGTCGCCGTGAGCGCGATCTCGGGAATGTTCCGCCACAAGTACGCGGTGCTGAACTGGATGCAGGGCGCGTTCCGCTCGGCGCAGCTGATCGGCCATCAGGCAGCCGACACCGGGGAGGCGCTCACCCGGGCGGTGCCGACGGGAGACGTGGTGGCGACCGTCAGCTCTGACGCGATGCGCGTCGGAGGGCTGTACGACGTCTTCGCACGGTTCGTGGGCAGCGTGGTGAGCTATGTGGTGGTGGCGCTGATCCTGCTCCGCGCCTCGGCTCCACTGGGCCTGGTCATCCTCATCGGCGTGCCGGTACTCGTGGGTTGCCTGGCCTTCGTCGTGCGGCCGCTCCAGGCCCGCCAGCTCGCCCAGCGGGAGGAGGCGGGAAAGCTCATCGGCCTCGGAGCCGACACCGTCGCCGGTCTGCGCGTGCTGCGCGGCATCGGTGGCGAGCGCACGTTCCTGCGGCGTTATGCCGTTCAGTCGCAGGCGGTCCGCAGGGTCGGTAACCGAGTGGCCGGCTACCAGGCGGCCCTCGACGCGGCCCAGATCCTGCTACCTGGCATCTTCGTTCTCATCGTGGTGTGGCTCGGCGCACGGTTCGCGGTCGCGGGCCAGATCACGGCCGGTCAGCTCGTCGCCTTCTACGGCTACACCGCCTTCCTCGTCATCCCGCTGCGGACTGCCACCGAGATGGTCGACCGTGCGACCCAGGCCCACATCGGGGCCGGCAAGCTGATCAAGATTCTCGCCGTGAGACCCGACCAGACCGAGCCCAGCAACCCCCGACCGCTGCCCCGGCATGCGGCTCGGCTGGTCGACCCCACGAGCGGCGCCGGCTTCGAGCCAGGTCGCCTCACCGTCGTCGTGTCGGCCCGGCCCGAGGAGTCGGCCGCCCTCGCCGACCGGCTGGGCCGGTTCGGGGCCGGCGACACCGATGCCCGCCTCGACGGCACGCGCGTGGCCGACGCACCTCTCGCCGAGCTGCGCCGCCGCATCGTCGTCTCCGAGACCGATCCGCGCCTGTTCACCGGCCCCCTGCGTGACGAGCTCGACCCTCGTGGCGAGCACGACGACCCCACCATCCTGGCCGCCCTGTCGGTGGCCAGCGGTGACGACGTGCTCGAGGCCCTGCCCGGCGGTCTCGACAACGAGGTCGAAGAGCGCGGTCGAGCCTTCTCCGGTGGTCAGCGCCAGCGCCTGGCGCTGACCCGCGCCCTCTTGACCGAGGCCGAGGTGCTGGTGCTGGTCGAGCCGACCAGCGCAGTCGACGCCCACACCGAGGCCCGCATCGCCGCGCGGCTCTCGGCCGCCCGCGCCGGCCGCACCACCATCGTCATGTCGGCCAGCCCCCTGCTGCTCGACCAGGCCGACCAGGTGGTCTATCTCGAGGAGGGTCGCGTCGCCGCGTCCGGTACCCACCGGCGGTTGATGAGCGAGCTGCCCGCCTACCGCCGGACCGTGACCAGAGGGGAGGACGACTGATGGCTCTCACCGCCGAACCAACGACCCGAAGCCTCCCGGTCTCTGACATGGCCTCGGTACGCGAGCACACGCGCGGCCTGTTCAGGTGCTATCGCTCGAGCCTGCTGGGCGTGGTCGGACTGCACGCAGTGGCGGCCGTCGCCGCCCTGGTGGCGCCTCGCGTCATCGGGCTGCTCGTCGACGAGATCAGCGGTGGCCGGTCACTGGCCCGCGTCGACACTCTCGCCCTGTGGATCGCCGGCGCCGTCGTCGTGCAGACGGTCGTCACCTGGTTCGCACGCCGTGCCTCGTTCGTCATGGGAGAGACGATCTTCGCCGAGCTGCGTGAGCAGTTCATGGGTCGGGTCGTCGAGCTGCCGCTCTCGACCGTCGAGCGTGCCGGAACCGGTGACCTCGTCTCACGAACGACCAACGACGTCGAAGCCCTCTCTCGCGTGATCCGGTTCGGCATCCCGTCCATCTTCGTCGGGGGCGTCACCACGGCCATCACCATCGTGGCGGCCCTGCTGACCGACTGGACGGTCGCGCTCGCGATCGTGGTCGGCATCCCCATGCTCTGGGCCTCCACCCGCCGGTACCTGCGCTATGCACCCGCAGGGTACCTGCGCGAACGGGCGACCTACGCGGTGCTCAACGGCGTGGTGACCGAGTCGTCGGAAGGAGCCCGCACAGTTGACGCCCTCGGGATGAGGGGTCGCCGCCGTCGCCGGATGGACGACGCCCTGAGCGAGTGCTACGACGCCGAGGTCTACACGCTCGGGCTGCGCATGCGCTGGTTCCCGTCGGTCGAGTTCGCGTTCTTCGCGCCGGTCGCCGTGACGCTGCTCTGGGGCGGCTGGCTCATCAGCCGCGACCTGGCCACGGCCGGTACGGTCACCGCGGTCGCCCTCTACGTGCAGCAGATGGCCGGTCCGCTCGACGAGCTGATCTCCTGGCTCGACGAGATCCAGGTCGGCGCCACCTCCCTCGCTCGGGTGATCGGCATCGCCGACGTCCCGGCCGACCGGGCCGCGACGGGCGAGACACCGGCCGATGACCACCTCGAGGTCAACGACGTGCACTACGCCTACCGCTCAGGCCGCGACGTGCTCCGTGGCGTGTCACTTGACCTGCGACCCGGCGAGCGCCTCGCGATCGTCGGCCCCTCGGGCGCGGGCAAGTCGACCCTCGGGCGCCTGATGGCCGGCATCGACGGGCCGCGCGAGGGTCGCGTCGAGGTGGGCGGGGTGCGCCTGGTCGATCTCGAGCTGGCCCAGCTGCGTGGTCAGGTCGCACTGGTCACCCAGGAGCACCACGTCTTCGTCGGCTCTCTCGAGGACAACCTGCGCCTGGCCCGGCCCGAGGCGTCACGCGAGCAGCTGTGGGACGCGCTCACGGCCGTCGACGCCCTCGACTGGGCCGAGCACCTGCCCCAGGGGCTCGACACCACGGTCGGCTCGGGAGGGCACCGACTGACCGAGCCTCAGGCGCAGCAGCTCGCGCTGGCCCGGCTCGTGCTCGCCGACCCACACACCCTCGTGCTCGACGAGGCCACCTCCCTGCTCGACCCGCGCGCCGCCCGCCATCTCGAGCGCTCGCTCGCCGCCGTGGTCGACGGGCGGACCGTGGTGGCCATCGCGCACCGTCTCATGACCGCCCACGACGCCGATCGAGTGTGCGTGGTCGAAGACGGCCGCATCAGCGAGATCGGCTCCCACGAGGAGCTGCTCGTGGCCAACGGCGCCTACGCCGCACTGTGGCGCTCCTGGCGCGACGAACCACAGGAGGCACCAGCGAGCGCCGGGTGACGCCCCGGCGACCCGCTGGCTCCCCCGGCTCTCTCCGCCCGGAGCGCGACGGGAGGTCGGCAGACCTAGGAGGCGGCCCGGATGAGGGCCTGGGCGAGATCGTCGAGGAACGCCGCAAGCTCAGGGGCGGGAAGCTGCGGATGTGAGGCGTACACGGTCTCGAGTGCTGCACGGTAGCGCTCGATGACCCACTCGACCGCGTGGCGTCCTGCAGGCGTGAGGTGAAGCACCACGCTTCGGCGGTCATCGGGATGCGGTTCGCGGCGCAGGAAGCCCGACCTCTCCAGGTTGTCGATCGTTCCCGTCGTGGAACCAGTGGTGATGCCGAGCAGGTCCGAGAGCTGTTTGGGCGTCATCCCCGGCGCGGCGGCCAGGTGGCTGAGGGCCGAGAGCCCGGTCAGGTTGACGCCCAGCTCGGACGCCATCGAGGTGTGCAGCCGGTTGCTGCCCACCAGAGCTCTGCGCAGCGAACCCAGAACGGCGTCCCGGCTCCATGGTTCACCTGGCTCACCTGGCTCACCTGGCTCACCTGACTTCCCCGACCCGGAATGTACCTCGGTTGTCATGCCACCTCTTCCCCAAGCCGTTCGGTGGATCACGTTACACCTGCTTACGGCCCCGTGAACCCTCACTGGCACAGGGCTGTTGGACGGCGTCATCGTCTCCTCGCCCCGGGCCGACACCGTGCAGACTACCTGGGAAACCAAACAACTTGACAAGCAAGTCATTGAATATGTAACTTATGTCCATCAGCCGCGGTTGTTCGCGTCGGGGGGCGTGGGGGACGGGAACGTTTCGGCTGGGCGGCGAGTTCGGGGGGACTCACAAGCCGCCAGGGGTGGCAACACCGGGGTGATGAGGGTCCGTGCCGGGGGGCACGGGCCCTCATCCGCGTCACCGACGAACGGCAGACCGCTCATCCTGCACGGGCCGGGCGTCGGGCCGGCCCAGCACGGGCCAGAACGACATCGCTCGCTCTGCCTGCGCCGTGATCGTCAGACTCGGGTTGACGCCGAGGTTGGCCGACACCGCGGCCCCGTCGACGACGTGCAGACCGGGGTAGCCCCAGACCCGATGGTAAGGGTCTATGACGCCGGTCTCTGCGGAGTCAGAGATCACGGCCCCACCGAGGAAGTGCGCCGTCATCGGCACGTCGAACACCTCCCCGAGCGAGCTTCCCGGCCACGCGCGGACGCCGGTTGCCCTCGCCAGGCCCGCGGCGAGCGCGCGGACGGCGACATTGCCTTCGGCCAGGTAGGTGGGGTTCGGCTCGCCGTGGCCCTGCCTGGAGGTCAGCCGCCACCCGAACAGGCCCCGTTTGCGGCTCACGGTGATCGAGTTGTCGCGGCTCTGCATGACCAGCGCGATCACCGTTCGCTCACTCCAGCGCCTCGTCGACAACGACCGTACGAACACGGCCGGATGCCGGACGGCCTGCCCGGCGAAGCGAACGATACGCGGCACGCGGCCCCCACCGTCGACCTGCATGACAGCGAGCGCTCCCATCAGGTTCGAGCCTGGGCCGTAACGGCAGTTCTCGACGTGGGTCGCCTCGTCGACGTTGAAGCTGGACGTGATCGCGACCCCTCGGGTCAGGTCGACGTCGCTCGGCACCCGGGCGGTCATGGCTCCGCCGAGCGCCTCGGAGTTGGTCCGGGTCAGCTCGCCGAGCCGGTCGGAGAGCTGCGGCAGACCCTCACGCCGCATCGACTGCAGCAGCGTAGCCGTGCCCCAGGCGCCCGCGGCGATGACGACCTGGCTCGCGGTGACGGTTCTGCGAGTGCGACCCTCAGCCCAGGCGCCACTGCGCACCGTCGTGACGGCGTAGCCCTGCTCGGGCGCGGCCGGGTCGAGCGGTCGCAGGTCGACCACGGTGCGCAGGGGCTCGATGGTGACACCGCGCCGCTCGGCCAGGGCAAGGTAGTTCTTGACCAACGTGTTCTTCGCGCCGACGCGGCATCCGACCATGCAGTTGCCGCACTGGGTGCATCCGGTGCGCGCGGGGCCGTCGCCACCGAAGTAGGGGTCAGGCACCTGCCGCCCGGGTTCGCCGAAGAACACGCCGACCGGCGTCTTGCGAAAGCTGGCACCCACCCCGAGCCCTTCGGCCGTGTCGCGCATCAGCGCCTCGACCGGGCCGTCACACGGGTTCGTCACCACGCCGAGCATTCGTTGGGCGGTGGCGTAGTGCGGGGCGAGCTCGGCCTTCCAGTCGGTGATGTGGCCCCACTGCCGGTCTCGGAAGAAGGCGTCGGGCGGCACATACAGGGTGTTCGCGTAGTTCAGCGACCCCCCACCCACGCCCGCACCGGCCAGCACGACGACGTCGGGCAGTCGGTGGATGCGCTGCACCCCGAAACAGCCCAAGCGCGGGGCCCAGAGGTAGCGACGTACATCCCAGCTGGTGCGAGCGAAGTCGCCATCCTCGAAGCGGCGGCCTGCCTCGTAGACGCGAACGCGGTAGCCCTTCTCGGCCAACCGCAGGGCGGCCACCGAACCGCCGAACCCGGAGCCGATGACGACGACGTCGTGGTCGAGAACTCGATCCGTGGCCCGGTGCTGTGCTGTCACGTCTGCGCCTCCACCCGGCGCCAGTGTCGCACCATCAGCTCGCCGGCAGCCGGCTCATCGTGTGGCCGGTGCCCGGTGCCGGGAAACGCGCGCACGGTCGCGCCGTGGCCGGTCAGTACCGCTGCCACCTCTGCGTACATGCTGTCATCATCGCCGATCAGCACCAGGGTGGGGATGCCGGTCACGACCTTCGCCTCAACGGGGACGGCCCACGGCGGACGAAGCGCTCGCAGGTGCTCGGTCATGCGCTCGAGAGCCTCCTGCGATACGTCGGGGACGGGGGTGGCGCTGGCCGCGACGAACCGGACAGCGAACTCTCGAGCCGACACGGCCGCGTCGCCGGCCGATGCGAACACCGGGGTGAGCGCCGCGATGTGGGCCGCCGTGCAAGTCGAGCCGTGCCTCGAGCGCGGCGACGACGGCCTCGGGGTTGTCGCCCACCGTCAGCCGTTCGAGAAAGTGACACTCCCGTTCGGCGGCCAGGTGTGCCTGGCCTGGCCACGCGGAGGTACCGGCTCGACCGCTGCCGGGAACGAACACGACCGGGAGACGGCTCGAGATGACAGACACGTGATCAGACTCCCAGACGTCCACCCGTGACGGGGCCCGTGTTCCGCTGGTTCTCGTCTGGCCCACCGACCGGCTCCTGACCCCGGTCAACCCATGTCGAGGCGCGAGTCAGTGCGCTGCAAGCGGTTGTGAGGGCTCTGTGAGGGCCCGGCCCCAGGGTGGAGACTGACACCCTCACCGGTGACGGCGTCGACGCAGTCACCACAACGAGCGACGCTTCCGAGCCAGCCCCTTCTGTCAGTAGGGCGAGACCACGACCTCGACCCGCTGGAACTCCTTCACGTCGGAGTAGCCCGTCGTGGCCATCGCCCGGCGGAGTGCGCCGATGATGTTCGTCGTGCCGTCAGCCAGACGACCGGGCCCATAGAGGATCTCCTCGAGCGAGCCCCGGCTGCCGAGCTCCATCCGCACCCCACGGGGCAGCTCGGGATGGTGGGCCTCGGAACCCCAGTGGTAACCGGCCCCCGGCGCGTCACTGGCGCGCGCGAGCGCCGCACCGAGCATCACGGCATCCGCCCCGCAGGCGATCGCCTTGACGATGTCGCCCGAGGTGCCCACTCCCCCGTCGGCGATCACGTGAACGTAGCGACCGCCTGACTCGTCGAGGTAGTCGCGACGGGCGGCGGCCACGTCGGCCACCGCCGAAGCCATCGGGGCGTGGATCCCGAGGGTCTTGCGGGTCGTGTGGGCTGCCCCGCCACCGAAGCCGACGAGCACGCCGGCCGCTCCGGTGCGCATCAGATGCACCCCCGCGGTGTAGGAGGCTGCTCCCCCGACGATGACCGGCACGTCGAGCTCGTAGATGAACCGCTTGAGGTTGAGCGGTTCGGCGCGCCCTGACACGTGCTCGGCCGACACGGTGGTGCCCCGGATGACGAACAGGTCGACACCGGCATCCACCACGGTCTTCCAGTGCTGTTGGGTCCGCTGCGGCGACAAGGCCGCGGCCACGGTGACACCGGCCTCGCGCAGCTGACGCAGCCGCTCGCTGATCAGCTCGGGCTTGATCGGCTCGGCGTAGATCTGCTGCATGCGCGCCGTCGCCGCCGACGGCTCGAGCCCGACGATCTCGGCCAGCTGAGGGGTCGGGTCGTCGTAGCGGGTCCAGAGGCCCTCGAGGTCGAGCACCGCCAGAGCGCCGAGCTTGCCGAGCGCGATGGCCGTGTCGGGTGAGACGACCGAGTCCATCGGGGCGGCGAGCACCGGGGTGTCGAAGTGGTACGCGTCGATCTGCCACGACACGCTGACCTCCTCCGGGTCACGCGTGCGCCGCGAGGGCACGACGGCGATGTCGTCGAAGGAGTAGGCGCGCATGCCGCGCTTGCCTCGGCCAATCTCGATCTCGGTCACCGGTGGATCCTACCGATTACCCGACTGCGGAAAGGTCACGCGGGGCCGTAGTTCGGGGCGGGGGCGATGGCCTGGATGTCGTGCGGGTGGCTCTCCTTGAGCGAGGCGGAGGTGATGCGCACGAACTTGCCCTTCTGCTGCAGCTCGGTAACCGTGCGGGCGCCGACGTAGAACATCGACTGTCGCAGACCGCCGATCATCTGGTGCGCCACGGCCGACAGCGGACCGCGGAACGCGACGCGGCCCTCGATGCCCTCGGGCACGATCTTGTCGTCGGACTCGACCTCGGCCTGGAAGTAGCGGTCCTTGGAGTAGCTCTTCTTACCCCGCGAGCTCATCGCACCGAGCGATCCCATGCCGCGATAGCTCTTGAACTGCTTGCCGTTGACGAAGATCAGGTCGCCGGGGCTCTCTTCGCACCCGGCGAGCAGGGAGCCGATCATGACCGACTCGGCCCCGGCGACGAGGGCCTTGGCGATGTCGCCGGAGTGCTGCAGGCCACCGTCGGCGATCACCGGGATGCCGGCCGGCCGGCAGGCCAGGGAGGCCGCATGCACGGCGGTGATCTGCGGCGCCCCGACACCGGTGACGATGCGGGTCGTGCAGATCGAGCCCGGGCCCACCCCGACCTTGACGGCATCCGCTCCGGCGTCGACGAACGCCTGGGCGCCCTCTCGCGTCGCGACGTTGCCGCCGATGACCTGCACGTGCCGGGTGGCCGGGTCACTCTTGAGCCGTTGCACCATCTCGAGCAGCATGCGCACGTAGCCGTGTGCGGTGTCGGCGACCAGCACGTCGACCCCGGCCTCGATGAGGGTGGTGGCGCGCTCCCACGCGTCGCCGAAGTAGCCGATCGCGGCGCCCACGAGCAGGCGGCCGTCGGCGTCGTTGCTCGCATCGGGGAACTGCTCGCTCTTGACGAAGTCCTTGACGGTGATGAGCCCGGTGAGATGGCCGGCAGCGTCGACGAGGGGCAGCCGCTCGCGCTTGTGCTGGCGCAGCAGCAGGGTGGCCTCGTCGCGGCCGATGCCGTCGGGGCCGGTGATCAGGGGCATCGGCGTCATCACGTCGCGCACGATGGTCGTGGCCCACTCGGCGACCGGGGTGAAGCGCAGGTCGCGGTTGGTGATGATGCCGATGAGGAGGTTGTCGCCGTCGATGACGGGCAGCCCCGAGACACGGTACTCACCGCAGATCTGGTCGAGCTCCTCGAGCGTCTTGTCGGGGCCGATGGTGACCGGGTTGCTGATCATGCCGGTCTGGGTGCGCTTGACCAGGTCGACCTGGTACGCCTGGTCGGCAATGGAGAGGTTGCGGTGCAGCACCCCCAGGCCTCCCTGGCGGGCCATCGCAATGGCCATCCGGGCCTCGGTGACGGTGTCCATGGCGGCCGAGACCAGCGGTGTGCGAATCGACAGCCCCCGCGTCAGTCTCGTCGTCGTGTCGATGTCGGTGGGCGCCAGGTCGCTGTAGCCCGGCAGCAGCAGCACGTCGTCGTAGGTCAGGCCCAGATCGGAGAAGGGATTCGGCGGATCCGAGGGCACAAGACTCATGAGCCGATCCTAGGGCAGCCGGCTCGACGACCCGGGCTGGGTCGACCCGTTGATCCGACCCCGAAGGATGCCAAGGGGATGGCAAGTCTTGAACAACTCTTGAACGTCAAGGGCCTTCACCGTGATGGTCACCGCGGCTAGCGTCGAATCACGGTCGTCACGTGACGCAACGCCGTACCTGTCAGACCCGCGAGAGACACCGAGAGACCCCGAGAGACGAGGACATGGCCGAGATCACGCGCCTGCCCGGACCCGTTGCCGACCTGTGGACCTGGCAGCTCGACGGCGCTTGTCGCGGGGTCAGCCCTGAGGTCTTCTTCCACCCGGAGGGCGAGCGCGGCCCACGTCGGCGCAACCGCGACGCCGAGGCCAAGTCGGTGTGTGACGCCTGCCCGGTCATGGCCCAGTGCCGGCGGCACGCCCTCGAGGTGCGTGAACCCTACGGCGTCTGGGGCGGCCTCACCGAGGCGGACCGTGAGCGACTGTACGAGCGGGTTCCACCACGCGAGAAGGGCATCCCGGCTGCCTCCTGAGGGGATGCGCCGACAGGCGTCCGAACGCCGCGACGAACGAGCAAAGGGCCGCTCCCCATCGGGGAGCGGCCCTTCTCGTCGCTACCCCCGGAAGGGCAGCACCTGCCTAGCGGATGCCGCTCGGCTCAGTGAACTCAATCAGTGGCCGTGGCCGTGGCCGTGGCCGCCCGCTGCGGGCTCCTCGTCCTCCGGCTTGTCCACGACGAGCGTGTCGGTCGTCAGGATCATCGACGCGATCGACTCCGCGTTGCGCAGGGCCGAACGGGTCACCTTGACCGGGTCGATGACGCCGGCCGCGATGAGGTCGCCGTACTCGCCCGTTGCCGCGTTGAGACCCTGCCCGAGGGGCAGCTCGGCCACCTTGGAGGTGACGACGTAGCCCTGGAGGCCGGCGTTCTCGGCGATCCAGCGCAGTGGCTCGGCCACGGCCTTGCGCACGATGGAGGCACCCGTCGCCTCGTCACCGGTGAGACCGAGGTCGTCGATGACGACCGCGGCGTGGATGAGGGCAGTGCCGCCACCGGCGACGATGCCCTCCTCGATGGCTGCCCGAGTTGCCGAGATGGCGTCCTCGATGCGGTGCTTCTTCTCCTTGAGCTCAACCTCGGTGTGAGCGCCGACCTTGATGACACACACGCCGCCGGCCAGCTTCGCCAGACGCTCCTGGAGCTTCTCGCGGTCCCAGTCGGAGTCGGTGCGCTCGATCTCAGCCTTGATCTGGTTGACCCGACCGGTCACCTCGGCCTCGTCACCGGCGCCGTCGACGACCGTGGTGTTGTCCTTGGTGATGACGATGCGGCGGGCCTGGCCCAGCACCGTGAGGTCAGCCTTGTCGAGCGAGAGTCCGACCTCGGGGGCGATGACCTCTCCGCCGGTGAGGGCAGCGAGGTCCTGCAGCATCGCCTTACGGCGGTCGCCGAAGCCGGGAGCCTTGACGGCGGCGACGTTGAAGGTGCCGCGGATCTTGTTGACGACGAGCGTGGACAGAGCCTCGCCGTCGACGTCCTCGGCGATGATCAGCAGCGGCTTACCCGACTGGACGACCTTCTCGAGGATCGGCAGCACCTCGGCGACCGAGCTGATCTTGCCCTGGTTGATGAGCACGTAGGCGTCCTCGAGCACGGTCTCCATGCGCTCGGTGTCGGTGACGAAGTACGCCGACAGGTAGCCCTTGTCGAACTGCATACCCTCGGTGAACTCGAGCTCGGTGACGGTCGTCGAGCTCTCCTCGACGGTGATGACACCGTCCTTGCCGACCTTGTCGAACGCCTCACCGATGAGGTCGCCGAGCACGGTGTCCTGAGCCGAGAGGGCCGCGACCGAGCTGATCTCGTCCTTGCCGCCCACCTCGCGGGCCTGGCGCAGCAGCTCGTCGTTGACGGCCGTGACGGCCTTGTCCATACCGCGCTTGAGGGCCGAGGGGGCAGCGCCGGCAGCGACGTTACGCAGGCCCTCCTTGACCATGGCCTGAGCCAGCACGGTCGCGGTGGTGGTGCCGTCACCCGCAACGTCGTTCGTCTTGGTGGCGACCTCCTTCGCGAGCTGGGCGCCGAGGTTCTCGTAGGGGTCCTCGAGCTCGATCTCGCGGGCGATGGTGACGCCGTCGTTCGTGATCGTCGGGGCGCCCCACTTCTTGTCGATGACGACGTTGCGGCCCTTCGGGCCGAGCGTCACCTTGACGGCGTTGGCGAGCGCGTCGACGCCGCGCTCGAGCGACTTACGGGCGGAGTCGTTGAACTCCAGCTTCTTGGCCATGGTGTTCCTTTGGCTTGGATTGCGTTGTGGTGGAGATGTATTGGGAGAGCGTCGCTCACGACGACCTTTGGCGAAACCGCGCGCACCCCAGCAGACCCCGAGGGGTCCACCGGGGTGCGGTCACGGCATCCTCGTCTGAGCGGTGGCTCAGCCGACGATCGCGAGCACGTCGCGAGCCGAGAGAATCAGCAGCTCCTCGCCGCCGTACTTCACCTCGGTGCCGCCGTACTTGCTGTAGATGACCTTGTCGCCGACGCTGATGTCGAGCGGGACGCGCTCGTCGCCGTCGTCGTTCCAGCGACCGGGGCCGACGGCCAGGACCTCGCCCTCCTGGGGCTTCTCCTTGGCGGTGTCAGGAATGACGAGACCAGACGCGGTGGTCTGCTCGGCTTCGAGGGACTTGACGACGATGCGGTCTTCGAGCGGCTTGATGGAAACCGACACGGTGGTGACCTTCCCTTCGGGACTGTCGATGTTGACTGTCATGTGGATGGTGACTCTGACTGGTGGCTCTCCGGGGCTGGCCGCCGTCGCGGGGATCGACCGGTTCCGGGGAGCAAGCTGGCACTATCGAGGTGAGAGTGCCAACAGGAAGAATCTAGGTTCGTAGTTAGCACTCGGTCAAGTCGAGTGCCAATTACGGCGAGCCGTGGTCGCCTGATGGGAGCCGGCATCCGGGGTCGACCTCCTCGTCTCGGCGTTTTGCGCCACCGTGGGAACTGGGAGGATGGGGGCCATGGACGCCGCGATGGTCGCCCGCCTCGCCGGCGGAGAGGGGTGGGGGCTGCTCCAGTCGCTGCCGCCCTACGACGAAGCTCAGGCGCTGCCGCTCCAGCTGCGACTGCGCGAGGCCGGTTTCGAGGCAGAGCTCGTGTCCGCGGCCCTGACCCAGTCGAGGCTGCGTGCCCGCGCCATCGACAAGTTCGGCGCCTTTGCGAACGGCATGCTCTTGACCCCCGACGGGCTCGAACAGGCCACGCGGCTGCCCATCGCCGCCCGCCACGCCCACCGGTACGCGCAGGCTGGGCTGGGTGTCGTGCACGACCTCGGCTGCGGCGTCGGCGCCGACGCCATGGCCGTCGCCGGTCTCGACCTCGAGGTCAGCGCGGTTGACTCCGACGAGGTCACCGCCAAGGTGGCAGCCGTCAACCTGCGTCACTGGCCGTCGACGGCGGTGTCCTGCGCCAGGGTCGAAGACGTACGCCTCCCCTCGGGTGAGGCCGCTCGACATACCGGTGCGTGGCTCGATCCGGCGCGGCGCATCTCGGGTGTCGCTGACGCTCAGGGACGCACCCGACGGGTCTTCTCTCTCGAGGCGATCTCCCCCTCGTGGCAGCAGGTGCTCGCCCTGGCCGAGTCCGTTCCGGCCACCGGGGCCAAGCTCTCCCCCGGGCTCTCGCACGGCGCGGTACCGCGAGGGTGTGAGGCCCAGTGGACATCGTGGAATGGCGAGGTGCTCGAGTGCGCCGTCTGGTGGGGGCCTCTCGTCACGACGGTCGGCCGCACCGCCGCCGTCTGCTCCGACGCCGCGACCCAGGTGCTCACCGAGGCGGATGCCGCCCCGGCCATGGGGCGCCCGCCCCTCGGCTCCGTGTCCGACGTCGGAGACTGGTTGTTCGAGCCCGACCGGGCGGTGATCCGAGCCGGGCTCACCGGGGCGCTGGTCGCCACCGTCAACGGCACCGAGCTCGATGCCGGCGTCGGCTACGTGACCGGCGACACGGCATCCGAGGTGGCCTGGGCCCGGCGGTTCCGGGTGGTCGAGGCGATGCCCCTGTCGACCAAGAGCCTGTCCCGCTGGCTGCGCGACCGCGGCTACGACCGGGTGACCGTCAAGAAGCGCGGCGTCACACTCGATGCTGACCTGCTGCGCCGCCAGCTGAAGATGACCGGCCGCGGCAAGGGCGGCGCCGAGGCGACTTTGGTGGTCACGCGCATCGCTGGGAGCCAGGTCGCGCTCGTGGTCACCCCCGCCTGACCTCCCTCGCCGCTCTCCACCCCCTCCGCGAACGACTCGTTCGAGGTCGAACGACACGGTGTGCCAGCGCGTTCGCTCACCAACCCGTCGTCCGAGCCCGGATGCCGTTGGGTCGACGCTCTCAAGCCTCGCTCAGCGCCGTGTAACGACCGAGCAGTGCGGTCCAGGTGGCGCCCCAGTCGGGCGAGGGGGAGCCGGCCACCTCCGCGTCGAGACACCGCAGGTGGGTGTGCCAGCCGGCGCCGTAGCCGGCGGCCTGGCCCGGGGTGAGCCGCTCGTGACGCACCCGCAGGCGGGCCAGCCTTGTCGCGGCATCATCCGGGCTCACGGTGACGCTGACCAGGGTTGCGATATCGCCGATCGGCCATTCCCAGACGAAGCTCGTCGGGGGCTCGCACGCCACGACCCGACACCGCGGGGTGTCATCGTCGTCGAAGTGGATGACGAAGCTGCCGCCGGGCCGCAGGCCACCGCTGACCGGCGCGAACCAGCGCGCGAGCCGACCTGGGTCGGTGCAGATCTGCCACAGGTCGGCGGCGTCGGTCGCGAAGAGACGGTCGAAGTCGACCGACACGGCGTCACCGTCGCGTTCGAGACGACCCAGCACCTCCGTCAGTGGCGGGTCGGACGTGTCGTTCTCGTTCATGGTCTCTCCTGTCGGCGGGCCCGTTGACCACGGATGATCTCGGTGTCGATGGCATCGAGGCGGTGATCCCAGAAGGAGCGCACCTCGCGGCACCACGACTCCACCTCCTCGAATGCGCGCGGCACCAGGCGGTACACCCGCTGCTGGGCGACCGAGTCGGCTTCGACGACGCCGGCTTCGCGCAACACCCGCAGGTGTCGCGAGATGCCCGGGCGAGAGGCGTCGAACCGCCCGGCAATCTCGCCGGCGGCCAGCGGCCCCGCGGCCAGGTGGCTCACGATGGCTCGTCGCGTCGGATCGGCCAGCGCCTCCCAGGTGCCGCTCATGCCTCATGGTAACTCTACGGTTACGTAACGCATAAGGTACGGAATCTCCCGAGAGTGCCGTGCAGACTCACAGCGAAGCGTCGGGCTGGGCCCCTGCCCATCGCACGGCCGCAGCCCCCGCCTCGTTCGCGGCCCCGAGGGCGCCCTCCCGGCCGTCGCCCCGCGCCAGAGCGGCCGCCAGCGCCCCGCAGAAGGCGTCACCCGCTCCGATGGTGTCGACCACCTCACGCTCCGGCACCTGGATGCCGGCGACCCGGATACCGTCCCAGCTGGCGCCGGCCGCCCCGAACGTCACGAGCAGCGATGTCGGCAGCAGGTCGGAGTCGGCCAAGAGCCGCATCTCCGACTCGTTGACGACCACGGGGTCGGCCAGGGCGATCACCTCGTGTGGGAGGGCCGCATACGGGGCGAGGTTGATGACCACGCGGGCACCCGCCCGGGCCGCCTGCAGGCTGAGGCGCGTGACGACGTCAGGCGCCACCTCGAGGCTGCACAGCAGCACATCGCCCGGGCCGATCCCGAGGTCGACCGCGCCGATGGCGTGGTTGGCCCCCGGCACCACGACGATCGAGTTCTCGCCCGTATCGTCGACGGTGATGATCGCGCTGCCGGTCGGATGGTCGGGGAGGGTCTCGACCCGGGCCTGGACGCCAGCCCCCTCGAGCCGTGCCCGGTAGGCCGCCCCCGCATCGTCAGCACCCACGGCCGCCACCATCGTCACGTCGGCACCGGCTCGACGGGCGGCCATCGCCTGGTTGCCACCCTTGCCTCCCGCGAAGCGCCCGTCTGACCGACCGAGCACGGTCTCGCCCGGCTGCGGCAGCCGCTCGACGCGCGTCACCACGTCGACGTTGAGCGAGCCGAGCACCACGACCTTGCCCATCAGGCTCGCTCCACCCCCAGCAGCGCATCCCGCCAGAGGCTCGCGCACCGTGGCCCGTCGACGCCCAGGGCCACCTCCACCCGGGTGGGCGCCAAGCCGTGTGGGTCGTGGGCGAGGTCACCACTCCAGTCACGCCGGTCGACGATGGTGCGGCCCCTCGACCAGGTGCCGGCCAGCTCGACCCGGATCGGCAGTGGCCGGGTCGTCAGGAGGGTCGGGTCGATCACGGCACACACCGCGCCGGCGTCACCGATCGTCGCACTGTCGCGTTCGAAGCGGTCGCACTGGAACTCGATGAGCCGGCCGCCCAGCTCGGCCGCTCCCCTCCCCCCGAGCGCGACGAGCCCGGCTGCCTCGGCCCGGGTGACGACCGGGTCGTAGAAGACGTCGAGGCCGTACATCGTCACGTCGATGCCGAGCTCTCCTGCGGCGTCGAGCACGACCGCAGCCGCCTCCGGGTCGTGAAAGACGTTGAACTCGGCCGAGGCCGTCGCATTACCGACGTCGGCGCCACCACCCATGAAGACGATCCGCGAGATTCCCTGGGCCACCTCCGGATACGTCCGCAACAGCAGGGCGATGTTCGTCAGCGGGGCCAGCGGCACCAGGGTCAGCGGCATCCCGTCGTGTTCGGCCGACCGGCAGACGTCGCGCAGCAGCTCGACGGCGTGACGCGGGTCGACTGGGGTCGGGGCGTCCGGCCAGCCCAGCTCGCCCATCCCATCCGTGCCGTGCACATGCCTGGCGTCTACCGGTGTCTCCAACAACGGCCGCTCTGCGCCACGAGACACCGGCACGTCGCGACGTCCTGCTGCCTCGAGAGCGATCAGGGTGTTGCGCACCACGTCATCGACGGAAGCGTTACCGCCGACGCACGACACCGCCCGAAGGTCCAGACCCGGATGCGTGGCGGCCAGCAGCAGCGCGCACGCATCGTCGACACCGGTGTCGACGTCGAGAACGATCGGGATGCGAACGGCTTCCATCGCAGCAACGTAGCGCCTGCACGCATCCCCTTGGCACCAGCGCGCTCGGCACTCGGCACTCGGCACTCGGACGAGCTGCCGCGTCCCGTCAGGTTGCGGGTCTACGCTCGCCGTGTGAGTCGTAGTCTGCGAAGAACGGGTCGCCCCGCACTCCCCGCGGCCGCCACCGTGCTGGCGCTGGGCGCAGTGGCCGGCCTGATCGGGGCGTGCTCGAGCCCCGCCCCGACCGTTTCCGGGACGCCGACCGTCACCGC
>JBBSTU010000014.1:0-34846 GCA_038235595.1 Actinomycetales bacterium | reverse complement strand
TTGGCTCATGACAGCGGGAAGGCCAGGGCTGGCCCAACGAACCCACGAGGCGAGTGTGCTGCGAGTGCTCCGCGAGCGCGGCGCACTGAGTCGTGGTGAGATCGCCCAGCTGGTGGGAGTCTCCCGAACGACGTTGTCTGACCTGGCAGGACGCCTGCTCGACCGCGGGGCCATCATCGTCGCCGACACCGATGCCGCGCGCCGGGCCGGAAGCGGGCGGCCGGCCGAGCTGTTGGCGCTCGACCCGGGGTCGGGCCAGTTCATGGGGGTCGACTTCGCCCATCGAGAGGTGCACGTCGCCGTCGCCGATGCCTCGCACGAGATCATCGCCTCGGGCCACGACACCTACGGCGTCGAGGTCGGCTGGCCCGACCGGCTTGCCGTCGCCTTCGACCTCATCGACCGCATCAGCAGACAGTTCGGGGCTCATTACGGTGCGTTGCGCGGTGTCGCGGTCGGCGTGCCCGGCCACCTCAACCTGCACACGTTCCCTTCCTCAGCGGGCCACCGAGCCGCCGGAGACCAGACGCCCGCTCATCGTCCGCACTCCACCGTCTGGACCGGGGAGGTGGCAGGGGGAGTAGAAGCGGCCTTTTCCGAGCGCTTCGGTGCTCCCGTGATCATCGACAACAACACCCGGTTCGCTGCGCTCGCAGAGGCTCTCGGCAATGATCGCCCGGTCAGCGACCTCATCTACGTGCGACTCGCTGACGGAATCGGCGGCGGTCTCGTCGTCGGTGGCCGACTGGTCACCGGGTCGGCTGGACTGGCCGGTGAGCTCGGCCACGTCAACGTCGACGCCACCGGGGCACCGTGCCGCTGCGGCAAGAACGGGTGCCTCGAGACAGTGGCCTCGGTACCGGCTCTGCTGGCGGCCTGTCGGTCCCAGGGCGTCCCGGTCGAGACCCTCGACGAGCTGGCCGTGGCGGTGTCGCGTTCACACCCCGTCGTCGACGGCGTGCTGCGCCGAGCCGGAGCCGCCGTGGGCCGCGTTGTGGCGACGCTGGCCATGGGGCTCAACCCCAGTGAGGTCGTCATCGGCGGCGACGTGACCCGGGTCGCCCCGGTGATCGTCGACGAGGTTCGGGCCGCGGTTGCCTTCGAGATGTTCCCCACTGCCGTCACGCAGACCCTGGTCCGCAGCGCTCGTCTGGCGCACGAGGGCGGAGCGATCGGGGGGCTCGCCGCTCTCTTCCACAGCTCGCCGCTGCTCGACTCCTATCCGCAGACCCCCACCAGTCAACCGCCCCGACCGCCGTCGGCGATGTCGAAGCACCACCACGAAGGAGTGGCTCGTGTCCGTAGTCGTTGAGCAACCAGAAGCACTCGCCGACGTTGACCGTCGACCTCCCCGGCGCCGCCGCGACCAGCCGGGTTTCTCGCTCGGCCTCAACCTCGTGTCGGTCGCGATCGGGATCGGGATCTGGTGGGGGCTCGCCGCGGCCGGCCTCAAGCTGCCCACGCCCCCTGAGGTGGTGACCCGGTTCGGTCAGCTCATCGCCGACGGCACCCTCGCCGGCGACGTCGTCGCCAGCCTCACCCGCGTACTGATCGGCTTCGTCCTCGGTACCGCGGTGGCCATTCCGGTCGGCTTCCTGATGGGTTGGTACGGCATCGCCCGGGGACTGATCGAACCGTGGGTGCAGTTCTTCCGCACGATCCCACCGCTGGCGATCATCCCCCTCGCCATCGTGCTCCTCGGCATCGACGAGTCTCCGAAGATCTTCGTCATCTTCCTCGCCGCGTTCCTCTCCTGCGTCATCTCCACGTTCCAGGGCGTCGTGAGTGTCGACCGCACTCTCATCAACGCGGCGCGAGTGCTCGGGGCGAAGGACTTCACGATCTTCCGCCGAGTGGTCGTGCCCGCGTCGACCCCGTTCATTCTCGTCGGGATGCGGGTCGGACTCGGGTCGTCGTGGGCCACGCTCGTCGCGGCCGAGCTGATCGCCGCCCAGAAGGGCCTGGGTTATCGCATGCAGAACGCGCAGCTCTACTACGACCTGCCGACGATCTTCGTCGGCCTCATCTCCATCGGCGTGCTCGGCCTGCTGATGGACCGAATCCTCCTCGCGGCAGAGCGCCGCCTGACCGGTTGGCAGGAGCGCCGATGACCGCCAAGATCTCCGTTCGCAACGTGACCAAGCTCTTCGACCTCGGCAAGGAGCGCTTCACCGCGCTCGACGGGGTCTCGCTCGACATCGCCGACAACGAGTTCGTCACCGTCGTGGGTCCTTCCGGATGCGGAAAGAGCACGATGATGAACATCCTTGCCGGGCTCGAGGAGCCCACCTCTGGCGAGGCTCTCGTCGATGGGCAACGGGTGCACGAGCCCGGGCCCGAACGGGGTGTCATCTTTCAGCAGTACGCCTTGTTCCCCTGGCTCACCGTGCGCAAGAACGTCGAGTTCGGGCTCCAGACGGCCAAGGTGCCCGCTGCCGAACGCCGCGCACGGGCCGAGCACTTCATCAAGATGGTGGGCCTCGAGCAGTTCGCCGACGCCCTGCCGCGGATGCTCTCCGGTGGAATGCGCCAACGCTGCGCGATCGCCCGTGCGTACGCCGTGAACCCCTCGATCCTGCTCATGGACGAGCCGTTCGGGGCGCTCGACGCCCTGACCCGGGTCAAGCTGCAGGAGCAGCTGCTCGACACCTGGAGCCAGGAGCAGCGCACCGTCATGTTCATCACCCACGACGTCGACGAGGCCGTGTTCCTGGCCAACCGGGTCGTCGTCATGGCAGCTCGCCCGGGGCGAATCTATGACGTCATCGACATCGACATCCCCTACCCGCGCACCGAGGAGTTCCGCCTCAGCACGCAGTTCGCCGAACTGCGCAACCGCGTCTGGCATGCCGTCTATCACCAGGACGGCCGAACCGCGGCCGACAGCGCACACCGCCGCACGACCGGCGTCTGACACCACACCCGCCCAGCACCAGCATCCGTACGTCCCACGTGCCGTCGACGACGACGGCCTGAAGAAAGAGATCCCATGACCATCTTGCGCGAGAACCCGTTCCGTAGCTCCTCGTCGCGAACGGCGGTCAGCCTCACCGCTGTCGCCGTCACGGCCGCCCTCACGCTCGCAGCCTGCGGAGGCGGCAGCGACACCAACGCGGCCGGCGAGCAGGTCGAGGACGTCAACTTCGGCTACATCGCCGACTTCAACGGTGCGAGCCTGTTCGCCATCGCCGACGACCAGAAGCTCTGGGACAAGCACGGTCTCAAGGCGAGCACCCGCGAGTTCACCAACGGCCCGCTGCAGATCCAGGCGCTCGGCACCGGCGACCTCGACTTCGGCTACATCGGCCCCGGTGCCATGTGGCTGCCGGCGTCGGGACAGGCCAAGGTCGTCTCGATCAACACCCTGGGCAGCGCCGACCGGGTCATCGCCCAGGAGGGCATCACCTCGATGGAGCAGCTGCGGGGCAAGACGGTCGGAGTGCCGGAGGGCACGTCGGGCGACATGATCCTCACCCTGGCCCTCGAGAAGGCCGGCATGACCAAGAAGGACATCAAGCTCGTGCCGATGGACCCGCCCACCGTCGTCTCGGCGTTCTCGTCGAAGAAGATCGACGCGGCCGGTATCTGGTACCCGCTGATCGGCACCATCAAGACGCAGGCGCCCGGCCTGACCGAGCTCGCGAAGAACGCCGACTTCAAGGACACGGTGCAGTTCCCCAACGCGTTCGTCGGTGGCAACAAGGTCGTGGCCGACGAGGCGGGCAAGACCAAGAAGGTCATCGGCGTGCTGCGCGAAGCAATCGACTTTCGGGCCAAGAACCTCGACCAGACCATCAAGCTGACCGCTGCCTTCCTCAAGAAGCCCGAGGACTCGGTCAAGGCCGACGCCAGCAACGTCGAGATCCTCTCCACCGCAGACCTCGACGCGATGACCAAGGACGGCACGGTCAACAACTGGCTGAAGGGGATGAACGACTACTTCGTCGGCGCCGGCAAGCTGAAGAGCCCCGTCGACCCCGCGACGTACTACACCGGCGACGTGTTCACCGGCGCGGCCGCCGCCAAGTGACGACCCCACCCGTGACGCCGGGGGCCGCCTACTCGTCCCCGGCGTCCCCGGCGCCACGCAACATCCTGTTCCTCATGACCGACCAGCACCGGGCGGACACCCTCGGGGCCTACGGCAACCCCCACGGCACGACCCCGGTTCTCGACGAGCTCGCGCGCACTGGCACCCGCTTCGACCGGTGGTACACCCCCACGGCCATCTGCACCCCGGCCCGCGCGAGCCTGCTCACGGGGGCTGCACCGTTTCGGCACAAGGTGCTCGCCAACCACGAGCGCAACGTCGGCTACATCGAGGACCTGCCGGAGGGAGCGTTCACGTTCAGCGAGGCGCTGCGTGAGCACGGCTACAACTGCGGCCTCATCGGCAAATGGCACGCCGGGACCGACCGGTCGGCACGCGACTTCGGCTTCGACGGGCCCGACCTTCCGGGCTGGCACAACCCGGTCGAGCATCCTGACTACGTCGCATGGTTGGCTGAACGTGGCCTTCCGCCCTACGCGATCGGGGACCGCATCCGCGGTCTACAGCCCAACGGTGCCCCGGGTAACCTGCTGGCGGCCCGTCTGCACCAGCCGGTGGAGGCGACCTTCGAAAGGTTTCTCGCCGACCGAGCCATCGAGCAGCTCGAGACGTACGCGCGTGAGGTGCGCGAGAACGACAAGCCGTTCTTCCTGGCGCTGCACTTCTTCGGGCCACACCTTCCCTACATCCTTCCCGATGAGTACTTCGACCTGTTCGACGCCAGCCTGGTCGAGCTGCCGAAGTCGATCGCCGAGACGTTCGCAGGCAAGCCACCGGTTCAGGCCAACTACAGCGCGCACTGGACGTTCGACACGATGCCGATCGAGACGACGCGAAAGCTGATCGCCGTGTACTGGGGCTATGTGGCCCTCATCGACGCGGAGATCGGACGTGTTCTGGCGGCCATGGAGAGGCTGGGTCTGAAGGAGGAGACGTCAGTGTTCTTCACCTGCGACCACGGTGAGTTCACCGGCTCGCACCGGCTTCACGACAAGGGCCCAGCGATGTACGAGGACATCTACCGCACCCCGGGCCTGATCCGCGTACCAGGTCAGCCGTCTGGCGGGGTCTGTCGCGAGTTCGTGAGCCTGCTCGACTGCACGGCGACCATCCTCGAGCTCGCCGGTATCGACCCAGCGCCGGCGGTCGACTCGAGAAGCCTCCTGCCGCTTGTCAGGGGTGAGCAACCGGCCTGGGCCGACGACATCGTCTGCGAGTTCCACGGCCACCACTTCCCGCACCCGCAGCGGATGCTGCGCACCGACCGGTACAAGCTCGTCGTGAACCCGGAGTCGGTCAACGAGCTCTACGACCTCGAGCGCGACCCCGACGAGCTGCTCAACGTCTATCCGCACCCGGAGATGGAGCCCGTGCGCTCGCAGCTGATGCGTCGCCTCTACAGCCACCTTCGCCGCCGCGGTGACAACTTCTACCACTGGATGACGTCGATGTACGACGTCGGTGAGGTCTCTTACGACCCCACCCTGAGTGGCCTTGACGACACCACGTACCGCGGCTCTGAGGAGCCTGCCCGACACCACGAAGCCGCAGAGGTGCAGTCATGACGCCAGGCGCTCCGCGACGACCAAACATCGTCATGATCCTCACCGACGACCACGCTGCACACTCGATCGGGGCTTACGGCTCGGTGGTCAACGAGACGCCTCGCATCGACGAGATCGCCTCTCTCGGATGGCGGCTCGACAACTGCTTTGTGACCAACTCGTTGTGTGCACCGAGCCGGGCCAGCATCCTCACCGGCACCTACAGCCACATCAACGGTGTCACCACCCTCTCGACCCACATCGACGCAAGCCAGCCCACCTTCGTCTCCCAGCTGCGTGCGGCCGGTTACCGCACGGCCATCGTGGGCAAGTGGCACATGGGTGACGGCGCGGGGCACGATCCCGAGAACTTCGACTACTGGGACGTCGTGATCGACCAGGGGGAGTACCACGACCCGCGCTTCCTGAGCGAGAACGGGATGCGGGTCGTCGAGGGGTACGCGACCGACATCATCACCGACCTCTCGATGGAGTGGGTGGAGAGCCTGCCGGGCGACGATCCCTGGTGTGTGCTCGTCTACCACAAGGCGCCCCACCGGCCGTGGGAACCCGACGCCAAGCACGCCGACCTCTACCGTGACCTGATCGCCGTGCCGCGCACCTTCGACGACGACCTGACCACCCGCACCTCGTCGGCGCGCCGGGCGGCGATGCGCGTGGCCGAGCACCTCAACCTCGTCGATTTGAAGACCTCGCCCCCCGAAGGGCTGACCTACGAGCAGGAGGCGCTATGGAAGTACCAGCGCTTCATGGAGGACTACCTGCGTTGCGTCGCCTCCGTCGACGACAACGTCGGGCGTATCACCGACTGGCTCCGGGCCCGAGGTGACTTCGATGACACCCTGCTCATGTACAGCTCCGACCAGGGCTTCTTTCTCGGCGACCACGGCTGGTTCGACAAGCGGTTCATGTACGAGGAGTCGCTGCGGATGCCGTTCGTCGTCAGCTACCCGCGCTGCCTGCCGGCCGGTGGGGTGCACGAGGGCATCGTCACGAACGTCGACATGGCCCAGACCATCCTCGACGCCGCCGGCGTCGCCCACCACCCCCGGATGCAGGGACGCAGCTTCTGGGGTGACCTCACGGGCGAGCCCACCGCGCCGCCGGCCGAGGGGATGTACTACCGCTACTGGGAGCACGACGACGCCTTCCACCGTGCGCCGGCCCACTACGGCTACCGCACCGACCGTCACAAGATCATCTACTTCTACAACGACGGGCTGGGGCTGCCAGGAACGGGCGGCTTCACCTATCCGGGGGAGTGGGAGCTCTACGACCTGGAGACCGACCCAGCCGAGCTCACGAACGTCTACCTTCACGATGACTACCGCGAGGTGCGTGAACAGCTGAAGGTGGCGATGTGGGAGGCCCAGTCGGCCCTCGGGGACGAACCGCATCCGAGCCAGCCGCGCCCTACCGGGGTTTGAAGCGCGGCTGCCGGTCGTGAGCCTCAGGCTCTGGTGAAGCCCCCGGTGACGTGCAGCCGCCGACCCGTCACAGCGGCAGCCGAGATACGCATGAAGCGAGGTTTGGGCCCGGCGTGCCAGGGGAAGAGCGGTAGCGCGAGCGCCTCGATGACCTCGTCGGTGTCTCGGATCTCGTGGGTTCGTCCACGCACCACGACACTCCAGGCGGTGGCGTCGCCGTCGTCGTAGCCGTCGACCTCGAAGGCGACGGGCTGGCCGGTCGACGACGAGAACTTCCGGCCGGCCGCCGTACGGAAGACGATGCTCCCGTGGTCGACCACGTAGTTGATCGGGAAGATGTCCGGCCCGTCGTCGGCGACGACAGCCAGTCGGCCGATGACCCCTTGCCGCAGCAGTTTCCAGCACGCGGACTCAGGGAGCTGGTCAGAGGAGGGTGGCGAAGTGGTCATGATGGCAGCATGCGCTCCGGTCACGGCGGCGGGCAGGGTCGAAAGTCCCACCAGGGGCTGTCCTTCGACTCTGGTGAGCGCCCGATCTCGTAACGCAGGCTGATGATGCGGCCCCTGCTGTGGGCCGTCGTCGGGATACGACCGACGACCGGATGACCAAGGAGATCGTCATGGACCCTCATCAGATGCCGGCCGGTGCCGTCGTCGTCGGCTACGACGGATCCCCCACGGCTGAGGCGGCCCTCGAGTGGGCGGCCCGGGAAGCCACCGCGTGGGGCCGGCCCCTGCACCTGCTGCACACCATGCGTTATCCGGACGGGTTCGCCATGTCCCTCGACCTCGACCTCGACCCAGACCGTGACGAGATCGCCATCGCCGGCGTCGAGCAGGCGCAGCGGCTCGCTCCGGGGCTCGCCGTGACCAGCGAGACCAAGCCCGGGGGCGCGGCCTCCTGGCTCGTCGAGCTGTCGGAGCGGGCTGACCTCGTCGTGGTCGGGGGACACGGCCATCACGCTGCGCGTGCGGTGCTGGTCGGTGCGACCGCACCTCAGGTGACGGCGCACAGCAAGTGCCCGGTCGTCGTCGTGCAAGCCGACTCGGAGACGACACCCCCTCGTCCGCCGGAAAGGCCGGTGTTCTCCGAGCAGGGCGACGGTCGGTCAGACCACTCGACGCCGGCCGGCCGCGTGGTCATCGGCGTCGATGGTAGCGAGTCGTGCACGGGCGCCGTCGAGTTCGCCTTTGCCCGTGCCAGCCGGCTCGGTCTGGGGCTGGTCGCCCTGGGGTGCTGGTGGTGGCAGGAAAGTGGCCCCTACATGGCTGGTACCGAAGACTTCGGCTGGGACTCCAGCATCCGTGACCGCGAGCTGCGGCTCATCTCGGAGCAGCTCGCCGGATGGTCGGAGCAGTACCCCGACGTCGACGTCCACACCATTCTCGTGCACGGAAACCCGGTGGAGGTGCTGGTCGAGGAGGCCGACCGTTCAGAGCTGCTGGTGCTCGGGACTCGGGGACGTGGCGGGTTCGCCGGGCTGATGCTCGGCTCGGTCAGCCTGCGGGTGCTGTCAGCCGCCCGGCGTCCGGTCGCGATCGTTCCGTCGACGGCATCCGCTCGCCAGCGGGCTCACTGAGCTGGCGCCTGCTGGCGCCTGCTCGCGCCTGCTCGCGCCACGTGGAGCGGGACCAACGTCCCGAGGGTCAGGGACCTGCGGCCGTACCGCGTGACGCGGCTATGGCGAAGAGTCGAACCGTAGGAACAGAGCACTCCCCGAGGAAGGCAGCAAGATGTCCACCACCAGCCAGGATCGCGGCCACCAGCAGGCCGGCAGCATCGAGACACCCGCGGCCGCACGCGGAACCCACGCTCCGCCCACCGAGCTCGAGTCCCGAACCAAGGGCGGACGGTGGATGGCTGTTACCCGCATCGCCCTCGGTCTCACGTTCCTGTGGGCCTTCTTCGACAAGCTCTTCGGTCTCGGCTACTCGACCCCCTCGGCGCGGTCGTGGGTCTCCGGAGGGTCGCCGACGAAGGGGTTCCTCAGCAACGTCGAGGTCGGCCCCCTGACCGACTTCTTCCAGGGGCTGGCCGGCAAGCCGGTCGTCGACTGGCTCTTCATGATCGGCTTGCTCGGCATTGGGCTCGCCTTCACCCTGGGCATCGCGATGTGGGTCTCGGCGATCAGCGGCGCCGTCATGATGATGATGATGTGGGCCGCCGAGTGGCCGCTGGCGCGGCTGACGATCACGGGCGACCCCAGTGGGTCGACCAACCCGATCATCGACTACCACCTCATCTATGCCCTCGCCATGATCACGCTCGCCATCCTGGGCGCCGGCCGGGTCTGGGGCCTGGCCAGGCAGTGGCGCGGTACCGCCCTCGGTCGCGTGCTCCCCTGATCTCCTTCCACGACGCGGATGGCTACGACGATGCAGACGAGCACGGAGAACACGGACGCGGCTGCGGACAACCAGGCCACCGAAGGTGAACACGGCGGCATCGATCGCGGGCCAGTCACCGGGACCGGTCGTCACAACGACCACCCGGTGACCGTCGGATCCCTGTCGCCGGCTCGCAGTCAGGAGCTGCTCGAGGCCGGTGAGGTCGGCCGGGTGGGGTGGAGCGCCGCACACGGGCCGCAGATCTTTCCGGTCAGCTACGCCTGGTACGACGACCTCATCGTCTTCCGCACCTCGCCCTACGGCATCCTCTCCGAGCTGGGTCGCCGCACCCAGGTCGTCTTCGAGGTCGACGATCTCGACGAGCAGAGTCACACCGGCTGGAGCGTGCTGGCCCGGGGTTACGCCACGGGAATCGCGTCTCCGGCTCAGCTGGCCCGGCTCTGGACGGTCGACGGCGCGGAGCCGTGGGCCGGCGGCATCCGCAACGTCTTCATCGGCATCAGCGTCGCCCAGCTGACGGGCCGGTTCTTCGCACCGGCCCGGCACGCTCGGCCGCCGACGGAACCACCGGCGCATGGATGAGGTGTCGCCTCGACGCCGGCTCGCAGACGGGCCACCCGGGCCGCATCGGAAACCCGGTGAACCTGAGCCTGGCCCGGTAGCGCACCACCTAGCCTGGGGTGATGACCACCACCCACGGGCGCGGCCGAGACGCGGCTCGATCTTGGTCGCCCAACGCCCCAGCACGAGCAACGGGGGGGCCGGGCCGATGACGGCTCCCTCCGAGCAGGACCGGCTGCGGTCGTTGCTCACGGCCAACCGGTCGATCGTGGCCGAGCTGTCGTTGGCTGGGGTGCTGCGCCGGATCGTCGAGGCCGCCCGCGAGCTGGCCTCAGCCCGGTACGCGGCGCTCGGTGTCATCGGGCCAGACGGCCATCTCGAACAGTTCCTGCACGAGGGGGTCGACGCCGAGACCGTGGCCCGCATCGGCGCGCTGCCGACGGGGCGCGGCCTGCTCGGGGCCATCGTCGGCACGCCGCGGGCGATCCGGCTGCACTCGATCGACGATGACCCACGCGCGACCGGGGTTCCCCCGGGACACCCCTCGATGCAGACCTTCCTGGGCGTGCCGATCCGGTCGCGTGGGGCGGTGTTCGGCAACCTCTATCTCACCGACCGCCTCGACGGCCTCGACTTCACCGACGACGACGAGGACCTCGTGCTGGCCCTCGCGGCCACCGCGGGAGTCGCGATCGAGAACGCCCGCCTCTACGAGGAGTCGCGCAACCGTCAGGAGTGGCTGCGGGCGTCGGGCGAGATCAGCCGACAGCTGCTGCAGCCAGACCCGGGCCAGGATGCGTTAGAACAGGTGGCCAACGCAGTGCTGCGCCTCGCTGATGCCGACGTGGTCACCATCGTCTTTCTCGAGCCGGCGCCGGAACAGCGTAGTCCCGACGCCGGGGCGCCAGGACGACCCCAACGCACCGGACGGCTCGGCATCGGTGAGGTCGGGCCTGAGCGGATGAGGGTGCTCGTGGCGCGAGGCGAGGGGGCAGAGCATCTGACCGGGCTGACCTATCCGACCCATGAGTCCATCGCGCGCGAGGCGATCAACACAGGGCGGCCCCTGACGATCGACCCGGCCGGTGACGGGGCGCACTACTTCGTGCACCTCCGGGCGGCCATGGAGGTGGGCCCGGTCATGGCCTGTCCGCTCGTCAGTGAAGCCGGTGTGCGAGCGGCGATCGTCGTCGGTCGGCGGGTCGGCGCCCGGGCCTTCGGCGCGTCCGACCTCGACATGGCCCAGTCGTTCGCCACCCACGCCGCCATCGCCCTCGAGCTGGCTGGTCGGCGCGACGACCACGAGCGCCTCATGGTGCTCGAAGACCGCGACCGTATCGCCCGAGACCTGCACGACCACGTCATCCAGCGGGTGTTCGCGATCGGTCTGACCGTGCAGTCCGGGGCCCAGCGGGTCACCGACCCGCTGCTGCGCGACACCTTGCTGCGCACCGTCGACGACCTCGACGACACGATTCGTCAGATCCGACAGGCGATCTTCGAGCTGCACCGACAGCCCGACCAGCCCCGCAGCGTGCGCTCGGTGCTGCAGGAGGTAGTGGAGTCGACCTCTCCCAGCTTGGGGTTCGCACCGCGACTGGTGGTGGAGGGACCCGTTGACACCTTGGTCGACGCGGCCTTGCTGCACGACCTCCAGGCGGTGCTGCGTGAGGCACTCACGAACGTCGCGAAGCATGCGAATGCCACCATCGCCACCGCCCGTGTCGTGGTCGCCGCGACCGGAGTGGCGGTCGAGGTGACCGACGACGGGACCGGCATCCTGGATGCCTCGGGTCTGCTCGCGGAGGACGTCACGCGCAGGCGCAGCGGGCTGGCGAACCTCGAGGCGCGCGCCGCGGCGCGTGGCGGCACCTCGGATCTCGTGCTCGGCGCCGGAACAACCTTGCGCTGGGCCGTTCCCCTGCCGACGGCCTCGGGCCTCGTCGAAGGTGACACAATCCCCAGGTGAGTCACCCCACCCCGCCCGTGACGGATGCCGCTATCACGGTCTTCCTGCTCGACGACCACGAGATCGTGCGCCGCGGACTGGTCGACCTGATCGACGCGCATCCGCGCATCACCGTCGTCGGAGAGGCGGCGACGGCAGCCGAAGCCCTGCGTCGCATCCCGGCCGCCGCCCCTGACGTGGCGCTGCTCGATGCGCGACTGCCCGACGGCAGCGGCATCGACGTCTGTCGCGAGATTCGGGTGAGCAGCCCGCACACACGTTGCCTGATCCTCACCTCCTACGACGACGACGAGGCGCTCTTCGCAGCGGTCATGGCGGGAGCCTCGGGCTACCTGCTCAAGCAGATCCGGGGGGCCTCGCTCACCGACGCCATCGAACACGTCGCGGGTGGACACTCGCTCATCGACCCCGCACTCGTCGAGCGTCTGCTCCACCGTCTGCGTGACCCGGTCGGCGACGTTCGTGCGTCAGGTCATCCGCCGCTGACGGCCCGCGAGAGCGAGATCCTGGACCTCATCGCGGAAGGCCTCACCAACCGACAGATCGGCGAGCGGCTCTTCCTGGCCGAGAAGACGGTGAAGAACTACGTCTCCGGCCTGCTGGCCAAGCTCGGGATGCAGAGTCGCACCCAGGCCGCGGTCTACGCCACCGACCAACGGCGTGACGCCGACCGGCCGTAGCCACCCGCCCGCCTCATGAGGGTGGGTCAGCGGGCGCGGCGTCGCAGCCGCTCGACGTCCTGCAGCAGCACGGCCCGGGCCTCGAGCCGCAACCAGCCGCGGGTGGCGAAATCGGCCAGCGCCTTGTTCACCGTCTCGCGAGAGGCCCCGACGAGCTGGGCCAGCTCCTCCTGGGTCAGGTCGTGCGACACCATGAGACCACCCTCGACGGGCCGACCGAACCGCTCCGACAGGTCGAGCAGCGCCTTCGCGACGCGGCCGGGAACATCGGTGAAGACGAGATCGGCCAGGTGCTCGTTGGTGCGGCGTAGCCGCTGGGCGAGGGCGGCGAGCAGAGCGGTCGCGACTCCGGGGCGGCCGGTGAGCACGGCCGTGAGCGACTCGTTGCGCAGCACCAGCAGCTGCGCCTCGGCCACCGCTGTGGCCGTCATGGTGCGGGGGCCGGGGTCGAACAGGCTCAGCTCGCCGAACATCTCACCGGGGCCGAGGATGGCCACGAGGTTCTCGCGCCCGTCGGGGCTGGTGCGACCGAGCTTGATCTTGCCCTCGGCGATGACGTAAAGGGTGTCGCCGGGGTCTCCCTCGTGGAACAGCACGTCGCCGCGCTCCATGTGCAGCCGGGCCATCTCGCTCTGAAGGGCAGCAGCCGCCTCGTCGTCGAGTGCCTTGAACAGAGGGGCGCGCCTCACCACGTCGAGATCCACTTGGTCAGTGTGTCATGAACTGGGTCATCGACCGGATGCCGTTGGGTTGCAGCACGAGCTGACCGGCAGCCGGGCGGGGCCGGCCGCTCACCGCTGACCCGCACCGCTGCGCGACGTACCGCAGTCAGCGTGGCGGCATAAGGTGGCGCTGTGCCTGCCAAAGCTCGCGCCAAGCCACGCGCCAAGCCTCGCGTCGACGTGCCCCAGAAGGACGTCGCGACCGTTCGGCGCGCCCGCAAGATGTACCGCGCCCTCCACGACCGCTATCCGTACGCACATTGCGAGCTCGACTTCACCAACCCTCTCGAGCTGCTCGTCGCGACCGTGCTCTCGGCACAGACCACTGACGTCGGGGTCAACAAGGTCACGCCGATCGTCTTCGCGAAGTACCGCACGGCCGCCGACTACGCCGGCGCCGACCGCACCGAGCTCGAGACGATCGTTCAGCCCACCGGCTTCTACCGGGCCAAGACCGACTCGCTGATCAAGCTCGGCGCCGCACTGGTCGAGTCGTTCGACGGCGAGGTGCCCGGCCGGCTCGCCGACCTCGTCACGTTGCCCGGCGTGGGGCGCAAGACCGCGAACGTCGTGCTCGGCAACGCCTTCAACGTGCCGGGCATCACCGTCGACACGCACTTCGGACGGCTGTCGCGACGGTTCGGCTGGACGACCGAAGAAGATCCCGTCAAGGTCGAGCACGAGGTCGGCTCGATGTTCCTGCGCCGTGACTGGACGATGCTCAGCCACGTCGTCGTGTTCCACGGCCGGCGCACCTGCCACGCGAAGCGGCCGGCGTGCGGCGCCTGCCCCGTGGCCCGTTGGTGCCCGAGCTACGGCATCGGTGAGACCGATCCCGACAAGGCGGCCAAGCTGCTGAAGTACGAGCTGGCCCCGAAGTGAGCGGTCGCCCGAGCAACATCGCCTACTCCGGCGCTCGGGGCACGATCGAGCCGGTTGCCGTCGCCGCAGGGGGCGCCCCGTGCCCCACCTGGTTGCGCGACCTGGCGGCGCGGATGCCGCAGATCGAGCCGGAACGTTTCTCGAGGCTGCTACCTCCTGAAGAAGGAGGGCGCGAGTCGGCGGTGCTCATCCTGTTCGGGCCGGCCCCGGCGGACTCACAGGCTCCGAAAGGTGGTTCACAGGTAGCGGGGGAGCACGTCGTGCTGCTCGAACGTTCTCATGACATGCGCAGCCACCCCGCTCAGATCGCCTTCCCCGGCGGCGCTCGCGACGCTGACGACACCGACCTGGTCGCCACCGCGTTGCGCGAGGCGCAGGAGGAGACCGGACTCGACCCCTCGGGAGTCGAAGTACTGACCGAGCTGCCGTCGCTCTTTCTGCCCCCATCGCGGTTCGTTGTCACCCCGGTGCTCGGTTGGTGGACCCACCCCTCGGCTCTCTCGGTGCGCGACCCCGCCGAGGTGCACGACGTCATCTCGGTTCCGGTCGTGCACCTGCTCGACCCCGAGCACCGTTTCACGGTCACGCATCCCAGCGGTTTCGTCGGCCCGGCCTTTGACCTCGACGACCTCCTGCTGTGGGGGTTCACGGCCGGCCTGCTCAGCCGCGTCCTCGAGTTCGGGGGCCTCGACCAGGCGTGGGACGCCAGCATCGAGCGACCGATCCCCGACCGCTACCTCCAGGGTGAGCGGTCGTGACCGGCGGTGACGTCACCGACGTCGTACTGGTGCTCGCGCTGCTCGGCTACGCGGTCTCGGGCTTCCGCCAGGGCCTGATCGCCAGCGTCTTCTCACTCGTCGGCTTTCTGGGCGGCGCGTTGCTCGCCATCTGGCAGCTGCCCGCACTGTTGGCGCGCTGGGACGCGGTGGCTGATGACAACCGTTGGCGGGTGGTGGCCCTGATCGTCGGTGTCGTGGCCATCGGCTGGCTGGGCCAGTTCCTCGGCAGTCTGATCGGAGGGGCGATCAGCAAGAAGGTGGGTCAGACCGCGTTGCGCAGGGTCGACTCGGTGCTGGGCGGTGTGATCGTCGCCGTCGCTGCTGCGCTCGTGCTCGGTTTTATCGGGGGCACCCTTCGCACGGCCGGCAACCCGACCCTGGCCCGGGCGGTCTCCGACTCACGGGTGCTGCAAGCGGTCGACCGGGTCGCTCCCGACCAGACCGGCCAGATCTTCGCGGGCTTTCGCAACTTCCTCTCCGACCAGGGCTTCCCGCAGGTCTTCGGCGGACTGGCGCCCGAACCGATCACCCCGGTTCAGGACCCTGACCCCGGGGTGACCCGCTCGGCGGCGATCCGCGAGACGCGGCCCTCGATCGTCAAGGTGACGACCGCCTCCGACTCGTGCCAACGCGGGCAGGAAGGCACGGGCTGGGTGGTCAGCCCCGGACGCATCATCACCAACGCGCACGTCGTGGCGGGGGCGAGCCGGCTGCGCGTCGAGTCGGGCAACGAGATCCTCCCGGCCAGCGTGGTGCTCTTCGACCCCGACCGCGACCTGGCCGTGCTCAGCGTGGACGGGCTCGACGCGCCCGCTCTGCGACTCGGTCCGGGGCTCGAGCGCGGCCAGTCCGCAGTGGTGTCCGGCTATCCGCTCGACGGGCCCTTCACGGTCGTCTCGGCGCGAGTGCGGGCCACCCTCAACGCCCGGGGTTACGACATCTACTCCACCGGAACCGTGGTTCGCGAGATCTACTCGTTGAACACGACGGTGCAACCGGGCAACTCAGGTGGGCCACTGCTCGACACCCAGGGCCGGGTGGTCGGCGTCGTCTTCGCGAAGTCACTGGAAGACGACCGCACGGGTTACGCGCTCACGCTCGCTGAGGCCATGCCGGTGATCGACCGGGCCGCCTCGGCCGGCGCGGCCGTCGGCACCGGCGCGTGCCTCGCGGCCTGACCGACCCTCCCCAGCCAGGTCGAGTGGCCACTTTGGTTCAGGTCGAGCGGCCCCGGTGCCCCGAAGTCGAGTGGCCACTTTCGTTCACGTCGAGTGGCCGACCTGGGCCCAACCCGGTTGGCCACCCGGCTGACTCACGTGTGGAAGTCGGCGCCCGCGGTGGCGGTGATGAACCGCGTCCTGATGACGGTGTCGAAGCCGATCGAGGCCTGCACGAAGAACGTGATCCCCATGCCGAACAACACGGTGTGCGGTGCAGCGAGATCGAAAGTGTTCGCGCCGTCGAGCCCGGAGCGATGTTCGCCCGTGAGGTTGAGGTCGTTCAGCTCCTGCACCTTGGCCGACCCGTCGTAGACGTGCACGTTGCGCACCTCGCAGTTCTCGGCCTTGTACAGCACGAACAGCCGCTGCACCGTGGTGCGCACATCCCCGGTGATGACCGGCGTCGGGATCGGGATGTGGAACCAGCTCGCCTTGCCCGGCTTGAGGGCGGAGTCACC
Organism: Actinomycetales bacterium; assembly: GCA_038235595.1. Lineage (GTDB taxonomy): Bacteria > Actinomycetota > Actinomycetes > Actinomycetales > Dermatophilaceae > DSM-29435. The sequence continues at coordinate 18,184 of JBBSTU010000014.1, read as the reverse complement.
GCCCCACCCGTAGTGCCCGACCGAGACGCAGTTCTCGGGACTCTCCACCTGCACGGCGTTGCCGTGTACCCAGCTTGCGTGTAGTGCCATGACCGGTGCTCCATTCGTGTCGTGTGCACGTAAAGAGGCCGGCCGTGGGCGGCTGATACCTCGGGCCTGCCGGGTGACCGGCGCGTGCCCGGCTGCCCGACCGCGACAGGTGGCCACTCGACTCCTGACCCTGGGTCTGCTCGACCAGGCGCCCGAACGGTCGACCGGGGTGGGTCAGCGGGTCAGGGCATCAAGCGCGAGCTCGCCCACCTGGCGCATCCCCCGCAGGACCGCCCACGTCGTCAGGTCGTCGCGGGTGTGGGCCGACCGGCCCGGCCGGGCGACCGGGCCCGCACCGGAGTCGTCGCCGCCAATCTCGAACAGAGCGGAGTTGTGCGGCTCCCAGTTGGCGATCGCCGCCCAGGTGACAGTGCGCCCGCCGCGGGTCGCAGCGCCGACATCCGCCCGCACGCCGCTGTCGGTGCCGGTCTTGTTCCAGACGCCGAGGGGGTGCCCGGCTGCCGGCCTGCGCGTTCGTTCGCCGGCAACGACCCACTCAGTGACCCACTCAGCGGCCTGCTCGTCGACCCGGTCGACCGCCTCCGTGAGCAGCACATGGTGGGCGATGGGGTCAAGGCCGGCCTGTTCGACGAAGACCGCCCCGACCATCGACTGGTCGACGTTCGCCGAGAGCCATTGCCGCACCAGAGAGTCAGCGGGGGCCGACACTGCGGTGCCGGTGGCGATCCGGGTCATCAGCTCACTGAGCTCGGCCGCGCTGCCGGTCGAGAGGGTCGCAGCGTGAGAGGAGGTGCGCGTGTCGCGAACCCGGTCGTGCAGGGCGGTGGCACGCAGGCCCAGCTCGGTCGCGAGCCGGGCCACCTGGTCGAGCCCGATGCGGCGAAGCAGCACGTTGGTGGCGAGGTTGTCAGACACGGCTGCGATCAGGGCCGCGACATCGCCGAGCGGTAGCGACTCGACGGAGAGGGTGTGCCACAGACCCGAGTCGGCCACCCACTCCTCCAGCGTGCGGGTGAGCACCTCGTCGGGCGCCAGCTCGCCCTCGGTCAGGGCCCGGGCCGTCTCGAGCAGCAGCAGCACCTTGCCGACGGATGCCGTGCGAAGGCTCACGTCGGCACCCGTCGAGCTCAGCGGCATCCCTCCGCCGTCTCGTAGGCACACCGACCACTCGACCCCGCCGGCGTCGGGTAGCGACAGCGGGCTACTCACGGCAGGCTGCCGAGCCACGTCTGGAGCTCGGCGCCCACGGCCTCGGGCGCCTCCTCGGTGAGGAAGTGCCCAGCACCCTCGATCTTGACGTGGCGGTAGTCGCCCGGCACCCAGGCGCCCGACCCGTAGGTGGCCGAGGCGACCACGCACCGGTCGTCGGTGCCCTGCAGCTGCAGCACCGGAACGCGAATCGCGTGCCGGATGCGGCGCATGAACAGCGGCCCGTCGGGCCGGACCGCCGAACGCCCGAGCCAGCGGTAGTGCTCGGCGGCCGAATGGGCTACGAACGGGATCATCATCGCGTCGCCGTAGCAGGAGATGTCCTCTTCGGTGGGGAACGAGCCGAGCGGTGACGCCCAGTCGGTGAGCAGGCCCGCCACGTAGTCGTGCGACCGAGCCATCTCGCGCTCCGGCACGAACGGTTTCTGTAGCGCCACGATCCAGCGCGAAGCTTCTCGCTGGGCACGGTTGGTCCAGGTGGCGTGGCGCATGACGCGGGGATGCGCCATCGAGAGCGAGGCGATCGCGCTCACCGCGTCGGGGCGCAGCACCGGCATGCACCAGGCAATCCACCCGCCCAGCCCCTGTCCCATGACGACGGCCCGTTGCTCGCCCAGCGCCCGGATCACGCTCGCGACGTCAAGCGTGGCCACGTAGCTGTCGTAGCCGCGCGGAGGCTTGTCAGAGCCCCCGAAGCCGCGCAGGTCCATGGCCGCCACCCGATAGCCGGCGGCCGACAGCGAGACCATCTGGTGACGCCACGCGAACCAGAACTGGGGGAACCCGTGCAACAGCACCACGAGGGGTCCCTCGCCCATCTCGGCGACGTGAAAACGGGCTCCGTTGGCCGAGACGTACCGGTGCTCCCACGGGCCCTCGATGTTGACGAAGGCGCTGTCGACCGGCATGAGCAGAGTGAGGGCGGTTGCCGTCAGGCGTCGCGGGTGGGGTCGGGCGTTGCGCTCGAGGATGCCGCTGAGGTGGGGGTGGCTGAGGTGGGGGTGGCTGAGGTGGGGGTGGCTGAGGTGGGGTTCGCTGAGGTGGGGGTCGCGGCCGCCTTCGCCGTCGATGCGGAGACCGTGCGAGCAGTGGGCCCGGCGGGACCCCGTACGACGGGTCGAGGCGCCGGGGTGACGGTGCCAGGGTTGGCGACGGCGGCCTTGAGGCCGGCGACGGTGGCCTTCGTGCTCTCGATCGTCTTCGTGGGGCTGGGTTCGACGGTCTTCATCTTGCGGATTCCCAGCCACGCGAGCACGGCGGCCACGAGCAGCATGAGCACCGTGACGATCAGAAAGCTGAGCCAGCGGGGTAGGCCGAGGGCCTCGATGCCTTCGGCGATGGTGGTGAAGATGAAGTAGACGCTGTAGAAGGCCACGACCCCGGCCGCTGCCAGCAGCGCCCCACCGAGACCGGCCTTCTTGACCTGCTTGCCGACCTCGGCCTTGGCGAGAGAGATCTCGCCACGCACGATGGAGGAGAAGTCAGCCGACGCAGAGGCGACCAGCTGGCCCAGGGTCCGTTCCTGCTGAGGGTCGGTGCTCATCGAGTGATGTCCTCGCGTTCCTTGGTTCGGCCGTCGGGCCGTGCTGCTGACCGACGGTGCGCAGCTGCGCTGTGGGGTGCTCGGGCATGCCCGAGTCTGGTCGGTGGCGTCAAGACGCCCGCCAACGAGGCAACCCTACTGTGCCTGGTAGACGTCGGGGATGCCGTCTTGGTCGGAGTCGACACTGTCGCGTTGCTCGACGAGCCGGTAGTGCCGGTTGCGCGCCCGCAGCACGACCGTGGCCAGCAGCGCCGCGATGAGGCTACCGACGAGCACGGCGAGCTTGACGTGGTCGTCACGCTCGGAACCCGTGCCGAAGGCCAGCTCGCCCACGAGCAGGCTGACGGTGAACCCGACACCGCTCAGCAACGAGATCCCCAGCACGTCGGTCCACGTCAGGTCGTCGTCAAGCTCTGCCTTGGTGAACCGGGCCACCGCCCAGGTGCCACCGAGCACGCCGACCGCCTTGCCCACCACGAGGCCCACCACCACCCCGATCGCGGCCGAGTCGCGTACGGCAGCGCCCAGGCCCCCACCGACGACCGTCACGCCGGCGGCGAAGAAGGCGAAGACGGGTACGGCGAAGCCCGCCGAGAACGGGCGGATGCGGTGCTCGAGACGCTCCGCGAGCGAGTGACGATCGGGGTCGTCCTCGAGCTCACGGCTGACCGGCACGAGGAGGCCGAGCAGCACGCCCGCCACGGTCGCGTGCACCCCGCTGGCGTGCACCAGCCCCCAGGCCAGCAGCGCCGGCACGGCGAGCAGGAAGGGGTTCAGCATCGAGCGCTTGAGCATCAGGCGCCACGCCGCGAGCGGCACGACGGCCGCGAGCAGCAGCAACAGGTTGACGCTCTCGGTGTAGAAGATGGCGATGATCGTGATCGCGATCAGGTCGTCGACGACCGCGAGGGTGAGCAGGAACGAGCGCAGCCCGCTCGGCAGGTGCGATCCGATCACGGCGAGCACCGCGAGGGCGAAGGCGATGTCGGTAGCCGTCGGCACGGCCCACCCACGCAGGATGCTGCTCAGCTCGCCCGCGTCGAGGCCCTGGCTGAGCAGTCGCACGGTGACGACGTAGAGCACCGCGGGAAGCACCACGCCGCACACGGCCGCGGCGATGGGCAGCGCCGCACGGCGGCGGTCGGAGAGGTCTCCGGCGACGAACTCGCGCTTCAGCTCGATGCCGGCCACCAGGAAGAAGATGGCGAGCAGCCCGTCGCCCGCCCAGGCGCCGAGGCTGAGGTCGAGGTGCAGGCTCTCGAAGCCGACCACCGTGTCGCGAAGCGCTCCGTAGCCCTCGCGCCAGGGGCTGTTGGCCCAGATGAGGGCGGCGACTGCCGCGACGAGCAGCACGGCCCCGCCCACCGTCTCGGCGCGCAGGTACTCGGCGACGATGCGCGCCTCTTTCCAGCTTCCGCGCCCGAAGAGCCGCCCCCGGTCGGCCCGGGTCGGGGCGGTGTCTGCTGACCCGTTGGGGTCAGGGGAGGTAGGGGAGCCGGGATCGGGGTTGGGGGCGTTTGTCTCGTCAGCCATGCGGCCCTCAGATCAGGGGGGTCGGTTTGGTCGGTGTGGTCAGTCGGATCCGTCGAGTGATGGAACGCCGACCAGACTTCCCGGCACACCTCGACCCGCCGCTGAACGAGCCCAGTCCAGTGTATCGGCTGGTTGCGGTGGGCGGCTCAGCCGTGATGGGGCTTCGACCGTGGCTTGGTGCGGGCACCCGCATCTGGTCCGGCGCCACCGGCCAGCCGCAGCTCGATCAGCTGCCCAGAGATACGGGTGACGCTCAGCGCCTCCAACGCACCCGGGGGCAGGGTGGCCGGCAGCTCGACGATCGAGTGGTCGGCGCGGATGTCGATGTGTCCGAAGTCGGCCCGACCGAGCCCTCCCTCGTTGGCGATGGCGCCGACGATCTGACGCGGCTCGACCCGGTGGCGCTTGCCGACGGAGATCCGGTACCCGACGAGCGGGCCGCCCTGGCCTGAGCGGGGGCGTTCACCACGCTGGGGCCGGCTGCCGCGCGTGTCGTGACCACCGGCGTGCCCCCGAGCAGGGCGCTCGTCACGGCCACTCCGTGCCGGTCGTTCGTCGAAGCTGCGTTCCCGACGGGGGGGCTCCGGGTCGAGCAGCATCGGCTCGTCGCCCTGGAGCACGACGGCGAGCGCGGCGGCGACGTCGGCCTCGGGCACGTTGTGCTCAGCCACGTAGTGGTCGACGACCTCGCGGAAGAAGTCGACCCGGTCGGTGGCGAGGGCAGCGGTGATGGCGTCGTCGAACCGGTTCAGCCGGGTGGCGTTGATGTCTTCGGCGGTCGGGAGGTTCATCGGCGTCAGCGACTGCCGCGTGGCCTTCTCGATCGCCTTGAGCAGGTGGCGCTCTCGCGGGGTGACGAACGAGATGGCGTCACCGCTGCGCCCCGCTCGTCCGGTGCGGCCGATGCGGTGCACGTACGACTCGGTGTCGGTGGGGATGTCGTAGTTGACGACGTGGCTGATCCGCTCCACGTCAAGACCACGGGCCGCGACATCGGTGGCGACCAGGATGTCGAGCTTGCCCGACTTGAGCTGGTCGACGGTGCGCTCGCGCTGGTTCTGGGCGATGTCGCCGTTGATAGCCATCGCCGAGAAGCCTCGGGCGCGCAGCTTCTCGGCGAGCGTCTCGGTCTCGTTCTTGGTGCGGACGAACACGATCATGCCCTCGAAGTTCTCCACCTCGAGGATCCGCGTCAGGGCGTCGACCTTCTGGGGGTAGGACACCATCAGGTAGCGCTGGGTGATGTTGGGGGTGGTCTTGGCGGTGTTCTTGACCGTGATCTCGACCGGGTCGTGCAGGTACTTCTTCGAGATACGCCGGATCTGCGCCGGCATCGTGGCCGAGAACAGGGCCACATGCTTGTCGTCGGGGGTGTCGGCCAGGATTGTCTCGACGTCTTCGGCGAAACCCATCTTGAGCATCTCGTCGGCCTCGTCGAGCACGAGGAAGCGCAGCTGGCTCAGGTCGAGGGTGCCCTTCTCCAGGTGGTCCATGATGCGCCCGGGCGTGCCCACGACGATGTGCACCCCGCGGCGCAGCGCACTCAGCTGCACACCGTAGGCCTGCCCGCCGTAGACGGGCAGCACGTGCACCCCCTTCATGAAGGCGGCGTAGCGCTCGAAGGCCTCGCACACCTGCAGGGCCAGCTCCCGTGTGGGAGCGAGCACGAGCGCCTGCGGGCTCTTCTGCGACAGGTCGAGCCGGCTGAGGATCGGCAGCGCGAATGCCGCCGTCTTGCCCGTTCCGGTCTGAGCCAGGCCGACGACGTGACGCCCCTCGAGCAGAGCCGGGATGGTGGCGGCCTGGATGGGCGAGGGGTGCTCGTAGCCCACCGCACGAAGGGCCTTCAGCACCCGGTCGCCGAGGCCCAGGCTCTCGAACGAGACCTGGTCGGCGGTCTCGGCCGTCTGGTCGGCAGTCGGGTCGGCAGTTTGGGACTCGCCCGCTTCGGGCGCAATGCTCGGGTCGCTCACCCCTAGACGGTAGTGCCTCATCCCTACTGCGTCTGTCTGCGCCTGCCGGCGACCCGGCCTTGTCGCCGGATGCAGGCGATAGGGTGACGGGCGACAGTTGGCAGCGACGGGAGCAGTACGTGAGCGACGGAACCCAGGACTCGAGCTACGCCGAGAGGCTGCAGAAGAAGCAGGGGGTCTGGTGGAAGCAGATCCTGCCGGTTCAGCTGCCCTACCGGCTCAACCTCAAGCGACAGAAGCTCGGCCGCACGCTCGACATCGGCTGCGGCATCGGGCGCAACCTCGGGGCCCTGCCCGCCGGCTCGCTCGGGGTCGACCACAACGCGTCGGCGATCGAGATGGCCCGACGCGACGGTCTCCAGGCGATGACGGTCGAGGAGTTCGAGGGCAGTGACCAGGCCCGACCGGGCGCCTTCGACGCCTTCCTCGTGGCGCATGTGCTCGAGCACATGACCGAGGCCGAGAGCCGCGAACTGCTCACCTCGTACCTGCCCTACCTGCGCCCCGGCGGCTCGGTCTTCGTCGTCTGCCCGCAGGAGGTCGGCTACCGCAGCGACCCCACCCATGTGAGCTTCACGACCGACGAGGACATCTCGCGCATCTGCCGGGCCGTGGGCCTCACCCCGGTCAAGGCGTACAGCTTCCCGTTCCCGCGACCGGTCGGGAAGCTCTTCATCTACAACGAGTTCTGCGTGCTGGCCACCAAGACGGCCTGAGGGCGCTCGCCCACCACGCCGGCCCAGCAGGACCGGATGCCGCTGACCCCACCGGGGGCAGCGGCATCCGGCCACTCTGTTCTGTCTGAGCGGTCAGTCGCCCGAGCCGCTGCTCATGCCGGCCTTGATCAGGTCCATGACCGAACCGTCGGCGAGCGTCGTGACGTCACCGACCTCCCGGCCCTCGGCGACGTCCTTGAGCAGGCGTCGCATGATCTTGCCGGAGCGGGTCTTGGGCAGCTCGGCGACGATGAGGATCTGCCGCGGCTTGGCGATCGGGCCGATCTCCTTGGCCACGTGGTTACGCAGCTCCTGCACGAGGTCGGCGCCCTCGCCCACCTCGTCGGCCTCCGCCACGGCCTCGGCGCGCAGGATGACGAACGCGCACACGGCCTGGCCCGTGGTGACGTCGGACGCCCCCACCACGGCGGCCTCGGCCACCTTCGGGTGGGAGACGAGGGCCGACTCGATCTCGGTGGTCGAGAGCCGGTGACCCGACACGTTCATCACGTCGTCGACCCGGCCCAGCAGCCAGATGTTGCCCGCCGCGTCGTACTTGGCGCCGTCGCCGGCGAAGTAGTACTTCGGCCCGAAGCGGCTCCAGTAGGTCTGCTGGTAGCGCTCCGGGTCGCCCCAGATGCCGCGCAGCATGGCCGGCCAGGGCTTGGTGAGCACCAGGTACCCGACCTGCTCGGGTTCGGTGAGCGGCTGGCCCTCGTCGTCGAGGATCTCGGCGGCGATACCCGGGATGGGCTTCTGGGCCGAACCGGGCTCGAGGGTCGTGACCCCCGGCAGGGGGCTGATCATGATGGCCCCGGTCTCGGTCTGCCACCAGGTGTCGACGATCGGGGTGGTGTTCGCGCCGATGTGCTTGCGGTACCAGAGCCAGGCCTCGGGGTTGATCGGCTCACCGACCGACCCGAGCAGACGCAATGAGCTGAGGTCGAACTTCGCCGGGATGTCGTCGCCCCACTTCATGAAGGTGCGCACCGCGGTGGGGGCCGTGTAGAGGATCGTCACCTTGTAGTCCTGCACGATCTGCCACCAGCGGCCCTGGTGCGGGGTGTCGGGGGTGCCCTCGTACATCACCTGGGTGGCGCCGTTGGTCAACGGCCCGTAGACGATGTAGGAGTGCCCGGTCACCCAGCCGATGTCGGCCGTGCACCAGTAGACGTCGGTGTCGGCGTGCACGTCGTGCACCACGGCGTTGGTGTAGGCGCACTGCGTCAGGTAGCCGCCGGTGGTGTGGAAGATGCCCTTGGGCTTACCCGTGGTGCCGGAGGTGTAGAGGATGAACAGCGGGTGCTCGGCCTCGAACGCCTGGGCCTCGTGAGTCGGCGCGGCCTTCTCGAGCGCCTCGTGCCACCAGAGGTCCCGCTCGTTCCAGGCGGTGTCCTGGCCGGTACGGCGCACGACGAGAACGTTGGTCACCGAGGTCTCCCCGCCCTCGAGGGCAGCATCGACGGCAGGCTTGAGCGCCGACGGCTTGCCGCGGCGGTAGCCACCGTCGGAGGTGATGACGACCTTGGCGCCACCGTCTTCGATGCGGGTGCGCAGGGCGTCGGCGGAGTAGCCGCCGAACACCACCGAGTGTGGAGCGCCGATGCGGGCGCAGGCCAGCATGGCGACGGCCGCCTCGGGGATCATCGGCAGGTAGATGGCGACGGTGTCGCCCTTACCGACCCCCAGGTCGGTCAGCACGTTTGCGGCGCGCTGCACCTGTTGGTGAAGCTCGGCGTAGGTGATGTCGCGGGTGTCGCCCTCGGGCTCGCCGACGAAGTGGATGGCCACCCGCTCGCCGTTGCCGGCCTCGACGTGCCGGTCGACGGCATTGACGCAGGCGTTGAGCTCACCGTCGGCGAACCACTTGGCGAACGGCGGGTTGCTCCAGTCGAGCGACTCCGTGAAGGGTTTGCTCCACGTGAGGTACTTTCTGGCCTGCTCGGCCCAGAACCCCTCGGGGTCGGTCTCGGCCGCCTCGTAGAGGTCAGCCGTGCCGTTCGCCCGGGCCGCGAAGTCAGCGGCGGGGGAGAGGGAGGGGTCATCGGTCACGTGGCTGAGGGTGTCGTCGCTCACGGGGTTCCACCTTTCGCATCGGCAATGGTGCGGGTGGGTCTCGAGCGGCCGCGGAGCGGCACGTGGAGGCCCAACGAGTTCAACTCAAGGCCACCGTAGTTTGCGGAGCAAGGGGGTCGTGACGCGGGTCACCTCCCTACCCGCCAGTAGTCAGGTGAGCGGTCCGGCTCGGCCGACGAGCGGTCATGCGGTGACACCAGTCGTGCGGTGGCCAATCCGGGGCGCCCTCGGGCTCGAACTTCTCGCGTGACCGACCGCACCTACCGCATCGTCGTCCGACTGGCCCGCGGCCTGTTCGCCGGGCTGGGGTTGCGGATTCAGGTTCGTGGCGCCGCGAACCTGCCGAAGCGCGGCGGCGCCGTTCTGGCCAGCAACCACGTCAGCTTCCTCGACTTCCTCTTCGTCGGCCTCGTCGGTGTGCGACGGGGTCGGTTCGTGCGCTTCCTGACGAAGGAGGCCGTCTTCGCGGTGCCGTTCGTGGGTCGGCTGATGCGCGCCATGGGCCACATCCCGGTCGACCGCGCGCATGGCGAGGTGGCCCTGCGCCGGGCCGTCAGCGACGCCTGGCGAGGCGAGGTCGTGGGGGTCTTTCCCGAGGCGACGATCAGTCGGTCGTGGACGCTGCGCGACTTCAAGCCGGGAGCGGCCGCCGTTGCCACAGCTTGTCAGGTGCCGCTCGTGCCCGTCGTGGTGTGGGGCGGTCAGCGAGTGCTGACCGTGGGCGGGCGCGCCAGTCTTCGGCGCGGTCGGGCCGTCACGATCCTCGTCGGTTCGCCGCTGCATCCTCGTGTCGGTGACGACCCGCGGACCGTCAGTGCGGCGTTGCGCGAGGCCACCGGTCGGCTGCTCGAGCAGGCCATGGCCATGCACCCGGACCGGCCGCGCCACGACGGCGACCGGTGGTGGCTGCCGGCGTCCCACGGCGGCACCGCCCCCACGCCTGCCGTGGCAGCCCTGCTCGACGAGGCGGCGCTCGGCGAACGAGACCGGGCAGCCCTGCGGCTCAGGCCAGTCAGTGTGCCAGTGCCAGTGCCGGTGCCGGTCACGGGCAGCGCGCCAGCGCACCGCCCCGGTCAGTAGGCCATCCCCATCACCGCCCGCACCGTCGCGAGGGTGCGCGTGGCCACCTCGTTCGCGCGGGCGTTGCCCTCGTGCAGCACGGCGGTTACCGCGGCCGGGTCGCGAGCGAGCTCGGCCCGTCGCGACCGGTGGCCGGCCAACCCCTCGTTGATCGCCTCGACGACGGTGGTCTTGAGTCCGGCGGCGCCACTGTTGCCGACCTGTTCGGCGACCGACTCCGGGCTCTCGCCGAGGAACAGGCCGGCCACCGTGAGCAGGTTTGCCACCTCCGGGCGCCCCACGGGGTCGAAGGTGATCCGTCGCTCCGAGTCGGTTCGGGCGGCCCGAACACGTCTTGCGGTCTCGTCGGCGGTGTCTCGAAGGTTCACCACGTTGCCCTTGCTCTTGGCCATCTTCGTGCCGTCCGTGCCCAGCAGCAGCGGCACGTCACTGAGCAGGGCCTCCGGCTCGGCGAAGACCGACTGCCCGGCGGCATACCGGGTGTTGAAACGGCGGGCGATCGCCCGCGTCAGCTCGAGGTGGGGCAGCTGGTCGCGACCGACCGGCACGACGCGTGAGTGGCAGAACAGCACGTCCGCAGCCTGGTGCACCGGGTAGGTCAGCAGCAGGCCCGACAAGGGCCTCGAACCCGTGAGGGCGAGCTCGTCCTTGACCGTCGGGTTTCGCCGCAGCTCAGCGTCGGTGACGAGCGACAGGAACGGCAGCATCAGCTGGTTCAGGGCCGGTACGGCGCTGTGCGTGAAGATCGTCGTGCGCTCCGGGTCGAGACCAGCGGCGAGATAGTCGAGCACCAGGCCGTAGACGTTCTCGCCGAGATCACCGACCGAGTCGCGGTCGGTGATGACCTGGTAGTCGGCGATGACCACGAAGGTCTCGACGCCCTTGTTCTGCAGGCGAACCCGGTTACGAAGGCTGGCCAGGTAGTGCCCGATGTGTAGTGGGCCGGTCGGCCGGTCTCCGGTCAGCATCCGAAACCGCTGGGGGTTGGCGGAGGCCGAGTCGTCGATGAGGGAGTCGAGCACGGTGCTGCGCTCGAGGGCTGCGGCGTAGGTCGTGCTCTCGTCGCCGTTCGGGGTCGCGGGCGAGATGGTCGGCATGTCGGTACCTCTTTCGGGAGGGATGGGTGCCCACGAGAGGTCGCCCGCCAGACATGACAAGAGCCGCCCGTGGGCGGCTCTTCACAGTGAAGTTCGCGACAAGGTCGCGGGAGGGCCGCCTCAGCTGGGCGGCCACCACGCGAGGTTGCCTCGCACGAACGCTGTCACGGTCGTCAGGATAGCCGCTTGCGGGCTGAGCCCGGCGGCATCCAACCCGCACCGGATGCCGCTCAGGCCTCGGGTGACTGACGACGCCACCCGCCCTCTCGCTGGGCGTGGTGCTGGCGGGCCTCCCCTGCGCCGGGTCTCCCCTGGGTCGGGTCTCCCCTGGGTCGGGTCTCCCCTGGGTCGGGCGGCCCCTGGGTCGCCGAACCCGACGGGCTCCTAGGCTGGCTCCGTGAGCCTGTCCGCCGACCGAACCGCCCTGGCCCAGCAGGTGGCCGTGCTCGTCGACCTCCCGGGAGTGCGGGAGCGCGCGGAGGCGGCCCGCGAGGCCTGCACCCGGCTGCGTTTCCACGAGGCCCTCCGTCGCCGCATCCCCGAGGCGTCGGCCGAGTCCCGGGTTCGAGGCGCCCAGGCCAGCGCTGCCCTCGACGGCGCCAACCTGCCGCTCACGGCGGTGCGCGAACACATGAGCGGTGCCCGCGGGTGGCCGCCTGACCCCGATCCGGCGATGCGCGTGGTTCGGGGAGCCGTGGGAGCCACGGCAGAGAGCGAACGGGTGGTGGCCCTGGTGCTCACCGCTCCTCTCCAGGTGCTGGCCCGTATGCACGTCGCGGCGGCCTCGTCCCTCGTGGCGAGCGACCGGTTGGGCCGACCGCGGCGGGCCGGCGAACCGTGCGACGAGCTCGTCGATCTCGGGCCCGCTCCGCCGGCCTCGGTGGTCTCGATCCGCCTCGCGAACCTGTCTGACCTGATCATCGCGCTCAGCTCGGGTCCGAGCCGCCCCCCGGCCGTGGTGATCGCGTCGCTCGTGCACGCCGAGCTGGCCTGCATCCGCCCGTTCGCGAACGGCAACGGGCTCGTGGCACGCGCCATGGAGCGGGCACTGGTGCAGGCCCTCGGTCTCGACCCGACCGGGGTGGCGGTTCCCGAGGCAGGCCATGTGATCGGCGGCGGGCCGGCCTACCTCGGCGCGCTGACGGCCTACAGCGAGGGATCAGCCGCCGGCGTCGGGCTGTGGCTACGGCAGGCGGCCGACGCGGTCGTCGCGGGGGTGGGTGAGGGCGTGCGCATCTGTGACGCGGTTCGGGCGGGGCGGCTCGGCTGAAACCACGGGTGTCCACGGTGGTGGACACTTTCTGCGGATCAAGCTCCCGGAGTCTGTTGTCTCGCCGAGCCCTGAGGTACAAATGACCCAAGGAACCACATCGCCGAGAGGCGTAGGCAGAGATTCCGAGAATGGCAGTTCTCGAGAAGCACCGAGTACCCACGCGAGATCAGTTCCCTTGGAACCGTTCACCCCCGGGACACAACCGGGGCGACACAGACAAGATGCACGCCTGGTAGCACGGAGCATCTCTGGAAGGCCCCCCGACACTGTTGGGGGGCCTTCGCCCGTTACGGGGCTTTGGTCCATCGGTCGCGGTCGCCCAAACGCTTGTGGCGCAACGTATCTCGGCTTCGATTTGCGCGTCGCGCTTGCTTTTCGGCAGACCCGAGCGTGACCATTGAGGTGCGCCCCCCATTGGGGCTTGGCGCCGCGCGGTCCGGCGTGTCCCCCCCGATTGCCGGATGGCACGTGGTGGCCTTCATCTCCCCCCCGGTGAAGGCCACCGGCATTTCCAGGCCCGGAGCTCGGGGTGGGTGGCGGGTGAGTCGGGCTGACGTCGCGTCTGGCCGGGGTCGGACTCTCTGTGTCCACACCCCCTCGCGACTTGCCGGTTCGTCCACAGGCTGCCGGATGTCGCTGGGCTGACTCTTCCGTCTGGGCGGACGGTGGGCCCATGGGACACGTCATCGCCTTCATCCCGGCCTCAGGAGGGGTCGGCGCCTCAACCCTCGCCGCCGCCGTGGCCGTTCGCGCTGCAGGTGCCGGGCGGGAGGCGGTCGCGGTCGACCTCGACCACGTGGCGGGCCGACTCGATGTCGTGTTCGGGGTCGAGCAGCATGCCGGATGGCGGTGGGACGCCCTCGTCGAGGTGATCGGAGTCGTCGACGGCGCGGCTCTCGCTCAGCGGCTGCCCTGTTCGGAGGGCGTTCGGGTGCTGGCCTACGACCGCGGCGCTGCTATCGCCGCAGCCGAGCCCCGCTCCCTGCCAGCGGGTGACAGCGCCGGTCACGGCGACCCTGCCCAGGAGGGAGACGGTGGTGTCTCCGACGTCGTCTCCGATGTCGTGTCGGGGCTGGCGCGGGCCCACGAGGTGACCGTGCTCGACCTGCCCAGAGACGTGGCGGTGCTCGCGGCGGTTGCCGGCCTGGTCGATGTGGTCGTGCTGGTCGTCGGCTCCCAGCTGTCGCAGGTCGCAGCGGCGTCTGCCTCCACCGCTGTGCTGAAGACGGTTCTGTGCGAGCTGCCCACGGCCAGCACCATCACAGCATGGTCGTGCCCGCCCCCGCAGATCTGGGTCGTGCTGCGCGGAGCGTCCGTCTCCGACGACCTTGCCGACGTCGTGGTCGACCACCTCGACCTGCCGCTCGCCGGGATCGTGGGTGATGAGCACCGGGTTGTCAGCGACCTCGAGCGCGGCATCGTTCCGGGAGCACGAGGGCGTGGCTCGCTCGTCGACGTGGCTGACGACCTGCTCCTGCGTCTTGTCGCTGCGGAGCGTGCCGCATGAGCCTCAGCCCGGCCATCTGGAGACACGCCCGCGAGGGTCGCTCGCCCGACGTGCGGCTCGTTCGCGATGTAGCCAACACCGAGTCGGGCCCGCTGGGCCTCGGACGGGTCGAGCAGACCCGAGACACCTTGTCGTCACGGGTGCTGGGCGCTGGTCCCCTCGACCGCTGGCTCGGCGAACCGGAGGTGACCGATATCGCGGTCAACGGTGACGGTCGCATCTGGGTCGACCACGGAAACGGCATGCGCTGGACCGGCGAACGACTCTCCCCCGACGACGCCCGTGCGCTGGCCGTTCGCCTGGCGGGTCTTGCGGGGCGTCGCCTCGACGAGGCGAGCCCCTGGGTCGACGGCCAGCTGCCGACGGGCGACCGTCTGCACGCGGTGCTGCCACCGCTCGTCGCAGACGGTCCGCACATCACCATCCGGGTGCCTTCCCGCGTGCCCGTCGAACTGGCGCAGCTCGAACAGCTCGGCATGTTCCCCCCAGAGTGGCGTGAGCTGCTGTGCGCTGTGGTGGCTGAGCGGGTGGCCTTCGTGGTCTCGGGTGGCACCGGGGCAGGCAAGACCACCCTGCTCGCAGCCCTGCTCGGCGAGGCCCCCGAGTCCGAACGCATCCTCATCGTCGAAGACGTCCGGGAGCTGCATGTCGAGCACCCCCATGTGGTTCGACTCGAGGCCCGGCCACCCAACGTCGAGGGGGTGGGGGAGGTGACGCTGACCACGTTGGTGCGACAGGCGCTGCGGATGCGACCCGACCGGCTGGTCGTGGGTGAGGTGCGAGGCGCCGAGGTGCGCGACCTGCTGGCGGCGCTCAACACTGGGCACGAGGGCGGCTGCGGCACGGTGCACGCCAACGCTCCCGACGACCTCCTGGCCAGGTTCGAGGCGCTCGGTGCACTGGCCGGGCTGGGGCCGACCGCCGTGCAGTCGCAGCTGGCGTCGGCCATCGACCTCGTGATCCACGTGGCTCGCGCCGGCTCGGTGCGGCGGGTGGCGCAGATCGCGGCGGTCGTGCGTCGCGGCGGGGTTCCGTGCGTCGTGCCGGCCGCGAGCTGGGCCGGGCCGGGCACACGACCCCACCGCCTGGAGGGATGGGCCGCCATCGCCGGCCGCCTCGGCCTCGAGGATGTACATCCGGGGGTGTCGCAATGACGGTCGCGGCCCCCCTGACCTTTGTGGCAGTGGTCGGCGCCGTGCTGCTGTGGCCGGGCCGGCCCTCGACCCGTCGAGCGCACGAGGCTCTGACGCTGGTCACAGCACGACCGCCTGACGAGCAAGGCTCAAGTGGAGCGCTGGGTCGTCTCAACGCACTGTGGAACGACGACCCGGTTCAGGCCTTTGGGCGGTGGCGTGCGAGCCGACATGCTGGGGATGTCGAAGCGGCCGCCCTGGCCCTGCTCGACGCAGCCGGCCCCGCCCTTCACGCCGGGTTGACGCCGGCAGCCGCCGTTCGCCTGGCCGCCACCTCGGCCCACGGCCTGCCCTCGGTCGAGCTGCGGCAGTTCGTCGAGGGTCTTGAGCACGCCGCCCTTATGGGCCTCCCGGCGTCGGGGGCCTGGGTCGATCTGGCGGCGCGTTCCGGCTCTGGCCCGATTGCCTTCGTGGCCGGCGCCTGGCGGCTCTCGGAGGTGACCGGTGCTCCGTTGGCCGAGGCAGTGGAGCGGGCGGCGGAGGCACTTCGTGACGCGCGAGCGCGACAGCGGAGGGTGGCGGTCGCCGTCGCCGGTCCGCGGGCGACGGTCTTCGTGCTGACGGCGCTCCCGCTCACCGGTCCGCTGTTCGGGCTGGCCTGCGGCCTCTCGCCGCTCGAGCTCTACCTGGGGTCGTCGCTGGCGGCGGTGTCGGTCGGAGCCGGGGTGATCCTCGTGGTCGTCGGGCGACTCTGGTGCCGCCGACTGGTGAGAACCGCGGTCGGGGCATGAGTCTCATGCTCGCGCCGTACCTCGTGGCCATCCTCACAGTCGCGGTGGTGCTGCTACTGCCGGTGCGAAGCTCCCACGGAGCATCACGTCGTGGGCAGCTGCAGCCCGATGACGCCAATGGCTCCCATACCGCCGTCACGTGTCGATCGTCGAACTCGACGGAATCACAGACCAGTTCATCTCATCGTGGTTTGCCTTCGTCACGGAGGCGGCGCAGCTCGAAGGCCGCGTTGGGGGCGCGAACGGCGCCCAGCGCGGAAGCGGTGGCTTCCGCGCTGGCGCTCCTCGCCCTCGCCTTCCGGTCTGGCTTGCCCACCTGGCGGGTGCTCGACGCGGTAGCAGACCAGTCAGCTGACGACGTGTCGCAGGATCTGCGCCAGGTGGCCGCGGCGCTGCGCTGGGGGGCTGATGAGCAGGAGGCCTGGGCCTCCGTCGACCCCGCTTGGGCGCCTGCTGCCCGTGCGGTCAGCATCGCCCACCGGGCCGGTATCGCCCCGGCTGCCCTGCTCATGAAGGCTTCCGACGACACACGTCGCGCCGACCTCGAGCGTCTCGAGCTGGCTGCGGCTCAGGTTGGAGTGCGGCTCGTTCTGCCGCTGGGTCTCGTTCTGCTACCTGCGTTCTGCCTCACCACGGTGGTGCCCCTCGTTGTCTCTCTCGGGCGTCGGTTGCTGACGTCGGAATGAGCTGCTCGTCGGAGATGCCGACGAGCTCACCCAGAAAGGACCCATCCATGACTGCCAAGCTCACGAGGTTGCTGCGACGGCGCGAACCTGACGCAGGCATGACGACGGCCGAGTACGCCGTCGGCATCATGGCCGCCTGCACGTTCGCGCTCGTGCTCCTCGGTGTCGTCAAGTCGGATGCCGTGCGCAGCGCCCTCGCCGGCCTGGTGCGAAGTGCTCTTGCTCTGGCGGGCTGAGTCGTCTGGGCACTCTTCGCCCCGCACCTGCTCGCCTCCTGGCGTGTCTTGTGGTCGCCAGGGCCAGCCGGCGGAGGTGTCGAGGGTGGTTCGTCGTCACGACGCGGGCATGGTCACCGCCGAGCTGGCAGTGGCCATCCCCGCGGTGGTGCTGGTGCTCGCGGTCTGTCTCGCGGGGCTCGGAGCGGTGGTCGACCAGGTGCGGTGCGTCGACGCCGCCCGGTTGGGCGCCCGCGCGGCGGCCCGGGGCGACCCTCCGGCGCAGGTCCGTGCGCTGGCGGCGCGGGCGGCACCATCGGGGGCTCGGGTGTCGATCGGCTCTGCCCGGGGAGAGGTTCGGGTGGTCGTCACCGCAACCACCGGCGGATGGGCGGGCTTCGTGCCGTCCTGGAGCCTCCTGGCCACCGCGACCACCCCGGTCGAACAAGAGGCTGGGTGATGCCCCTGGTGACGCCGAGGTCGATCGCAGTGTCAGCGGGGCGCGACCGCGGAGCGGGAACGGTGCTCGCTGTCACTCTGACCGGGGTCGTGCTGGCGGTGACGCTGGCGGCCCTGGTGCTGGGTTCGGCCGTGGTCGCGAGTCATCGAGCCCGTCTGGCTGCTGACCTCGCCGCACTGGCCGGGGCCAGCCACGCGCAGACCGGGGTGAGCGCCGGGCAGCCCTGCGCCGAGGCCGGTCGCGTCGCGGCTTCGAACGGTGCCACGCTCTCCTGGTGCTCCGTCGACGGCGAGGAAGTGTTGTTGGTCGTCTCGGTGCGCGCGGGCTTGACGATGCCGGCCACCGCGCGATCGCGCGCCGGCCCGCCACGTTGACGTCACAGGTCAACTGCCCTCGTGCGCTCCCCGGTTGGCGCCGCGAAGAGCCGAACACACCCGGTCGAGTGGCCACTTCCGTACCGATCGAGGAGTTCAGTTCCGTACCGGTCGAGTGGCCACTTTCGTACCGATCCGAGTGGGGCCCTTGGTAAAGTCCAGTGGCCAGTTCGGTTGTGGACAAGACCCCTTCGTGGGTGGGGCAGTGTCGGTGGTGGCCTCCAGGGTTTGAGTCATGGACACGAATGGTTCGCTTCTCGAGAGGCTCCGGCAGCAGCTGGCCGATCTCGAGGCGAGCCAGCGCCGCAGTGGCGGAACCGCGACGGCCGGGTTCTGGTCGACCCCCATCCCGGATGCCGCTGAGCCGGCTCCGACGGGCCCGCGCGGGTCGGCTCCAGAGGGAACTAGGGCGGGTTTGCCTCGCCCGTACGGGCCCGCCCTGGGCGGGCCTGGCACGGGCGAACACG